>JAICMS010000135.1 GCA_025929075.1 Propionibacteriales bacterium
CGTGACCCACGGCAGGTCCTCCGGCGGCAGCGCGAACCGGACCGGCTCGGTGTTGTGGGCCAACAGCGGCGCGATCGCCATCTTGACGACCTTGTCGTGCTGGCGTTGGTTGAGCCTGCCGTCGAGGCGCTCGTTGAGCCGGCGGATCACTTCGGTCGCTGCGACGCCGACGGTCTCGTTGCTCCACACCGGCTCCTCGGTGAGAGCCTCCGGCGCAAAGCCCACCACAGACGCGAACCTCGCGAGCAGCATCTCCGGTGGCGCCGGCGACTGTGGCACGGTAACCACGTGGACCCGCGACGTGGGGACCACCGTCTCCCAGCTCTCGCAGATCTTCACCACGTCCTGGCGCAGCCAGAAGTCGCGAGCCGGGTTCTGAGCCACCCGCTCCGGGTCGCGGATGGCGGTCGAGAACTCCCGCCAGGTCCAGACCTTGTCGTTCTTGACCTCCTCCTGCCAGGCCGAGACCGCGACGCGGCCGAGGTCGCGAACCGTGACGAGGACCTCCACGTCGGACTCGGGAAAGGCCTCGACGAACCGCCGGACCTGCTTCAGTGTCGACAGGCTGAGCCGCTCCTCCGACACCAAGGCGCTGCGCAGCCCGCTGCCGTTGATCGCCTCGACCAGCGCCTGCCACGAGCCGGCGATCCGCTTGTCGTCGGTACCTCGCGGCCGGCGGCCCTGCAAGTCCCAGACCGCGAAGGCCTGGGCCGGCTGGCCAGGCCCGCCGACGAACTCCACCTGCTGGCGCCGCAGCGCCTCGCGGTTGGCCCGCAGCACGTTCTGCAGGTAGGTGGTGCCGGTCTTGTGCAGGCCGATGTGGGCGTAGACCTTTGCGGGGGCCGTGGTCATGGCGTCACCTCGGCCGCGGCGTCGCGCACCGCGGCGCCCTTGGCCTGTGCGGTCCCGCGCAGCTGCTCCTGGAAGTCAAGGATGCGGCGGGTCAGGGTCGGGTCTGCGCCGGCGAGGATGCGTACGGCGAGCAGCCCGGCATTACGCGCATTGCCGATCGCCACGGTGGCGACCGGCACGCCCGAAGGCATCTGCACGATCGACAGCAACGAGTCGAGCCCGTCAAGCTGGCGCAATGGGACCGGCACGCCGATCACCGGCAGCGGCGTAACCGCGGCGAGCATGCCGGGCAGGTGCGCGGCCCCGCCGGCCCCCGCGATCAGCACCCGCAGGCCGCGCTCGTGGGCGGCGCGGCCGTAGTCGAGCATCTCGGCCGGCATTCGATGCGCGGACACCACGTCGGCCTCGAAGGCGACGTCGAACTCCACCAGCGCCTCGGCCGCGGCCCGCATCGTCGGCCAGTCGGAGTCGGAGCCCATCACGATCCCGACCAGCGGAGTCGCGGCTGCTCCGACCGGTGCTGTTGCCATGGTCAAACCCTATTGCCCGGTCCGGCGCCCTCGGCGCACGTCAGCCGCCATCGCCGCGGAACCAGGCGGCGGCATGCCGGGCCCGCTCGACGACGGTGTCCAGGTCGTCGCCGTACGCCGTGACATGACCCACCTTGCGGCCGGGGCGAACGCCCTTGCCGTAGAGGTGCACCTTCAGGGCCGGGTCACGGGCGAAGACGTGCGGGTAGCCATCGAACAGCTGCGGTGCCCCGCCAAGGATGTTCGCCATCACCGCCCAGCGGCTGCGTGGAGCCGGCGACCCGAGCGGCAGGTCAAGCACTGCGCGGAGGTGGTTCTCGAACTGGCTGGTGACCGCGCCGTCGATCGTCCAGTGCCCGGTGTTGTGCGGCCGCATGGCGAGCTCGTTGACGAGGACCTGCCCGTCGGCGGTCTCGAACAGTTCGACGGCGAGCACGCCGGTGACGTCGAGCTCGGCGGCAATGCGCATCGCCGTCTGCTCCGTCTGCACGGCCAGCTCGGCGGTGATCTCCGGCGCGGGTGCCACCACCTCGACGCAGATGCCGTCGCGTTGCACGCTCTGCACCACGGGATAGGCAGCCTGCTGTCCACTCGGCGACCTGACCACCAAGGCGGCCAGCTCGCGGACGAAGTCCACGTGCTCCTCCGCCAACAGCTCGACCTCGTCGGGCATGGCGTTCACGACGGCGGCGGCGTCGGCAGCGCTCTCGGCGAACCACACCCCCTTGCCGTCGTACCCGCCGCGGGCGGCTTTGAGCACGATCGGGAAGCCCTTGCCGGCTTCGGCGAACTCCGTGACCTCGTCCCCCGTGCTCACCCGCGACCACCGCGGCTGAGCAACTCCGAGCCGCTGCATCCGCTCCCGCATCACGGCCTTGTCCTGGGCATGTACGAGGGCTGCCGAGCCGGGCCGGCAGAGGTGGCCGGCCGCCTCGAGCGCGCGGATGTGCTCGGTCGGGACGTGCTCGTGGTCGAAGGTCACGACCGTGCACCGCTGCGCCCACTGCAGCAGCAGGTCACGGTCTCGTGGGGTGCCCACGGTCGAGTCGACGATGACCTTCGCCGCTGCGGCCGAGGCGTCCTCGGCGAGCAGACGGATCCGTACGTCGAGGGCGATTGCCGGCTGTTGCATCATCCGGGCGAGCTGGCCGGCCCCCACGACACCCACGACGTTCCGGTCAACCACGGCCGACAGCCTAGTGTCGCGTGCGGGAAGTCTCTGGAAGCAAAGGTAGGACGACTTCCCACCCGCGGCACTCGGGCGGTTCTCAGCCGTTTTGTCGGCTCGGCTCAGGATCGGCAAGTAACCTGGCGGCGCCAGAGCGACATACACACCAAGGAGCTCCCATCTACCCTCGGCTGCGCACCCTCACTCCCGAGGTGCTGAAGTTCGGCTTGGTCGGCGCTGCCGGCCTCGTCGTCGACGTCGGAGTTTTCAACCTGCTCCGCTATGCCGGCAGCCCAGGTGTGCTCGAGCACAAGCCGATCACTGCCAAGGTGATCTCGGTGCTACTAGCGACCGTCATCACCTACGTCGGCAACCGGCACTGGACCTGGGCCGACCGGGCTCGCGGCCGGGTCCGCACCGAGGCCGTGTTGTTCTTCCTCTTCAACGGCGTCGGGTTGGCGATCGCGCTCAGCTGCCTCGCGCTCTCGCACTACGCGCTGGGCCTGCGCTCCCCGCTCGCGGACAACCTGTCGGCGAACGTGGTGGGGCTCGGCCTCGGCATGGCGTTCCGGTTCTGGACCTACCGGACCTTCGTCTTCCGGCCTCATCAAACTCTCGTCGGACCGGTCGAGGACGAGGTCAGCGACGTCGCCGTACCGACATAGGACGCACGGAGCCGAGCCCCCGCACCGACCGCTCGGTCAGCGGCCGCACGACGACACCGCCGCACTCCCGTAATGCCTGGGCCGTCTCGGTGTCGCAGATGACGCGGTTGCGGCGTGCGATGCCAGTCAGCCGGCTCGCGAGGTTGACCGGAGAGCCGAAGACGTCACCGAGTCGCATCACGACAGAGCCGGTCGCCAGGCCGACGTGCACATCGGGCAGTTCGGGGTCCCCGCCGATCCGGTCGACGATGTCGAGAGCGATGTCGACCCCTGCCGATGGGTTGTCGACGACGAACAGCACCGAGTCGCCAAGCGTCTTGATCACCCGACCGCCTCGGGCCGCCACGAGGTCCGCACAGAGCGTCTCGAAGTCCTCGACCAGGTCGGCGAGCCGATCACGGTCGATGCCGGTCGTCAGCCTCGTGAAGCTCACCAGGTCGGCGAAGCCCACGGTGAGGAGCTGCGTGTGCAGGTCGGCGTCGGCGGCGCCCAGCGCCTCGACCCTCGCGACGGCGGCCGCCAAGTGCCGACGCCACACGTAGACCATCAGCTCCTCGAACGGCTTGCGCACAGTCTGCATGACCTCGATCGCCGTCGTCAGCCGGCTGCCGGAGCCCTGGTCGGTCTCCTCCACCTGCTCGACCCACTCAGTGAGCGTGGCCACCTCCCAGTCGGCGAGGCGGGCCATGGTGTAGCCAACCGCGCGGGTGAGCTTGACCGCCGTGTCGAGGTCAATGGCACCGGAGTCGACCAGCGCGGACAGCTTGGCGAATGCGGTGCGGTCGGCGCGGGTGAAGGCGGCGGCGCTTCCGCTGCCTGGAAAGCCCAGCGCGCGCCAGAGCCTGGCCGCGCTCCGGGCAGCGTCGGCGTCGCCGGCGACGACCTGTTGAGACGTCAGGTCCGGGGTCGCTCCGAGGATGACTCGCTGCAGGTCGTCGGCACTCGACTCGCTCACGTCAGTCCGGCTGCGCACGAAGCCCCGGCGGCGGGCTCTCCCGGCCGTCGTCGCTGAACAACAGGTTGGTGATGACCAGTTGCAGCTTCTCCACGTGCGGGACGTCGGGCAGCACGGAACTGCCTTCCTCGCTGGCGTCGGAGATCACCAGCGTCCCGCAACCCAGCATCCGGTCGAGCATGCCGCGTTCGTACTTGACGTCGTTGATCCGTTGCAGCGGGATGTCGCGCCCGCGCCGGGTGATCACGCCGGAACGGTTGATCAGGCGCCGGTTGGTCACCGTGTACGACGCCGTCAGCCACACCAGGAAGGGCCGCAGGCAGAACCAGATCACGATCAGGGCAGCGACGGCGATCACAATCCACAGCAGGATGTCGTGGGCACTGCCCGAGGGCAGGATGGCGACGAGAAACCCGGCTACACCGCAGGTCAGCAGCAAGATGAGGACCGGGACGACCAACGCCTTCCAGTGGGTGCGCGTGCTGGCGATGACGTGCTCACCCTCACCCAGCAGTTTCGGCGAGATTCCCATCGTTCCTCCAGGTCGGTCCGACGCCCGCTCCGCGCGCCTCAGGTGATCGTGCCATCTGCGGCCCGGACATGCACCAGATCGGCGCTGCTGATCGCCCGCTGGCCGAGTCCGGTCCGGACCAGCAGCCGCCCGGTTGCGTCGATGCCCGTCGCCTCGCCGAGCAGTCGCTCACCGTCGGGAAGCTCAACCTGTACCTGCTGACCGATCGTCGAACAGGCGGCGACGTAGCTGTCGAGCAGCCCCTGCGAGGCGTCGCCACCGCCGGACTCCCAGCGGGTCAACAGACGCTCGAGCGCGCGGAGAACCGCGCGGACGAGCACGGTCCGGTCGCTCATCGAGGCTCCGGCTAGCAACAGTGAGGTGGCGTCGGGCACCGGCAGGTCCGAGGCACCGAGGCTGACGTTGATGCCCATGCCGATGACCGCAGCAGGCGGGAGAGGTTGGGCCTCCACCCGCTCGACCAGGATCCCGGCTACCTTCTTGTCGCCGATCAGCACGTCGTTGGGCCACTTGAGGGTCGCCTCGACCTCGGCAGTGCGGCGCAGCGCCGCAGCCAGCGCCAGCCCGGTCAGCAGCGGGATCCACGGCCAGCAGGCGACCTCGACCCCGGCAGGGCGGACCAGCACCGACATCGTGATCGCCGACCTCGGTGGCGCCACCCAGCTACGGCCGAGCCGGCCGCGCCCGGCTGTCTGGTGCTCGGCCATCACCACGAGTCCGGTCGACGCCGGGTCGGCTGCACGGTCGCGGAGCACGGTGTTGGTCGACGGCGTAGTGGCCAGCACCTGGACACCGGTCCAGGTCGAACCCGGCCGAACCAGAGCTCGCTCCAGGGCGGCGGCCTGCAGCGGTGGGCGGTCGAGGTCGTCGTACGGGGAAGCCATCAGCGCAGACGCTACGCTGCCATCCGTGGCCGACAGCGACATCCACACGACGTCAGGCAAGCTCGCCGACCTCGAGCAGCGACTCGAAGCGGCCGTGCACGCCGGGTCGGTGCGCGCAGTGGAGAAGCAGCACACGAAAGGCAAGCTCACCGCCCGCGAACGGGTGCTGAAGCTGCTCGACGAGGGGTCGTTCGTCGAGCTCGACGAGTTCGCGCGGCACCGGTCGACGAACTTCGGGATGGAGCGCAACCGGCCGTATGGCGACGGTGTGGTCACCGGCTACGGCACCGTGGACGACCGGCCGGTGTGTGTCTTCGCGCAGGACTTCACCGTGTTCGGCGGCAGCCTCGGCCAGGTGTTCGGTGAGAAGATCTGCAAGGTCATGGACCTGGCCGCGAAGACCGGCTGCCCGGTCATCGGCATCAACGACTCCGGTGGCGCCAGGATCCAGGAAGGCGTTGTCTCCTTGGGGCTGTACGGCGAGATCTTCCGCCGCAACGTCCACGCGTCCGGTGTGATCCCGCAGATCTCTTTGA
>JAICMS010000072.1 GCA_025929075.1 Propionibacteriales bacterium
TACACCGAGGCCGCCTGGTCGGGCGCCGGCTCAGGGTGCGCGGCGGACATGAAGGTGCCGCACTGGCAGGTCGGCGTCGACACGACCTGCAGCACGCGCGCCATGAGCGACGTCGCCGCAGCGGCGGACCCGAACCTCGGAGGGTTGAGCATCGTGCTCAACGGACACTTCGAGCAGGTGGGTGGCACCAGCGAAGCGACCCCGCTGATCGCCGCTGTGTTTGCGCTGTCGGGCAACACCCACCGCTACCCGGCGCGGAACCTGTACGAGAACCCGCAGTTCCTCAACGACATCACGTCGGGGAGCAACGGGTCCTGCGGTTCGCCGCTGTGCGACGCGGGTGCGGGCTGGGATGGCCCGACCGGCATGGGCACGCCGAATGGCGTCAAGGCGTTCTGAGTCGCCGCATCAGAAGAGGCCAGACAGAACCACATGAAGGAGTCGTCGTGAGGAAGAGCCTGATCATCAGCGGAGTTGCCACGACTGCGCTTGTGCTGGGCGGAGTGGGTGCGGTCCTGCCCAGCGCGGCCGCGCACCCCAACACGGCATCCACACGCGGCACCGTCCGGGTGTGCAACCCGCATCCGGGCCCTGGCCGCGCGACCTGTCAGGCGATTGGGGTGACCGGCGGCAACGGCAAGATGCTGGTCGCGTCCGCGCCGTTGGCGTCCGGCTTCACGCCGACCGACATCCAGACCGCGTACAACCTCACCGGCCTGAAGTCAGGTGGCCGCACCGTCGCGATCGTCGACGCCTATGGCTACCCGACGCTGGAGTCCGACCTGGCGACGTACCGGTCGACCTACGGCCTGCCGCCCTGCACGACCGACAACGGCTGCCTGAAGATCGAGAACCAGTACGGCAGCACCAAGCACCTGCCGCCGGCCGACTCGGGCTGGGACGTGGAGCAGGCGCTCGACGTGGATGCGGTCTCAGCGGCCTGCCCGGACTGCCACATCCTCGTGGTCGAGTCCGAGACCAACGGTGGCTACGACATGATGATGGCCGCCAACCTCGCGGCGCTCACCAAGGGTGTGGTAGCAGTCTCCAACAGCTACACCGCCGCTCATGACCGCCGCCACCAGAACGCGTACTACCACCGCGGCATCGCGATCGTCGCCGCGACCGGTGACAGCGGCTTCCAGGGCGGTGCGTACCCGGCGGACGACACGCACGTCGTCGCGGTCGGCGGTACATCGGTGACCCGGGACGGCAGTGCTCGCGGCTACTCGGAGTCGGCGTGGTCGGGTGCGGGCTCGGGATGTTCGAAGGTGAGCCAGCAGCCACGCTGGCAGGAGAAGATCGACACCGGCTGCCAGACCAAGGCGATGAGCGACGTGTCCGCCGCCGCCGACCCCAACCTCGGTGGCCTCACGATCGTCCTCAACGGCCAGTTCTCACAGGTCGGCGGCACCAGCGAGGCGACGCCGATCATCGCCTCGGTCTACGCGCTGTCGGGCAACACCACAGGCTTCCCGGGGCGGCTTCCGTACCACCACCCGGGGCAGCTCTACGACATCACGACCGGGTCCAACGGATCGTGCGGCTCGCCGCTCTGCACCGCCGGACCGGGCTGGGACGGGCCGACCGGTGTCGGCACGCCCAACGGCGTCAAGGGGTTCTGACAAGGGAGACGGTGCTGACGGAGCACACCGGCGCAACGCCGGAGCCGGTGCTCAGCGTGACGTCGGTCCACTGCTAGGGTCGGCCTCGCTCGAACATCCTTTAAGACCGTCCAGTGAGGCGGAGAAGGAGGGACGGCGTGCCGCTGCCCGCGCCTGCGCTGCTCGTGCTCGAAGATGGCCGGATCTTTCGCGGCGCTGCTTACGGCACCGTCGGTGAAGCGGTCGGTGAAGCGGTATTCGCCACCGGCATGACCGGCTACCAAGAGACCCTCAGCGACCCGTCGTACCACCGCCAGGTCGTCGTGATGACCTCCCCGCACATCGGCAACACTGGCGTCAACGACGAGGACGGCGAGTCGAGGAAGTTCTGGCCGGCCGCGTACGTCGTGCGCGATCCCGCCCCCGCTCCCAGCAGCTGGCGGTCGCGCGGGAGCCTTGACGACGCGCTCGCCGCCGAGGGGGTCGTCGGCATCAGCGGGGTCGACACCCGCGCGCTGACCCGGCATTTGCGAGAGCGCGGCGCGATGCGGGCCGGCGTCTCGTCGGTCGACAGCGACCCGGCGGCGGTCCTGCGGCGGGTGCTGGCGGCGCCGCAGATGGCCGGCTCGGCGCTCGCGGCCGAGGTCAGCACCGATGCCGGCTACGTGGTGCCGGCGGTCGGCGACCGGCGGTTTCGGGTGGTGGCGCTCGACCTCGGGGTGAAGGCTGCGTCACCCCGACTGCTCGCCGAGCGCGGCTGCGAGGTGCAGGTTCTGCCGGCCGGCGCAGGCGCTGCCGAGGTGTTGGCCGGCCAGCCGGACGGGGTGTTCTTCTCCAACGGTCCCGGCGATCCCGCCACCGCCGACGACCAGGTCGAAGTGCTGCAGGCGGTGCTGGCGGCCGAGGTGCCGTTCTTCGGGATCTGCTTCGGCCACCAGGTGTTCGGTCGGGCGCTCGGCCTGTCGACGTACAAGCTGACGTACGGGCATCGGGGGATCAACCAGCCGGTCCTCGACCTCGCGACCGGCAAGGTGGAGGTCACCGCCCACAACCACGGCTTCTGTGTCGACGCGCCGGTCGGGGAGCGGATCGAGACGCCGTACGGCGACGCAGAGGTCACTCACGTATGCCTCAACGACGGGGTGGTCGAGGGGCTGGCCGTGCGGGCGGCAGACGGGAGGCTGCGTGGCTTCTCCGTGCAGTACCACCCGGAGGCTGCAGCCGGCCCTCACGACGCCAGCCACCTGTTCGACAGGTTCACCGCGCTGATGGCCGGCGACAAAGCGGAGGTGGTCGGGCGGTGAAGCGCACAGACATCACGAGCGTGCTGGTGATCGGATCGGGGCCGATCGTCATCGGACAGGCCTGCGAGTTCGACTACTCCGGAACTCAGGCCTGCCGTGCTCTGAAGGCCGAGGGCATCCGGGTGATCCTGGTCAACTCCAACCCGGCGACGATCATGACCGACCCGGAGGTCGCAGATGCCACCTACGTCGAGCCGATCACGCCGGAGTTCGTCAACAAGGTGATCGAGAGGGAGCGTCCTGACGCGCTGCTGGCCACGATGGGCGGCCAGACCGCCCTGACCACCGCCGTCGCGCTGGACCGGGCCGGCGTGCTCGACAAGTACGACGTCGAGCTGATCGGCGCCTCGATCGCCGCGATCGAGGCGGGTGAGAACCGGGAGACGTTCAAGCAGATCGTCTCGTCGCTGGGCGGGAAAGTCGCCACCAGCCTCGTGTGCCACTCGATGGCGGACTGCCGCGAGGCCGCCGAACGGCTGGGATTTCCGGTGGTCGTCCGGCCGTCGTACACGATGGGCGGCGCCGGCTCCGGCATCGCCTTCGACGACGAGGACCTGCTGCGCATCGGCGGCGCGGGGCTCGCCGCCAGCCCCACGACCGAGGTGCTGCTGGAGGAGTCGATCCTCGGCTGGAAGGAGTACGAGCTCGAGGTGATGCGCGACGGTCACGACAACGCCGTCGTCGTCTGCTCGATCGAGAACCTCGACCCGATCGGCGTGCACACCGGCGACTCGATCACCGTCGCCCCGGCGATGACGCTCACCGACCGTGAGCTGCAGGCGATGCGCGACATGGCGCTGGCGGTGGTCAGGGCGGTCGGCGTAGAGACCGGCGGATGCAACATCCAGTTCGCCGTCGAGCCCGGGACCGGCCGGATGATCGTCGTGGAGATGAACCCGCGGGTGTCGCGCTCGAGCGCACTGGCCTCGAAGGCGACCGGCTTCCCGATCGCGAAGATCGCCGCCCTCGTCGCGATCGGCTACACCCTCGACGAGATCCCCAACGACATCACCCGACAGACCCCGGCGAGCTTCGAGCCGGCGCTGGACTACGTCGTCGTCAAGGTGCCACGGTTCGCCTTCGAGAAGTTCCCGGCCGCTGACCCGGCACTGACCACGCACATGAAGAGCGTCGGCGAGGCGATGGCGATCGGCCGCAACTTCACCGAGGCACTGCAGAAGGCGCTGCGCTCGCTGGAACGTTCCGACGCGGAGCTCGACTTCTCCGGCACTTTGGAGCTGGGCCGCCGACGGGCGCACTACGACACTGCGAGGTTGACGCTGCTCGAGGGGATGCTGACCGCGATCGCCATCCCCCGTGAGGGCCGGCTACAGAAGGTCATGAAGACCATTCGGGTCGGCGCGACCTCTGCGCAGATCCACGACGCCACCGGCATCGACCCCTGGTTCGTCGATCAGCTGTTCCTCCTCAGCGGCGTCGCCGACGAGGTGGCGGAAGCTGCCGAGCTGACGCCTGAGCTGTTGCGGCTCGCCAAGCGGAACGGCTTCTCCGACGCGCAGATCGGCGCCTTGCGCGGGTTGTCGGAGCCGGTCGTCCGCGGCGTTCGGCATGGGCTCGGCGTCCGGCCGGTGTACAAGACCGTCGACACCTGCGCTGCGGAGTTTGCCGCCGTGACGCCCTACCACTACTCCAGCTACGACGAGGAGACCGAGGTGGCGCCCCGGGAGCGGCCCGCGGTACTGATCCTCGGCTCGGGACCGAACCGGATCGGCCAAGGTATCGAGTTCGACTACTCCTGCGTCCACGCCTGCTCGGCGTTGTCGGCGGCTGGCTACGAGACCGTGATGGTCAACTGCAACCCCGAGACGGTCTCCACCGACTACGACACCTCCGACCGGCTCTACTTCGAGCCGCTCACGCTCGAGGACGTGCTGGAGGTCGTTGCCGCCGAGCAGGCCGCCGGACCCGTCGCCGGCGTACTCGTCCAGCTGGGCGGCCAGACGCCACTGAAGCTGGCCCGGGGCCTCGCCGATGCGGGTGTCCCGCTGGTCGGCACGACGCCGGACGCCATCGAGGCCGCTGAGGACCGCGGCGCGTTCGGCAAGGTGCTGGCCGGTGCCGGGTTGACCGCGCCGCGGCACGGGACCGCGCTGACCGTCGACGAGGCGACAGCGGTGGCGGCCGATGTCGGCTATCCGGTGCTGGTCCGGCCGTCGTACGTCCTCGGCGGACGAGGCATGGAGATCGTCTCGACGCAGACCGAGCTGCAGTCGGCCGTGGAGGGACTGACCGCGGGTGGCGCGGTCGGCACGGACAGCCCGCTGCTCGTCGACGAGTTCGTCGACGACGCAGTGGAGATCGACGTCGACGCCCTCTACGACGGGCACGAGCTCTTCGTCGGCGGCGTGATGGAGCACATCGAGGAAGCCGGGGTCCATTCCGGCGACTCGTCCTGCACACTGCCTCCGATCACGCTCGGCCGGGAGGACCTCGCCCGGATCAGGTCGGCCACCGAGGCGATTGCCGCGGGACTCGGGGTGCGTGGGCTGCTGAACATCCAGTACGCCATCGCTTCCGACGTGCTGTACGTGCTGGAGGCCAACCCCCGGGCCAGCCGGACGGTCCCGTTCGTCTCCAAGGCGACAGCCACGCCGATCGCCAAGGCCGCGGCCCGGGTCATGCTCGGTGCCACCATCGCCGACCTGCGTGCCGAGGGGCTGCTGCCTCCGACCGGTGACGGCGGTGACCTCCCTGTCGACGCGCCCGTCGCGGTCAAGGTGGCGGTGCTGCCGTTCAACCGGTTCCGCACGCCCGACGGCCGCAACGTCGATACCGTGCTCGGCCCCGAGATGCGCTCGACCGGTGAGGTGATGGGCATCGACTCGACGTTCGGGATGGCTTTCGCGAAGTCGCAGACGGCCTCGCTGGGGGAGGTGCCGGTGGCGGGCCGGGCGTTCGTGTCGGTCGCCAACGCCGACAAGCGGCACATGATCTTCCCGATCAAGCGGCTCGCCGACCTCGGCTTCGAGGTGCTTGCGACCAGCGGGACCGCGGAGGTGCTGCGCCGCAACGGCGTTGACGCGACGGTGGTCCGCAAGCACTCAGAAGGGGTCGGCCCGGGCGGCGAGCCGACGATCGTCGGGATGATCCTGGCTGGCGACGTCGCCCTGGTGGTCAACACGCCGCACGGTACGACGTCCGGTGGGTCGCCGCAGGCCGACGGCCGGCAGATCCGGACGGCCTCGGTGGCCGCGAACATCCCATGCATCACGACCGTGCAGGGGCTGGCCGCCACCGTGCAGGGGATCGAGGCGGTGCTCGCCGGCGGGCTCGGTGTGCGGTCGCTGCAGGAGTGGGCGGCGGGCGCCCGGTGACGTGGCGGTGACCCGGTGACCCTCTACCGGCGGGTGTTCGATGCGGCTCTCGTGCGGGTCGACGCCGAACGGGCCCATCGGGGCGCGCTGGCGCTGCTGCGGGTGGCCGGGCTGCCCGGCGTCGCGGCCGGCGTCCGGCGGACGTACGGCGCCTCCGCGACGCTACCGGTGGAGGCGATGGGGCTCCGGTTCGCGGGGCCCCTCGGGTTGGCAGCGGGCTTCGACAAGGATGCCCGGGTGCTCGGTGGACTTGCGGGATTGGGCTTCGGCTTCGTCGAGGTCGGCACGGTCACCGGTCAGCCGCAGTCCGGCAACCCACGCCCGCGACTCTGCCGGCTGCCCGCCGACCGGGCCGTGGTCAACCGGATGGGCTTCAACAACGACGGGGCGGTCGCGGTCGCGGCCCGGCTCGCGGCCTGGCGGCGCCGATTGCCTTCCACCCCGCTGGTGATCGGCGTGAACATCGGCCGCACCAAGACGGTCGGTGATGCCGGCGCGCTGGCCGACTACCAGGCGAGCGCCCGGCTGCTGTCGCCCTACGCCGACTACCTGGTCGTCAATGTCAGCTCGCCGAACACTCCGGGTCTGCGCGACCTGCAGGCTGTCGAACGGCTCCGGCCGCTGCTGCTCGCCGTTCGCGACGAGGCCAACGCGTCCGCCGGGCGCCGGGTGCCGTTGCTGGTGAAGATCGCCCCCGATTTGTTCGACGACGAGGTGGTGGCGATCGCGGACCTCGCTGTCGAGATCGGCCTCGACGGCATCGTGGCCTGCAACACGACCACCAGCCGCGAGGGGCTGCGGTCCGACCCGCATGCGATGGCGGCCGCCGGAGCAGGTGGCCTGTCGGGACCGCCGCTGGCGGCGCGGTCGCGCGAGGTGCTTGAGCTGCTCCGCGAGCGGGTCGGGCCGGACCTGGCCTTGGTCTCCGTCGGCGGAGTCAGCGACGCCGTCGACGTACGGGCTCGGCTGACCGCCGGCGCGACCCTGGTGCAGGCGTACACGGCGTTCGTCTACGAAGGCCCTGCCTGGCCCGGCCGGGTCCAGCGGGAACTTGCCGGCATGGGAGGGCAGCCGGTGGTGGCGCGATGAGTACGCCGACCCCGAACCCGGGGACCGGGCTTCCGCGGGCGGTGCAGCTGACCGGCCACGTCTTCGACGTTCGGCAGGTAGGCGGCTACGTGCAGCTGACGGTGGTGGCCGAGGCGATCCCGGAACTCGCCCGGCCTGGCTCGTTCGTGGCGATCGCTGCCGACGGCGCGCCGGGGAGTGCGCTGCTACCGCGGCTGATGTGGGTGCGCCGGGTCCGGCCGGCCGGCCGGTACGGCGGCACGTTCGACATGGCGTTTCGGGTCAGCGGTCCGGTCACCGCCTGGCTGGCCGGTCGTGGCCGGCACGACCCGCTCCGCCTCGTCGGACCGCTCGGCCGGCCGTTCCCGCTGCCCCGGCAACCGGTGGTCACCCTGCTGGCCGGCATCGGACACAGCACGGCCCCGCTGCTCTTCCTGGCCGAGCAGCTGGTCGAGCGCGGCTGCGAGGTGCACCTTGCGGTAGCGGCGGACGCGGATGCCGGCGGGGAGCCGTTCGGCCTCGTCGAGGCCAAGCGGGCTGCCAGCTCGATCACCCCGCTTGGAGTCGGTGCCGCGTACGGCGACACACCGGTCGCCCGCACCATGCAGGCTGCGCTCGAACGCATCGCCGCCGAGCAGCGGGCCCGGGTGATCTACGCCTGCGGGCGGCCTGCCTTCGCACAGCTCGCGTCGGCAGCCGCGTCAGCGGTGGGCGCCCGCTCGCAGGTGGCGGTCGAGATCCCGATGCCGTGCGGGACCGGGGCCTGCATGGGCTGCGCCGTCGCCGTACCCGACGGCGTCGACCGCCGGCTCGTGCTGGCCTGCCTCGACGGCCCTGTGTTCGACGGCGCCGCGGTGTGCTGGGACGAACTCACGGCGGCAGGTGTGGCGAGCGCTGGGAGCGAGCGATGATCGGCTGCTCGGGGGACGTGAGCACTGCCGTCGCCGGGCTCGTGCTCGACAACCCCGTGCTGGCAGCCAGCGGCTGCTGGGGGACCGGTGCGGAGTCGGCTCGCCACCTTGACCTCGCGTCCCTCGGGGCAGTCGTCACCCGGTCGATCACCCGCGACCCGACGACGAGGTCGAGCAGCCGCCGGATCCTCGAGACGGCTGCGGGTCTGCTCGTCGAGGGTGGTCTGCCGGGGCCGGGAATCATGACCTTCGTGCGCGACGAGCTGCCGGCGCTGCTGGCGCTCGGCGCCCGCCCTGTGGTGTCGATCGCCGCAGCAGGGCTCGGCGAGTTCGCCGAGCTGGGTGCTCGGCTGTGTGACGCGCCGGGTGTCGTCGCAGTCGAGGTGAATCTTGCCTGGGGGAGCAATGACCACGCCCGCTGGCTCGCGGACCTGACGCAGGCACGCCGGGCGCTGGCCGTCGTACGGAGGGAGACGCCTGGCAGTCGGCCCGTGCTGGCCAAGCTGCCGTGCGACCTGACCAGCGTCGTCGAGGCTGCCGCCGCCGCCGTCGAGGCGGGGGCGGACGCTGTCGTCGTGGCCGCCCCGAGCCGCGCCCTGCGGGTGGACCAGCCTCACGTCGGCGCATCGCCCACGGTTGTCGCCGGTGCCCTGTGTGGTCCGGCGGTGCGTCCGCTGGTCGTGCGAGCGGTGTGGGAGGTGCATGCCGCCCTGCCGAACCTGCCGGTGATCGGAGTCGGCGGCATTCGGACCGGTCGGGATGCGCTGGAGATGCTCGCGGCCGGTGCTGTCGCCGTCCAGGTCGGGAGCGCCAGCCTGGCCGACCCGGCGGCGGCGGGTCGGATCCTGGCCGAGCTGACCGACCTGCTTTCTGAGCAAGCGGCTCCGGAATCGGCCGATCTGGTCCGGGAGGGGAGTGGTTGATGAGCGACTTCGGACAGCGGCTGCGTACCGCGATGGACGAGCGGGGGCAGCTCTGCGTGGGCATCGACCCCCATCCGGCGCTCCTGGCCGACTGGGGACTGCCCGACAGTCCGAGCGGCCTGCGGGACTTCGGTGAGCGCTGTGTGGCCGCGCTGGGAGCCGACGTGGCGGCGTTCAAGCCTCAGTCGGCGTTCTTCGAACGGCACGGGTCGGCAGGTGTCGGCGCCCTCGAGCGCCTGCTCGCCGCGATCCGGGAGTGCGGCGCGCTGGCGCTGCTCGACGTCAAGCGCGGCGACATCGGCTCGACCATGCAGGCGTACGCCGACGCTTACCTCACCGCCACCTCGCCGCTCTTCGCCGACGCGGTGACGCTGTCGCCATACCTCGGCTTCGAGTCGCTCCGCCCGGCCCTGGCTGCTGCCGCCGCCAACGAGGCCGGGGTGTTCGTGCTGGCGCTGACCTCCAACCCCGAGGGTGGGGCGGTGCAGCTGGCCACGACGCCCGCTGGCAGCGTCGCCGGGCAGGTGCTGGCCGCCGTCAAGGGCGAGAACTCCCGTCCTGGCGGTGCGGGCTCCGGCGGCTTGGGCTCTGTGGGCGTCGTCATCGGTGCCTCGGTCGACGTCGCTGGCCGATCTGGCTCCGATGTCGACCTCGACGTCGGGGGTCCAGTCCTTGCGCCCGGGTTCGGCGCCCAGGGCGGCACCGCGGCGGACCTTCGCCGGACCTTCGCCGGGGTCCTCGACGCAGTGCTGCCCTCGACCTCTCGCGCGGTGCTGGCCGCCGGCCCCGACCCGGCCGCGCTCGCCGCGGCTGCTCGGCAGGCTGCGGCCTGGCGCACGGGGTAGGGTCCCCGGGATGACCCAACCGCCGGCCGACTCCCCGTCTGGTCAGCCCGACTACCCGAGGCAGGAGCTACTGCCTCAACAGGTGCAGCCCCACCGTCGCCGTACCTGGCTCATCGTCGTCTCTGTGGTCGTCGTCGTTGCGGTCGTGTGCGGGGTGGTCGTGTGGAGGCTCACCAGTGGTGGCGACTCCGGCGACCGGGCGGCCTACTGTCAACGGGTCCGCCAGCTGGTGAACGCAGGGGCGGCCGGAGGCCTTGCCCATGCGCCCGGATCCGGATCGGTCGACCGGCTGCTCGGGCGGCTCGACAGCCTTCGAGCGGTCGCGCCGCCTGCCGTCCGACCAGCCTGGGACGACCTGGTTGCTGCGGTCGGGCACGCAGGCCCAGGTGGCCCAGGCGGGTTCGACGCAGTTGGTGTCTTGAACGATGTGCAGGTGATCGTCGCCGACGCCAACAGCAACTGCGGGACCCATATCCGCGGCACCATCTAGCCCAGACCCGTTGAGCGCATTGGGTTCTCGGGTTCCCTTGCCGAGCAGACTCACCGCCGTTAGGTTCGGAAGGTCGCCAGTCGTCGAGCCCTCGAAGGGGGTGCCGTGGCCGTACCTGAGTTGACCGTCGAACAACGACTTGCCGCCTTGGAGAAGGCGGCAAACGTCCGCCGTGAACGGGCAGAGGTGAAGAACCGGCTGAAGAACTCCGGAGCCTCGCTCGCGGAGGTCATCCGGGAGGGCCAGCGGAACGAGGCGATCGGGAAGATGAAGGTCGTCGACCTGCTGCAGGCGATGCCGGGGCTGGGCAAGGTCAAGGCACGCAACCTCATGCAGCGCATCGGCATCTCGGAGTCCCGGCGGGTGCGCGGGCTGGGCAGCAACCAGGTCGCCGCGCTCGAGCGCGAGTTCAACCACTAGTGGTGTCGGGCCGGCAGCCTCACCGGCTCACGGTCCTGGCCGGTCCGACGGCCGTCGGCAAGGGCGCGGTGTCGACGTACCTGCGCGACCATCATCCCGAGATCTGGATCTCGGTTTCGGCGACGACCCGGGCGGCGCGGCCCGGCGAGGTCGACGGCGTGCACTACTGGTTCGTCGACGACGACAGGTTCGACCAGCTGGCTGAGAGTGGCGACCTGCTGGAGTGGGCGGTTGTTCACGGCGGTGCCCGCTACGGCACGCCCCGGCGACCGCTCGAGCAGGCGCTGGCCGACGGTCGCGCCGCCCTGCTGGAGATCGACCTGCAGGGTGCTCGCCAGGTGCGGCAGGCGATGCCGAACGCGTTCTTCGTCTTCCTCAAGCCACCCTCGTGGGAGGAGCTCGTACGGCGACTGGTCGGCCGTGGCACCGAGTCCGACGCGCAGCGGGCCCGGCGCCTGCAGACCGCGGCGGCCGAGCTGGCCGCCGAGCCGGAGTTCGACGTGAGCGTGGTCAACACCGAAGTACCGGTTGCGGCGGAGGAATTGGTACGATTGATACGCCAAGGGTGACGTGCCTGACCACTGCGCCAGTCGCGGAGCGCGGCCGCACCCGCCCAGTGGACCCCATCGGTCCAGTCCCGACATCGAGTGAGGCAATCTCCGCGTGTCCGCAACGTCGCCTGTCGCCGAGGGCATCACCAATCCGCCTATTGACGAGCTGCTCACCAAGACCGACTCCAAGTACCGGCTGGTCCTGTACTCGGCCAAGCGCGCCCGCCAGATCAACGCGTACTACTCCCAGCTCGGCGAGGGCCTGCTGGAGTATGTCGGCCCCCTGGTCGACACGCATGTGCAGGAGAAGCCGCTCTCGATCGCGCTGCGTGAGATCAACTCCGACCTGCTGACCTGCGAAGAGGTCGAGCCGGAGCCCGAGCCCGGCATCGCCTGATCCCGATGGTTGAGCCGACCGACGAGTCCGGCGCATCAGCGCCCCATGTCGGCCGGCCACGGGTTGTCCTCGGCGTCGCCGGCGGCATCGCCGCCTACAAGAGTTGTGAGCTTGTCCGGCTGCTGACCGAGTCCGGCCACGACGTCATCGTGGTGCCGACACCTTCCGCCCTGCGGTTCGTGGGCGCCCCCACCTGGGAGGCGCTGACCGGGCATCCGGTGAGCGCCGATGTCTTCACCGCGGTGCATGAGGTCCGCCACGTGCGCCTCGGCCAGGAGGCCGACCTCGTCCTGGTGGCGCCGGCCACTGCCGACCTGCTCGCCCGAGCCGTGCACGGCCGGGCTGACGACCTGCTTGCCGCCACACTGTTGGTGGCCACCTGTCCCGTGGTGATGGCCCCGGCCATGCACACCGAGATGTGGCAGCATCCGGCGACCCGTGCCAACGTCGCGACGTTGCGGTCCCGCGGTGTCGTGGTGCTGGAGCCGGCGGTCGGCCGGCTGACCGGACCCGACAGCGGAGTCGGCAGGCTTCCCGATCCGGCTGAGATCTTCTCGGTGGCGATCGACGTCCTGCGACGCGGCGTCGACGGCCAGGACCTCGCCGGCCGGCGGGTCGTCGTATCCGCGGGCGGCTCGCGGGAGTTCTTGGACCCGGTCAGGTTCTTGGGCAACGCGTCCTCGGGCCGGCAGGGCTATGCGCTCGCGTCGGCCGCCGTCGCCCGGGGGGCGGATGTCACCGTCGTGGCCGCCAACGTGTCGCTGCCCGACCCGGCCGGCGCGAAGGTCGTGCCTGTGGTGACCACAGTGGAGCTGGCCGACGCCGTGACGAGCTCGGCGCGCGGCGCGGATGCCGTGGTGATGGCCGCTGCTCCGGCCGACTATGCCCCGGCCGACCCCTCGCCGTACAAGATCAAGAAGGCGGACCGTGGAGAGACGATGACTGTCGACCTGCGGGCCACGACCGATGTGCTCGCGGTGCTGGTGGGCAGACGCGAGCCCGGGCAGGTGCTCGTCGGGTTCGCCGCCGAGACCGGAGACCAGACCGGCAGTGTGCTCGACCA
>JAICMS010000017.1 GCA_025929075.1 Propionibacteriales bacterium
ACGACGACGATGCCGGTCGCCGTCGTCGCGACGATCGGCTCGGCGAGGACCTCCGCGCCCGACTCACCGGTCCCCCGGCAGACCACCCGCAGCTCCAGGTCGAGGGTGCGCGATCTGGTGCCCACCCGACTCACGACGGCTTGGACCTCGACCACGTCACCGCCGCGCACCGGCGCCCGGAACTGCACATCCGAGTACGACGCGAACAGCCCCTCGTCGCCGTCGGTACGGATGCACGCCTCGGTCGCCACGTCGCCGAAGAGCGCCAGTCCGTAGGCGCCGTCGACGAGGTTGCCCGCGTAGTGGGCGTCGGAGTAGGGCACGTACCGCCGGTGCAGCACAGTGAGGCCCAGCCGGGGGTCTGGCGGCTCGCTCATCGACGTACTCCGTCGGCTCGATCCGGACCGGTCACCAGCGCGTGGACGAGGTAACTGGCCACTTCGCCCGGTGTCGTCCCTCGCCCGAAGATCCGGTCCACGCCCAGGTCTGCTGTCTGGTTCTCGACGAACCGCGGCCCGCCGATCACCAGCAGCGGCCGCTGCCTCTCCGGGTAGGCCTCCCGGAACGCCGCCGACATCTCCTTGGTGTTGAGCACGTGCGCGTCGCGGGTGGTGACGACCTGGGAGACGAGGACGGCGTCGGCCCGCTCCTCCTTGGCGTGGGCGACCAGCTGCGGGACGGCCACCTGGGCGCCGAGGTTCACGACCTTCAGCTCCCGGTAGTACTCGAGCCCCTTCTCGCCGGCGAAACCCTTGATGTTGAGGATCGCGTCGATGCCCACGGTGTGGGCGTCGGTGCCGATGCAGCCGCCCACGACGACCAGTCGCCGGTGCAGTGAGCTCTTGACCGCCTGGTTGACCTCCTTGGGGGTCAGCAGCGGGTAGTCGCGCTCGACGACCTCGACCTTGCTGAGGTCGACGAGATGGTTCGCCCGCCCGTACACGACGAAGAATGTGAAGTCCGGGCCGATGCTCTTCGCGTGGACGACGAGCGCTGGGTCGATTCCCATCTTGTGGGCCAGCTGGACCGCTGCGCCCTCCGCCCGCTTGTCGTGTGGGATCGGCAGCGTGAACGAGAGCTGCACCATGCCGTCGCCGGTGGCGTCGCCGTACGGCCGGACGATGGTCGGCTCGGCACTCCTGCCCGGCTTCATCGGGGCTGCTCCAGGATCTCCGACGCGGGGTTGTAGTAGCCAGCCGCCTTGCGGGCGACACCGTCGAGACCCTTCCCGGCGTCGGCCGGGCGCCGCATCAGCCCGAACGTGCCGTCGGCGATCGCGTCGAGCAGGCCGTTGTCGTGGTCGAGGATCGTCTCCAGCAGGTCGATCGCCTCGTCGAGGACCTGTCGGGCCCGCTGGGCGATGAAGCCGTCCGGTGCGGGGTGGAAGTCCTCGGCCAGGTTGCCGGCGGCACCGACGACGTACCTCACGTTCTGCAGCGCCAGGTCGCGGTCGGAGATCCACGGCGTGACGACGGCCTCGGTCATCATGCCGACGAGCAGGATGTCCTGCTCGGTCATCGCGCCGGCGAGGTTGAAGAACGCGTCGAGGAGGTAGCCGCGGAACACGTCGCCGGTCATGTGCCGGGTCGGCGACATCCACTTCAGCGGTGCTTTCGGGAAGAGCTGCCGCGCCAGCAAGGCGTGGGCGAGCTCGAGCCGGAAGCTGTCCGGCAGCTCAGGGTTGATCTCGAAGGCGTGCCCGAGCCCGAGCTGCCAGTCCTCCAGCCCCGCCTCCTTCGCGAAGTACTCGTTGAGCAGCTGGCTGACGGTGACGGTGTGGGCGGCATCGACGGCGTCGGCGGTGGTGAGGTAGTTGTCTTCGCCGGTGTTGATGATGATGCCCGCGCGGGCGTGGATCTGCCGGGACAACCGCTGGTCGACGAACGTCCGGATCGGGTTGATGTCGCGGAAGAGGATCCCGTACATCGAGTCGTTGAGCATCATGTCGAGCCGCTCGAGGCCGGCAAGGGCGGCGATCTCCGGCATGCACAGCCCCGACGCGTAGTTGGTCAGCCGGACGTACCTGCCTACCTCCCGGCTGGTCTCGTCGAGCGCTGCCCGCATCAGCCGGAAGTTCTCCTGGGTGGCGTAGGTGCCGGCGAAACCCTCGCGGGTCGCCCCCTCCGGCACGTAGTCGAGCAGCGACTGACCGGTCGAGCGGATGACCGCGATGATGTCGGCGCCTTCCCGCGCGGCCGCCTGGGCCTGCGGGATGTCCTCGTAGATGTCTCCGGTCGCGACGATGAGGTAGACCCACGGCTTGCGTGGCGGGTCGCCCAGCCGCTTGACGAGCCGCTCGCGCTCCCGCCGCCGGGTATCGACGGCCTTGATGCCGGCCATCACCTGGCGTCGGCTCGCCGTCGTCGCCTTTCCTGCTGCGCGCCCTTCCGGGAGGTGGAAGCGGACCGAGCCGGCCGACGCCTTCTGCGCCAGGGTGAGCAGATCCTCGGCCTCACCACGGAGGAGCGCATCCCAGACCGGCAGAGCGACGCCGTGCTCCAGGCCGATGTCGCCGCGTACGGCATCCACGAGCCGGTTGACCCACGGTGTGCCGTCGGGGTCGGCACCCGCCAGTCCGGCCAGTCGGAGCGTCGCCCGCTCGACCGAGACCGTCGAGTGGTCGCGGGCGAGCTTGACGATCGGGCGGCCGGCCTTGCGGGCGAGGCTGCGTGCTCGCCGTACCGTCGCGGCGTCGAGCTCGATGCGGGGGCGGTACCGGGTGGTCATGATTCTTCCTCCGCCGTGTGGACGACGCGTCCGGAGACGACGGTCGCGATGCAGGCCGGAAGCGGCTCGCCGGGCTCAAGAGCGGGAAGGCCGTCGCTCGTCAGGCTGCCGGCGACGTCCCAGACCGCGTACGTCGCGGCAGCACCCGGACGCAGGACGCCGGACTCGTCGTCGCGGCGGGCTCGATGGCCGCCCCTGGTGTGAGCCTCGAAGGCAGCCGCCACGGGCAAACGCTCATCGGCGTTGTGGTGATGAACCGCCGCCCGGACGCCGGCCCAGGGATCGAGGGGCGTCACTGGGCTGTCGGAGCCGAAGGCGAGGACGACGCCGGCCCGCGCCATGCTCGCCAGCGGGTTCATCGGCGCAGCCCGGGCGGAGCCGAGTCGACGGGCGTACATGCCGTCAATGCCACCCCACGCCGCGTCGAACGGCGGCTGGACGCTGGCCACGACCCCCAGCGACGCCAGCAGGGCGATCGACGCGGGGTCGGGCATCTCGACGTGCTCGAGCCGATGCCGGCCGGCGGCCATCGCCGCCGTACCGACCTTGTCGGTTGCCAGCCGCAGACCTTCGGCGACCTCCTGCAAGGCCCGGTCGCCGATGACATGGAAGCCTGCCTGCTTGCCCCGTTCGGTGCACTCCACGACCTGGTCGCGGATCGCGGCCGCGTCAAGGTACAGGTGACCGGAGGTGTCGGCGTCGTGGTACGGCTCTAGCAGGCTCGCGGTGCGCGAGCCGAGCGCTCCGTCGACGCAGAGGTCGCCGGCGAACCCGAGCAGCCACTCGTCGTCGTCCGGCACCTCCGCGAGCGCGTCGGCGTCGCTAAGCCGGGCTCCCCAGTAGCAGGCGACGTCCGGCAGCGGGTGTCTGGCGCGAAGCTCGCGGATCGTGGCGAAGTCGGCGAACGGCGCGATGTGAGGCGCGTTGAGCTCGTGCACCGACGTGAGACCGCGGCTGGCCGCGTCGCGGAGGGCGGCGAGGATCGCTGCTGCCCGCTGGTCGGGGCTGGACAGCCGGTGGGTGACTTGCCGGGCGGCGTGGTGGGCCTCCCGCTCGACCCGTCCGTCGCCGTGCCAGCCGTCGAGGGAGCTGATCGTCGGGTCCAACTCGACCAGGGCGGATGACACCACAGCGGAGTGCGAGTCGACCCGCGACAGGTAGGCAACCGCCGGACCGACGGCGGCGTCGACCTCGGCCAACGTCATCGGCCGCGACTCCGGCCACGTCGTCTCGTCCCAGCCGTGGGCCAGCAACAGGTCGTTCGGGTGCCTGGCGGCGGCAGCGGCGAGCCGGTCGAGGGCATCGGTCAGGCTGACGGCCGCTCCGAGGTCGACGGTCGACAGCGCGAAACCCGTGGAGGCCAGGTGCACATGAGCGTCGACGAAGCCCGGTGTGACGAGCCGACCGTGCAGGTCGACGGTCGTGTCGACGTCGTCGTGGCAGTCGGCAGCGGCCTCGTCGCCGATCCACGCGATTTTGCCGTCGACGACGAGCATGGCCGTCGCGGCCGGGTGCGCAGGTGAGTGTACGACGCCACGACGCAACAGCGTGCGGTCAGATCTTGACATCATGCCGGCTACCGCGTCGCCTCGGCCGCGAGCCTGCCCTCGAACAGCGCCCGGACACCCGGGGTCCGTCGCAGCAACTCCAGTGCGAGGTCGGCGTGGCCGGGGACGTAGCCGTTGCCGACCAACATCGTGACGTCGGAGGCCAGCCCCTCGGCACCCAGCGCTGCGGCGCTGAAGGAGGTGGCCATCGAGAAGAACACGACGGTGCCTCCTTGGCGGGTGGCGAGGATCGCTCCGCCTTCGCAGCCCGGTACGTCGACGCATACGACGGTGATGTGCGCTGGGCCGCCGGCACGGCTGACCGCCTCGGCCAGTGCCACCGGGTCGCGGGCGTCGGCCCGGACGACCACGTCGGCGAGATCCTTGTCGGCCAGCAGTCGCTCCTCGCTCTCGGTCGGGACGACGGCGATGCGCCGGCCGGCTCCGGCCGTCGCCGCCGCCGCCAGGGACAGCGAGCCGCTCTTGCCGGCGCCGCCGACAACGCACACGACCGGCGGCTCCCCTCTGTCGACGTACCCCGTGACGACACGCGCGGTGAGTGCGGGGGCACCGCAGACGTCCATTACGGCCAACGACAGTGGCATCGGAAGGTCGTCGGGAAGCACAGCCGCGATCGACCGGGCGAAGAGGATCGCATAGCCGCTGCAGGGGACCTGCTCGGAGAGCCCGTCCCAGGATGTCAGCGCGTCGTCGATCACCAGTGGAGTGAGTGTCAGCGACACCAAGGTGGCGACCCGCTGGCCCGCTTGCAGCCCTAGCGGCGATTCGGGGCCGGCCTCGTCGACGGTGCCGACGAGCATGCCTCCGGAGCCGGTGACCGGGTTCTGCATCTTGCCGCGGGACGCGACGATGTCGAGCACCTCGGCGCGGATCGCGTCGGGATCGGCGTCGTGCTTGGCCGACAGCTGCCGGTAGGAGGCGGCGTCGAGATTGAGCCGCTCGACCCTGATGCGGACCTCGTCGGGCCAGATCTCCCTGCGGGTGTCGAGCCGCTGCGCAGCCTGCGGCAGCACACCGGCCGGCGACAGCACGCGATGCAGACCGGTCGGGACGCTGGACAAACTAAACCTCCGCATGGGCGACACACCCGCCGCAAGACTTACGACGAGCCGTTGGTATCACCGTACATTCTCCCGTAGTCTGGGTCGGAGGCAAGCTTCTGTGCCGTTCCCCAACCCCGTCGCCTGGAGGAGCTCGTGATCGACCGCGTCCCCGCCACCGAGCAGCCGTACGCGTATTCGCGCGTGGAGCTCGTCGAGCCGGACTGGACGCGGTTCCCGGGTTGGCGCGATGTAACGGCCGAGGATTGGGAATCCGTGCAGTGGCAGCGCGCTCACTGCGTCAAAAACATCAAGCAGCTGCGGGCACTGCTCGGCGACACCGTCGATGAGTCGTTCTATGCCGACCTCGAGCAGGACCAGACCCAGCGCGCCACGATGTCGATGCTGGTGCCGCCGCAGATGCTCAACACGATGGTGCCGGCCGGAGCGCCGTCGACGGACGGCTTCTACGCCGACCCGGTCCGCCGCTACATGTTGCCGGTCTTCACCGACCGCCGTACCGACTGGCCGAGCCATCCCCACGCGACCCGCGACAGCCTCCACGAGCAGGACATGTGGGTGGCCGAGGGGCTGACCCACCGCTACCCCACGAAGGTGCTCGCCGAGCTGCTGCCGACCTGTCCGCAGTACTGCGGCCACTGCACCCGGATGGACCTGGTCGGCAACTCCACGCCGACGATCGACAAGCTGAAGTTCAACCTCAAGCCGGTCGACAGGTTCGACGCGATGTTGTCCTACCTGCGCGCCAACCCGGGCGTCCGCGATGTCGTGGTCTCCGGCGGCGACGTCGCGAACCTGCCGTGGCCGCGGCTCGAAGGTTTCGTCGACTCGCTGCTCGACATCGACAACATCCGCGACATCCGCCTGGCGACCAAGGCGCTGATGGGCCTGCCCCAGCACTGGCTGCAGGACGACGTCCGTCAGGGCATGGAGCGACTGGCCACGAAGGCTCGCCAGCGTGGCGCCTCGATCGCGATCCACACCCACGTGAACCACGCGAACTCGATCACGCCCATGGTCGCGAAGGCGACCCGGGCGATGCTCGACACCGGCATCCGCGACGTCCGCAACCAGGGCGTACTGATGTCCGGCGTCAACGCCGACCCCCACGCGCTGCTCGACCTCTGCTTCACATTGCTCGACGGCGCGCAGATCATGCCCTACTACTTCTACATGTGCGACATGATCCCGTTCAGCGAGCACTGGCGGGTGTCGGTCCACGAGGCTCAGGACCTGCAGCACGGCGTCATGGGCTACCTGCCCGGCTTCGCAACGCCGCGGATCGTCTGCGACGTACCGTTCGTCGGCAAGCGCTGGGTCCACCAGCTGGAGTCCTACGACCGCGAGCGTGGGATCTCCTACTGGACCAAGAACTACCGCACCTCGATCGAGCGGGACGACCCCGAAGCCCTCACTCGCACCTACGAGTACTACGACCCGATCCACACCCTGCCGGCCGAGGGGCAGCAGTGGTGGCGCGAGCACGCCGGCGACCACCTGGCCGCTGCCGAGGCGGCCGCAAAGACCTCCCGCCAGGCCGCCGAGGCCCAAAAGGACCTCCTCGTTCACTAGCCGGTCGGCCGTCAGAGGTCGGGCGGGCGGTTCTCGAAGGGTGTCGACAGCACGATCGTCGTACGGGTGGACACGGTGGCCGTCTTGCGGATCCGCGCCAGCAGGTCCTCCAGGTCGCTCGGCTCGGAGACGCGCACCTTGAGGATGTAGGACTCCTCGCCGGCCACGGAGTAGCACGACTCGATCTCGGGTATCTCGGCGAGCCGCTCGGGCGCGTCGTCTGGTTGCGACGGGTCGATCGGCCGGATCGAGATGAACGCGGTCAGCGGAAGGCCCGACTGGCGCAGATCGATCCGCGCGCCGTAGCCGCGGATCACGCCGCGGCTAGTGAGCCGCTTGACCCGCTGGTGGACTGCCGAGGTCGACAAGCCCGTGTGCTTGCCAAGATCGGTGAACGACATCCGGCCGTCCTCGGCCAGCAGCTTGCAGATCGCCCGATCGACAGGTTCGAGCGGATCGCGCGCCATCAGCCCTCCAGCAGGACGAGGTCGCGGGGGGTCGTGTTGAGGCGCTCGATTCCCCACTCGGTGACCAACACGATGTCCTCGATGCGGGCGCCGCTCCGCCCCGGCAGGTAGATGCCGGGCTCGATCGAGAAGGCCATCCCGGGCTTCAGCGGCAGCTGGTTGCCTTCGACGATGTACGGCTCTTCGTGGGTCTCGAGGCCGATCCCGTGGCCCGTGCGGTGGATGAACCGCTCGCCATACCCGCCCTCGGTGATGATGTCGCGGCCGACCCTGTCCACAGACTCGGCTGTCACGCCCGGCTTCGCATAGTCGCACTGGGCCCGCTGTGCCGCGAGCAGCACCGAGTAGTAGTCGCGCACCTCCTGGCTGGGCTCGGCGCCGACTACATAGGTGCGGGTGCTGTCGGAGCAGTAGCCGTCGGCCGTCGCGCCGCCGATGTCGATCACCACGGAGTCGCCGGTCTCGACCACGCGGTCGGACACCGAGTGGTGCGGTGAGGCCCCGTTAGGCCCCGAACCGACGATCGTGAAGTCGGCGGTCGCATGGCCCTCTTCGACGATCGCCCGGGCGATGTCATCGGCGATCTCGCGCTCGGTACGTCCGACGCGCAGGAACTCGGCCATTCGCCGGTGCACCCGGTCGATCGCCGCACCGGCATCGCGCAGTGACGCTGCCTCGTCGGGGCCCTTGATCATCCGGAGGTCAGCGAGCAGCCGGCCGGCCACCGCCATCTCGGCCTCCGGCATCGCAGCCTGGAGGGCGAGCAGCCGACTGGCCCACATGTGGTCGTCGACGGCGACCGTCGCGGCCCCCTTGAGCCGGTCGCCGACCAGCGCATGAGCGTTGTCTGTTTCGTCGTGCGTGAGGATGTCGACTCCGGAATCGGCGGCAGCGCAACGGGACGCCTCCGCGCGCTCGAGCGTGGGTACGACGAGCACCGCGTCGCCGTCGGCGGGCAGCACCAGCGCGGTCAGCCGCTCGAGCGCAGTGGCGGCGTAGCCGGTGAGATAACGCAAGTCCGCGCTCGGAGTGACGACCAGACCGTCGACGCCGGATGCGGTCATGGCTTCCTGCGCCCGCCGGATCCGGGAGATCACGTCCGCCGTCATGGCGTCAGCCTAGCCACGCGGTTTGATGCCAGCGCCCGGGCTGGGGCACACTCTCGCGATGCACGACTCGCCAGCGAGCGACGCAGCGATGACTGAGAGCAGTTGACCCGCGTGAACCTCGACGTGCTGGCCAGCTGGGGCCTTCCCGCGCCGGATCGGGTGGAGGCTCCCGCGCGTGGGACGAACAACCAGGTGCTGTTCGCCGACATCGGTGGGGCACGGTACGTCGTGCGGGTGCACCAGAACAGCTCGCGCGACATGGCGGAGAAGGAGCACCGCCTCTTGGCCGCGCTGGCGGCCGACGCTGAGCTCGACCTGTCGGTCCCTGCCCCGCTGGCAACGCCGGACGGCCGCACGTTGGTCGACAGCGACAGGGCCATCATGTCGGTGAGTCGCTACCTGCAGGGCTTGCGACCGACGAAGTCCAGGCCCGGACTGGTCGAGATCGGAGCGGCGATTGGCCACTTGGATGCAGCTCTGGGCCGGCTGCCCCGGGAGCTCGCACCGATCGATTGGAGCGCCCGTCGGTTGGACCAGATCCACCCTGGCGTCGACGACATCGACGAGTTGGTCGCCGACCTGCGGGTCGCTCTCCCGGACGAGCCGGCCGTTGACTGGCTCGCCGAAGGGGCCAGCGAGAGCGACGAGGCGGTCGCGAAATTGGTGCACCGGCTCCCGGGTCAGATCATCCACGGCGACCTGGCGTTGTCGAATCTGCTGATCGAGAACGCCCGGGTCACAGCCGTCCTCGACTTCGAGATCGCGGGCTGGGATCTCCGGGTCAACGAGCTTGTGACCGCGATCGTGCAGATCTGCGACGCGGCTACCGATCCCCGCGGGCCCGAGGAAGTGCGTGCCCTCTACCGGGGCTTCGCCCGCCATATTCCGCTGAGCGAGGAAGAGCTCGATGCGGTGCCGATCCTTGCCCGCCGTCGGGCCCTCGGCACCGTCGTCTGGCGAGCCGGCCGATGGCGCCGGGGACACGCCAGCCTCGACGAGGTTCTCGACCGGCTTCGAGAGGGCTTGCGCATCGAGTCCAACCTGGCTGCCTTCCGCCCGACCTGACCGGCCCGGGGTGGGCGATTGGCGCGGTCGACTGCATCACTCCTCGAAGAACTCCCATTGGATGTTGTCGGGGTCCCGGAAAGTGATCATGGCCAGCTCACCGGCTCGGTCCAGCTTCACTCCATCCGTGTCGGCGGAGATGGCGTGCAGCACCGCTTCGAGCCTCTCGAGTGCCTCTCGCCCTCCGCGTACGCCGACCGCGACATGGTCGAGACCGATCCGGTGCTCGCTGAACCTGTCCTCCTCTAGCGTTCCGGGCAGCGGCGCACAGAGGACCAGTCTCGAGCCGGTCTCGCCGATGCGGTAGCGCAACTTGGCGAGGTCGGGGAAGTCCTGGTCAAGAGTGAATTCGGGCAGTGCGGAGTAGAAGGCGCGTGAGCGGTCCAGATTCTGGACGCGCAGCGTCACGTGGTGGAAGCCGACCAGCATGACTGCACCTTAAACGGCGGTGCTCGTGCCGCCGACCCCAAGAGTCGGAGCCGAACAGAACCCGGCGCCGAGCGACGAACTGCACCATAGGGTGATCACCGTGGGAACCCTTCCCGTCTTCGACTGCGCTGCGTTGTTCGACGCGCTCGACGGGCGGCGGCAAGCCGAAGGCCTGGGGTGGTACGACCTCGCCACTGAGCTGTGGGAACAGTCGACCGAGCTCAACGCGGAGCGCAACGATCATCCGCTGTGCGGTGGAGCCGTCCAGCGCCTTGCGCACCGAGGGACCACGTCGTGCCAATACGCACTGTTCATGCTGCGTTGGCTCGATCGGCCCCCGGAGGATTTCCTCGCGGGTCCGACCGTCGACGTAGGCGACGTTTCGTTGCCTTCGGCGGGACCGGACTCTCGGCTTCGGTGGGACCTTGCCCAACTGCACTCCGAACTCAACTGCCAGCGTCAGCAACGGCAGCTGACCTGGACGGAACTCGCACACGAGCTTGACTGCACGCCATCCCGGCTGACGAACCTGCGCACCGCCCGGTTGGCCGACCTCGGCCTCGTCATGCGCGTTACTCAGTGGCTCGGCAGGCCGGCCGCCGCGTTCATCCATCCGGCTCAGTGGTGACCGGAAATGCTGGCGGTGCAGGCCGCCCACGACGGCTGATGCTGCTCGACACGGCCTCGCTGTATTTCCGGGCGTTCTACGGGGTTCCGGACACCATCACGGCGCCGGACGGGACCCCGGTCAACGCGGTGCGTGGTCTGCTCGACTTCATCGGGCGGCTGGTGTCGACGTACGAACCGACAGACCTGGTCTGCTGCTGGGATGAGGACTGGCGTCCCGCCTGGCGGGTGGAGCTTGTCGAGACCTACAAGGCGCATCGAGTCCTCACTATGAAGGCCGGTGTTGCCGTCGAACAGGCACCTGACGGGCTGCTGGCGCAAGTGCCGGTGATCATCGAGGTCCTGGAATCGCTCGGGATCGCCCGCGTTGGTGCTCCGGGATACGAGGCTGACGACATCATCGGTACGCTGGCGGCCCGCGCCCACGACCCGGTGGACGTCGTCACTGGCGACCGGGATCTCTTCCAGGTCGTCGACGACGCCCGTGCGGTGCGCGTGCTCTACGTCGCCCGGGGCGTCGGCAAGCTTGAGCTGGTTACCGACGCCACGGTGGTTGCCAAGTACCAGGTGCTGCCCGAGCAGTACGCCGACTTCGCGACCCTTCGCGGCGACCCGTCCGACGGGTTGCCCGGCGTCGCCGGCGTCGGCGACAAGACCGCTGCCAGCCTGCTGCAGACGTACGGCGACCTCGCCGGCATCTTGGAAGCAGCGGTCGACAAGAGCTCCTCGCTCAGCAGTGGACTCCGCGCCAAGCTCGCGGCAGCCGCGTCGTACCTGGCGGTTGCTCCACAGGTCGTGGCGGTCGCGACAGACGCCGACCTGCCTGACTTCGACCCCGCGCTTCGACCGTTGACGGACGAAGCGCGGGCCGCTGTCGATGCGCTGGCCGAGCGCTGGGGCCTCGGCAGCGCGATGAGCCGAGCGATCGAGGCGCTCGAGGCCGCGGCGGGCGCGGTCGGATAGCCGTCAGGAGTCGACGCCGTACGCCACGACCCCTCGACGCATCGAGCGAGCCGCATCGCGGGCGACGGCACGGACGTCCGGGTCGGCGGTGTCGGCAACCTGTTCCAAGAGGTCGAGCAGCTGCTTGACCCAGCGCACGAAGTCGCCGGGCGCGAGCTCGACCTCGTCGAGCACCTCCTCCAGACTCGCGCCGCCTGCCCAGCGGTACGCCGCCCAGGCGAAGCCCAGATCGGGCTCGCGCAGCAGGCTGAGCCCGTGCTGGCGTTCGACGGCGTCGACCTGCGACCAGATGCCCACGGTCTGCTCCAGTGCGCTGCGCACCGTGCCTTGCGGCAGCCGGGGCCGAGGTGCGTCGTCAGGGTTGCGCGACTCGAAGACGAGAGCCGAGACTGTCGCGGCAAGTTCCGGCGCGTCCAGCGCCGTCCACGTCGACCGGCGCAAACACTCCGCGACGACAAGGTCGAGCTCGTTGTAGACACGCGCCAGGGTGTCACCGGCGGGCGTCACCTGGTCCTGCTCGAGGTACCCGAGTTCTTGCAGCACCTCGCAGACCCGGTCGAACTGGCGCGCGATCGTGTTGGTGCGTTGCTCGATGCGACGTCGCAGTCCCTCGGCCTCCCGACGCAGCCGGTGGTAGCGCTCCGCCCATCGGGCGTGGTCCTCGCGATCGGGGCAGTCATGGCACGGGTGCGCGCGGATGGCCGCCCGTAGCGCGGCGACCTGTTCGTCCGGCTCCGTAGTCGTCGCCGCGTCGCTGACGGACCGGCGCGGGGGCACCTCGCCGCTCCGCTCCCGGAGCCGCGCGGCCAGATCGCGACGATGCTGAGGGTTTCGCGGGTTGAAGCCTCGGGCGATCTTGATCCGGGTCAGCGGCTCGACGGGGCCGGTGAAGTCCTGCAGCGTCAGCCGGCGCACCTGCCGGCCGGCGGTGACCACCATCGGGCGCGGGCCGTCGCGGTCGGAGTGCATGCCGGGGTCGATCACCACGGCCAGTCCGGCGTACCGGCCGCTTGGGACCTCGATCACATCACCGATGCGCAACTGCTCGAGCGATGCCGCCGCGTTGGCCCGGCCGACCTGCCGTCGGCGTCGCGCCAAGGCGGCCTCACGATCTGAGAGGGCGCGCCGCAGACCGGCGTACTCCATGAAGTCACCGCGATCACAAGCCGCCGCCTCGGCGTAGCCAGCCAGCGCCTCCTCAGCCCGCCGGAGGTCGCGGGCCAGTCCCACCACCCCACGGTCTGCCTGGAACTGTGCGAAGGACGATTCCAGCAGCTGTCTGGCAGCTGAGCGGCCCACCTGCCGGACCAGGTTGACGGCCATGTTGTACGACGGCGAGAACGACGACCGCAACGGGTAGGTACGGGTCGACGCGAGACCGGCCACCGCACGTGGCTCGAAGCCAGGCTCCCAGAGCACGACCGCGTGACCCTCGACGTCGATCCCGCGGCGCCCGGCGCGGCCGGTGAGTTGGGTGTACTCCCCCGGGGTGATCTCGGCGTGGGTCTCGCCGTTCCACTTCGTCAGTCTGTCGATGACCACGGACCGGGCAGGCATGTTGATGCCGAGGGCCAAGGTCTCGGTCGCGAACACCACCTTGACCAGCCCCCGGACGAACAACGCCTCCACGCACTCCTTGAACACTGGCAGCAGACCGGCGTGATGGGACGCGATGCCACGACGGAGCGCCTCTGCCCACTCGGCGTAGCCGAGGACGTGCAGATCGGCGTCGGAGAGCCCGGCGACCCGCTCGTCGACCAGGCGTTGGATCTCGCCTCGTTCGACAGCGTCTGTCAACCTCAGGTTGGCGTTGAGACACCGTTGAACCGCCGCATCGCACCCGGCCCGGCTGAAGACGAAGACGATGCCAGGCAGTAGTCCGGCAGCATCCAGGGCGTCGACGACGTCGAGGCGGCTCGGGATGAGGCTAGGGCCACGCCTCTGGTAGCCACCTCGGCCGCGCCTGTCGGTCCCGCGGAAGCGTCGACTGTCTTCTCTGGCCACCCGCACGAGCTCCGGGTTCACGACCACGTCACCTGGCCCGCCACTTCCACCGCCGGTGTCGGCGAACAGGTCGTAGAGTCGTCGCCCGACCATCACATGCTGGAAGAGCGGCACCGGCCGGCGTTCCTCGACGATCGTGTCGACAGCCCCGCGCACGGTGCCGAGCCACTCCCCGAACTCTTCGGCGTTGGACACGGTCGCGGACAACGACACGACAGCCACCGACTCCGGCAGATGAATGATCACCTCCTCCCACACAGCGCCTCGCGACCGATCGGCAAGGTAGTGCACCTCGTCCATGACGGCGAACCGCAGGCCGAGCAGCGTCTCGGATCCCGAATAGAGCATGTTGCGCAGCACCTCGGTCGTCATCACGACGACCGGCGCCTCGCCGTTGATCGAGTTGTCGCCGGTGAGCAGGCCGACCCGACCAGGGCCGTAGCGCAGGGTCAAGTCGGCGAACTTCTGGTTCGACAGCGCCTTGATCGGCGTGGTGTAGAAGCACTTCCCGCCCTGCGCCAGCGCCAGGTGCACCGCGAACTCCCCCACCACGGTCTTGCCCGATCCGGTCGGCGCTGCAAGCAGGACTCCCCGACCGTCGAGGAGCGCGTCGCAGGCGCGCCGCTGGAAGCTGTCCAACGGGAAGTCGTAGAGGCCGGCGAACTCCTCGAAGACGTCCATGGTCAGAGAACGAAGACCGAGACGGCTCCCGGCACGGCCGCCACGGTCAGGGGCAGTGGGGCGACGCGCTCCCCGTCGGCGTACGCCACGATGCCGTCGGCTGCGATCGTCGCCGTCGTGACCCGGTGGCGTTCATACGCCGGGTGGCGGACGTGGCTTCCGGTGAAGAGCCGGGGGTACACCCGAACCAGCTCACGCTTGCTGATAGGACCGATCACCACCAGGTCGAGCAGGCCGTCGTGGAGGTCCGCTCCTTCGCACATGCGCAGCCCGCCGCCGTACGACGGTGCGTTGCCCACTGCGACCAGCATCGCCTCCCTTTCCACCGCAGCACCGTCCAGCTCCAGGCGGTAGTGCAGGGGGGTGAAGACTCTCAGCTCGGCCAGTGTTGCCACGGTGTAGCGCAGTTGACCCGATGGCCGGCGCATCTTGTTGGCGCGCTCGTTGACGAGGCTATCGAAGCCCGTGGCCAGCACCGTCGCGAAGTAGGTCCCGTCGACCCGCCCGAGGTCGATGGTCCGGGTCCGGCCAGCGACGATAGCGCCAGCGGCCTCGAGTGGTCGGCGGCGAGGCAGACCGAGCGCGCGGGCCACGTCGTTACCCGTCCCGATGGCGATCACCCCGAGCGTGGTCGTCGTACCGGCCACTGCGCCGAGTGCAAGGTGCACGATGCCGTCGCCGCCCATGACCACGAGTGCGTCATATCCTTCGTCGACCACCTGGCGGGCGATCGCGGCCGCGTCGGCAGCGTCGCGACCCTGCAGCCGGGTGACCTCGAAACCGGCGGACAACCGCTCAACGACGGCCGTGGCCTGGCCGAGGTGGCGGGCTCGTCCGGTGGCCGGGTTGACGAGCAGCCCGAGTCGCCTGCTCACAGTTGGATCGACACCGTGACGTTGCCGGCGCTGGCCCCCACGGCCTTGGCGAACCTGCCGATGGCCTCACAGGCCCGGTTGGCATCGAAGCGCACGCCGGGAACTGCGGCCGTCACCCGGCCGTCGAAGAAGGCGATCAGCACCTGCCCGAACTGCCAGGCCTGATGCGCGTCATGCCGCTCTCGGTCGGGGCAGACCTGGCGCGGGTAGACCGCATCGACGGCGAGCAGGTCGAGCTGCTGCTCGCCGCTACGTGCCCGCAGCGTGCCCGCCACCCTCGGCGCGTCGGAGAGGGCGGTGTCGGCACACCAGCTGACGTGCTCGGTCCCGAGCCAGTCGGGCAACTCGAACGGGTCGAGCGGAGCGACGGCCATGCCACCTCAGTTCCGGTGCCGGGTGTGTGCGGGCCGTGCCCAGTGTCCAGCGGCCACTAGATCGGCGACACCTCATCGTCGTCGAAGTCGCCGTATTCGTCGACATCTCGACCGCGGCGGCGGTCGACCAAGCGGGCGATGACCTCAGAGATCAAGAACAGCACCACCATAGGCAACGCCAGCAACAGCATGGTGATCGGGTCAGTCGACGGCGTCGCGACCGCCGCGAACACGAACGTGCCGAAGATGATCCAGGACCGCCATCGGGCCAGGTGTCGTGCCCTGACCACCCCGGCGAGGTTGAGCAGCACGACGAAGAGCGGGATCTCGAACGCGACCCCGAAGACGAGCAGAATGCGCAGCACGAAGCTCAAGTAGCCGTTGAGCTCGATCAGGTTGGTGACCTGGTGCGGGGTGAAGCCGAGCAGCACCTGGAGGCCTTTTGGCAGCACGAGGTAGCCGAGGACCACGCCCGCCATGAAGAGTGGGCCGGCCACCGCGACGAACGCGATCGTCCACCGGCGCTCGTTGCGGTGCAGGCCGGGGACGATGAAGGCCCACAGCTCGTAGAGCCACACCGGGCTGGCGATGACGAGCCCTGAGACCAGGGACACCTTTGCCTGCAGCATGAACGAGCTGGACACGCCGTTGAGGACGGGCTCGGCTTTGAGCCCCTGCTGCCTCGCCAGGTTGCGGACGACGGTGAGGAACGGATCCAGCAGCAGGTTGAGGAGGTGGTCATAGAAGATCCACCCGACGACGAAGCCGGCCAGCACGGCCAAGACTGAGATTGCCAGCCGGTTGCGCAGCTCGCGCAGGTGCTCGGCCAACGTCATCCGGCCGTCGGGTGTCTTGGGCCGCCGCCGGCGTTCGCGTCGCGACCGTACCGGTATGGCCACTCGCCGCTCCGCGCGCTAGCGGTCGGATTCCGCGCGCGGCGGTTGGACGGCGGGGGCCGCCTGGGCCTGCTCGGCGGTGGGCGCCGGCTGGGTAGTCGGCAGCGTCTGTGCCGGCGGGATCTGCGTGGGCGGCGGTGCGGGTCGCGCGGTGGGCGCGACGTCGTCATCGTCGTCGTCCATCAACCCCTTGGTCTCTGCCTTGAAGATGCGCAGCGCGCGGCCGGTGCCGCGGGCGATCTCGGGCAGCTTCTTGCCCCCGAAGAGCAGCAGCACCACCAGGACGATGATGAGCACCTCGGGCCAGCCGAGACCGCCGAAGGCGGCTCGCTGCACGTGGAGCTCGGTCGCTGTCAACAACATGGCCGCCTCTTCATGCGGTGTGCGGGACGCGTCCATCGTACGCCGCGTGGTGGGCGACCCACGGTGGAAAGCCCGATCAGCCGTCGTAGTGCTGTAGCGCGGCCCGGGCACGGGTGACAACCTGATCAGCCAGCTCGGCGGGCTCGACCAGGGTGGCGTCTCCACCGAGGCGCATGATGAGCCAGACCAGCCAGGTGGCATCGGCGTAGCGGAGGCTGATCCGCAGCCTGCCCTCCGGCTGCTCGGTGCGCGACTCGATCGGGTAGTAGTCGGCCACCCAACGCGCCCGTGGTTCCAGGTCGACCGTCGCGAGCGGATCCTCCGGGTCGGGGCGGAACAGTCCCCCGGACAGGTCGCGGGGCTCGGCGTCGGCCGGCGGCTGCGCGGCGGCCTCGAGCACCTTCACGTTGGCGATCCTGTCGAGTCGGAAGAGCCGGGTCTCCCGAGCGCGATGGCACCACGCCTCGAGGTAGCCGTGGCCTTCGGAGAAAAGCAGCCGCATCGGGTCGACGTCGCGCTCGGTGATCTCGTCACGTGCCGGCACGTAGTAACGCAGGTGCAGCCGACGCCGCTCCGCGAGCGCCTGGTCGACGGCGGCTCTGATGTCGGGGTCGACCTCGTCGATGTGTACGTCGACCGGTGCCGCCGCGCTCTCCCCGAGCGCACTCTCAAGCTTGTCGAGCACCCGGTCGACGACCACGCGCTGCTCCGCGCCGGCCGCGCCGCGCAGCGTCCGCAGCGCCACCGTCATCGCCAGCGCCTCCTGCCGGTCCAGCCGTAGCGGCCGGGCTAGGAAGTCGGCGTTCGTGAGCCGGACGACACCCTCGCCCTCCAGGGCGTCCATGTCGATCTCGATCAGATCGCCGCTGACGGAGTTCGGCAAGCCGCAGAACCACAGCACCTTCAGGTCCTTGACGATCTGGCTCGGTGAGACGTCGAAGTCCCGGGCCACTTGGTCGAGAGCGACACCATCGCGCTGCTGCAGGTAGGGCACCAGCTCGAGCATGCGCGTCACCTGGGTCTGCGCGTCGCTGGTCATCGATCGTGTCCGTTCACGCCGATCCGCTTCCGACCAGGGCCTGCAGTCGCCGTACGACGGCCTGCCGCACCTCATCGGGTCCGACGACGACAACCTCCGGACCGAGCGGCAGCAGCTCCTCGGCCAGCGCCGAGCCGCTGCCATAGGGGACCTCGATTTCGGTCCAGCCGTCGTCGAGTGAGCGGGAGGTGACCGCCTGTCGGCGCAGGCCTCCGCCGGATCCCTGGCGCAGATGCAGCACGGCGGTGCTGTGCGGATGCGGCGGGCCGAGCGAAGCGGCGAGTTCCCTGAGGTCCACGTCGTCGGGGACGACATAGCTACCAGGGTCGCCGATCGGCTTCACTTCGCCGTCGATCCGCGACACCCGGAACATCCGGGCCGCGTCCCGGTCGCGGTCGTGGCCGACGACGTACCAGTGCCCGTGCCAGGAGACGATCCCCCACGGCTCGAGATGGCGCTCTGCCGACTCCCCTGACCCGGAGGTCCGGTAGGAGAAGGCGATCGGCCGCTGCGCGGTCACCGCGTCGAAGACCGGCTCGAAGGCTGGCTCGTCGGTGGCAAGAGCTGGCTCCAGCACCGCGAGCGGGCTCTCGTCGACGTCCACGCCGCCTGCCTTGAGCTTGCGGATCGCCTGGCTGGTGTCCGCGGCCAGCCGCGCGTGCTGCCATACCCGGGCGGCGAGCCCGAGGACAGCCGACTCGTCGGCTTCCAGGGAGATCTCCGGCAACTCGAACCTGTCGCGCCGGATCCGGTAGCCGGGCTCATCGTCGAACGCCTTGTCGGTGTACCCCAGCTCCAGCGGGACGCCGATAACGCGCAACTCCTCCTTGTCGCGGTCGAACATCCGGTTGAAGGCGTCGTCGGAGAGGTCGCGGTAGCCCTCGACAGCGAGGCGGATCTTGTCCTTGGTAACGAACGTCCTCGCCACCAACAGGCAGATCGTGAGGTTCATCAGCCGTTCGGCCTTGCGGGCGGTCATGGACGTCGCGTCAGTACGCCTGCAGGATGTCGACGACGAAGATGAGCGTCGCGTTCGCGGGGATGGTCGGAGGGCGACCGGACTTGCCGTAAGCCAGATTGGGCGGGATCACCAGCACCACCCGCGACCCGACGGGCATCCCGACCAGGCCCTTTACCCAGCCCGGGATGACCCCGCCGCTGCCCTGGACGAGGCGGACCGTGGCTGACTGGTGCCGGCTCCACGAGGAGTCGAAGACATTGCCGCCGGGGTAGAGCTGACCGAGGTAGTTGACCCGGACGGTTTGCCCATTCTGTACAACGGCGCCTTTCCCGCGGATCAGCGGGTAGACGCCCAGCGAGCTGACCTTCTTGGTCGTCTTGGCGTTCGGCACGAAGCGAGCGGGGTCGCCGTTGGTGAGGAAGGTGAGCGGTGGGACGTTCGACGGCAGCGCGACCTTGGTGCCCTCGGCGTGCGGAAGTGGGTTCTCGACCTTCTTGACGTCCGCGACGATGACGATGCTGTCGCCCTTGTGGATGCTGGCACCGTTGCCGGTCGGGTCGTAGCCGTCCTTGCTTGTGATGCAGACCAGCACCCGGTCACCGACATGCGACCCCGTCAGGCCGATGCCGAGGCCCTTGATGACCGAGTCGAGCGGGAACGTCTTGGGCTTCGGCGAGGGCCAGGTGCTGTCGTAGACGCTCCCGTCAGAGGCGTTCATCGCGACGTAGGAGAGGCTGACCAGAGAGTCCGGCTCGACTGCCGGCCCGGTGCCGGGCCCCTTCACGATCGTCCGGCTCGCTGTCTTCTTGAACGTGATAGGTGCCTTGAACTCGACCTTCGGGGCAGAAGACATTGAGCCGGTCACCTTGACCGCGGCCGGCGTCACGACCTGCCCCTTCGCAGCGGGCGCAGAGCCGGAGCAGGCCGCTGTGGCCAACAGGACGGGCACGACGACGAGCCCGACGAGGAGACGACGCACTGGGAACACACCTCACGCTCAGCGGACATGCGCGCACCGATCGCTGGCACGGCCTGGCTAGCCTAACGGGTAGACCGGCCGTCGGCGTCGTCACATCGAGTCGATCAGCCGCTCCACTCGGTCGTCGTGGGAGCGGAACGGGTCCTTGCACAGCACGGTGCGCTGGGCCTGGTCGTTGAGCTTCAGGTGCACCCAGTCGACGGTGAAGTCACGGCGCCGTTCCTGCGCCTTGCGGATGAACTCGCCGCGCAGCCGGGCCCGCGTCGTCTGTGGCGGCACCGACTTGGCCTGGAAGATGGCCAGGTCGGTGCAGACCCGGGCGACTGCCCCCCGACGTTCGAGCAGATAGTAGAGACCCCGGCCGCGGTGGATGTCGTGGTAGGCCAGGTCGAGCTGGGCCACCCGGGCGGAGGTCAGCCCGATCCCGTGCTGGGCGCGGTAGCGCTCGATCAGCGTGTACTTGATCACCCAGTCGATCTCCCGCTCGACCAAACTGAGGTCGCCCGACTCCACGGCCTTCAAGCCGCGCTCCCAGAGGTCCAGCGCGTTGTCGATGAGCGGGGTGTGCAGCTCCCGACGGTCGACGAAGTCGCGCGCCTTGCCCAGGTATTCGTTCTGGATGTCCAGGGCGGACGCATCACGGCCGTTGGCGAGGCGGACCTTGCGTCGGCCGGTGATGTCGTGACTCATCTCCCGGATCGCCCGGATCGGGTTCTCCATCGTCATGTCGCGCATCACCACGCCGGCCTCGATCATCCGCAGCACCAGGTCGGTGCTCGCGACCTTGAGCATCGTGGTCGTCTCACTCATGTTGGAGTCGCCCACGATGACGTGGAGCCGGCGGAACCGCTCAGCGTCGGCGTGCGGCTCGTCACGGGTGTTGATGATCGGTCGGGAACGGGTGGTTGCGCTCGACACGCCCTCCCAGATGTGCTCGGCACGCTGGCTCACCGAGAAGATCGCACCTCGGGGGGTCTGCAGCACCTTGCCGGCGCCACAGACGATCTGCCGGCTGACGAGGAATGGGATCAGTACGTCGGCAAGTCGGGCGAACTCCCCGTGCCGCCCGACCAAATAGTTTTCGTGGCATCCGTAGGAGTTGCCAGCCGAGTCGGTGTTGTTCTTGAACAGGTAGACGTCACCGGCGATCCCCTCCTCACGGAGGCGGCGTTCCGCGTCGACGAGCAGCCCCTCCAGCACCCGCTCCCCTGCCTTGTCGTGTGCGACCAAGTCGAGGATCGAGTCACATTCCGGGGTGGCGTACTCCGGGTGACTGCCGACGTCGAGGTAGAGGCGGGCGCCGTTGCGCAGGAAGACGTTGCTCGACCGGCCCCAGGAAACCACCCGGCGGAACAGGTAGCGGGCGACCTCGTCCGGCGAGAGCCGGCGCGCCCCGCGGAAGGTGCAGGTGACGCCGTACTCGTTCTCGATCCCGAAGATCCGCCGGTCCACCCGTTCAGCCTACGCGCCAGCGCCACCCCAGCAGCGCTCGTGGCCGATCCCGGCAGGGACTGTCAAGAGTGGCCGATGCCGTCACCAGATCGGCACTGTTCGGTGTCGCGGTCGGCCACTTTCCGGCGCTCCGGGCCGCGAAGACGCTCGGCCAGCCGGGCCGGACCTGACGCGTCGAAGAGGGACGCACCGACCAAGCGCAGCCACGGGTCCAGCCGGTCGACCCGGTGCGGCCGGCCGAGAGCGAGGTCTGCGTCGCGCAGGATCCGCTCGGCCGACCGAGGACGTCCGCCGCGACGTAGCCACGTCGCGACCAGCCGGCGGCGAGCAACCGACGGTCCCTGTCCAAGTCGCGCCGATGGGTTTCGGGGTCGCGGTGACTGTGGACAGCACGCGCCACCTTGGGACCCTTGGGGACGGCCCGCCGAAAGTGGCCGATGCCGCCACGCAAATCGGACATCACGCCGTCGGCACAGGCCACAAGCCGGCAGCCCTGCCGGCATCGGCCACTTAGGGTTCGCCGTTTTGGGGGGTGGTGCTCACGCCGTGCCGGTTGCCGCCGGAACGGCCGAAGCGCTCGACGAGTGTGCGGTCAGGGATCCGACGGAACTTGCGCGGGTTGGACCGGGTGCGGTCGAGGACGGCCGCCTCGAGCTTGTCGCCGGTAACCTGGCGGACCTGCTCGCCGTCGTGGCCGAGGGCGTCGACGGCCACCTGCAGCGTGTCCTCGAGGCCGGCTCCCTCTTGGTATCCGGAGCCGAGATAGGTGCTCACCTCGTCGGCCGACCCGCCCATCACCGCGAACCCGTGCTCGTCGGCCACTGAGCCGTCGTAAGTCAGCCGGTAGATCTGGTCGTCGGCGGCGCTGTCCCCGACCTCGGCGACGAACAGCTCCACCTCATACGGCTTCTCACCGCCAGAGGAAAAGATCGTGCCCAGCGTCTGGGCGTAGGCGTTGGCCAGCCCCCGACCGGTGACGTCGCGGCGGTCGTAGGAATAGCCGCGGATGTCCGCGAGCCGGACTCCGGCGATCCGGAGGTTCTCGAACTCGTTGTAGCGCCCGACGGCCGCGAATGCGATCCGGTCGTAGATCTCAGAGATCTTGTGCAGCGCCTGCGACTGGTTCTCCGCGACGAACAGCACTCCGTCGGCGTACTGCACCACGACGACCGAACGGCCACGGGCGATGCCCTTGCGGGCGAAGTCGGCCCGGTCCTTCATCAGCTGCTCGGGCGAGACGTAGAAAGGTAGCGACATCTGTGTCGGCCTCAGGTCAGGCCGGCGGCCGGGCCGTCGGGTCGTAGCATCCGTGCGTCGACGACCCGCCGGGCGATCGTGGCGACGTCGTCGGTGGACATCTTCGAGAACCCCTTGTCGGTGACCACCGCTACGACCGGGAAGATCCGGCGCGTCATGTCAGGGCCGCCGGTGGCGGAGTCGTCGTCGGCGGCGTCGTACAGCGCCTGGATCGCTGCGGTGACACAGTCCTCTGCAGTCAGCCCTTCGCGATAGAGCTTCTTCAACGAGCCGCGAGCGAACAGGGACCCCGAGCCGACCGAGTGGAAGGCCTGCTCCTCGTATCGACCGCCGGTGACGTCGTAGGAGAAGATCCGCCCGACACTCGCCTCGAGGTCGAAACCGGCGAAGAGCGGCACTACGGCGAGACCCTGCATCGCCATGCCGAGGTTGCCGCGCAGCAGCGCCGACAGCCGATTCGCCTTGCCGTCCAGCGACAGCGTCGTGCCCTCGATCTTCTCGTAATGCTCGAGCTCGGCCTGGAAGAGCCGCACCATCTCCACGGCCAGACCAGCCGAGCCGGCGATGCCCACGCAGGAGTACTCGTCGGCGGGGAAGACCTTCTCGAAGTCGCGCTGGGCGATGATGTTACCCGTCGTTGCCCGTCGGTCGCCGGCCATCACGACGCCGTCTCTGAACGTGGCGGCGACGATGGTCGTGCCGTGCGGAGCGTCAAGCGGCACGGTGACAGACACAGGGGTACGGCGAGCGGGCAGCAGGTCCGGAGCCTGGACCGACAGGAAGTCAGCAAAAGACGAGCTGCCGGGCGTCATGAACGCCGCCGGCAGCCGTGGAGCCGGGAAACCCGCCGAAGTCACTGGCCACCCTTCTGCACAAAACCGCGGACGAACTCCTCGGCGTTGGACTCCAACACACCGTCGATGTCATCGAGGATCGCGTCGACGTCGTCGTCGAGCTTGCCCTTGCGCTCCGCGATGTCCTCGCTCGGGGCTGCCTCTTCAGGCAGCTCCTCCTCGGTCGCCTTGCGCGGCGTCCTGTGCTGTTGGCCGCCTTCTCGAGCCATCGTGCACCTCCTGAGCGGTCATCATGTCACTGCCACGACACTACCCGTGGTCGACCGGCAGCTCACGACGTCAGTGCGGCGAAGAGCTCCTCGGCCGTGTCGCACCTGTCCAGCAAAGCGCCGACGTGCTGTCGGGTGCCGCGGGTCGGCTCCATGGTGGGAATGCGCTGCAGCGAGTCTCGCCCCGGCAGGTCGAAGATCACCGAGTCCCACGACGCTGCAGCGATGCGGTCGGCATACTTGGCCAGGCAGCGCCCGCGGAAGTACGCCCTGGTGTCCTCCGGCGGGTCGTCGACGGCGCTCTCGATCTCGTCGTCGGTCAGCAGCCGGTCGACCGCACCTCGGGCCAGCAGCCGCCAGTACAGCCCCTTCTCAGGGCGCAGGTCGGAGTACTGCAGGTCGACCAGGTGCAGCTTCGGGTCGTCCCACTGCAGCCCGTCGCGTTCCCGATACGACTGCAGCAGAGACAGCTTGGCGACCCAGTCGATGTCGCGACCGCATTGCATCGGGTCCTGACGGAGGCGGTCGAGCACCGACTCCCATCGGGCGAGCACGTCCCGCGCCTGGTCGTCGGCCTCGTCGCCGTACCTGTCGTCGACGAACTTCTTCGCCGACTCCAAGTAGGCCTCCTGCAGGTCGAGCGCTGTCATCTTGCGCCCGTCCTTGAGCCTGACCAGGTGCTGGAGCGTCGGGTCGTGGGAGACCTCGTGCAGCGCGCCGACCGCACCGTCGAGGGCAAGGTCGGTCGTCATCGCTCGCGCCTCGATCATCGAGAGGACGATCGAGGTGGTGCCGAGCTTGAGGTAGGCCGACACCTCGGAGAGGTTGGCGTCGCCGATGATGACGTGCAGCCGGCGGTACTTCTCCGGATCCGCGTGGGGCTCGTCGCGGGTGTTGACGATAGGCCGCTTGAGCGTCGTCTCGAGCCCCACCTCGACCTCGAAGAAGTCTGCGCGCTGACTCACCTGGAAGCCCTGACCGCGGCCGTCCTGTCCGACACCCACACGGCCGGCGCCGCAGATGACCTGGCGGCTGACGAAGAACGGCGTGATGTGCCGAACGACGTCGCCGAACGGCGTCGAGCGCTGCATCAGGTAGTTCTCGTGGGCGCCGTAGGAGGCACCCTTGTTGTCGGTGTTGTTCTTGTAGAGGACGATCGGGTTCTGACCGGGTACAGACACGTTGTCGGCCGCGGCGACGATGATCTTCTCCCCCGCCTTGTCCCAGCGGACGGCGTCGAGCGGGTTGGTGCACTCGGGGGTTGCGTACTCGGGGTGCGCGTGATCGACGTACAGCCGAGCGCCGTTGGTCAGGATGAGATTGGCCAGCCCGACCTCCTCGTCGGTGAGCTGGCTCGCGTCGGCGGCGGTGCGGCTGAGATCGAAGCCGCGGGCGTCGCGAAGCGGGTTCTCTTCCTCGAAGTCCCAGCGTGCACGCCTGGCCCGGGCGGTCCGGGACGCGTAGCCGTTGACGACCTGGGACGAGGCGAGCATCTGGTTGGCCGTCGGCGTCCCGAGCACGGAGATGCCGAACTCGGTCTCGGTGCCCATGATCCGCCAGAGGGTCATACCTTCAGACTACGGCCCGGCACCCGCCGGCACCGGCGGGTGCGCTAGAGGTACTGCCCCGTGTTGGCGACGGTGTCGATCGAGCGACCCGGCTCGCTGCCCTGCTTGCCGGAGTTCAACGTGCGCATGAAGACGATCCGCTCGCCCTTCTTGCCGGCGATCCGCGCCCAGTCGTCGGGGTTGGTGGTGTTGGGCAGGTCCTCGTTCTCCTTGAACTCATCGACGCAGGCTTGCAGCATGTGTTGCACGCGCAGGCCGTGCTGCCGGTTGTCGATGAAGTCGCGGATCGCCATCTTCTTCGCCCGGTCGACGATGTTCTGGATGATTGCACCGGAGTTGAAGTCCTTGAAGTACAAGATCTCCTTGTCACCGTTGGCGTAGGTGACCTCCAGGAACCTGTTCTCCTCGGACTCGGTGTACATGCGCTCGACAGTGCGCTGGATCATCGCGCTGACGCACTCGGCTCGGTTGTTACCGAACTCAGTCAGGTCGTCGGAGTGCAGCGGCAGGTCGGCCTTGAGGTACTTGCTGAAGATGTCCCGCGCGGACTCGGCGTCGGGACGCTCGATCTTGATCTTCACGTCGAGCCGGCCGGGCCGCAGGATCGCCGGGTCGATCATGTCCTCGCGGTTGGAGGCACCTATCACGATGACGTTCTCCAGGCCCTCGACCCCGTCGATCTCGCTGAGCAGCTGCGGCACGATCGTGTTCTCGACGTCGGAGGAGACGCCGGAGCCGCGGGTGCGGAACAGCGAATCCATCTCGTCGAAGAAGACGATGACCGGCGTGCCCTCGCTGGCCTTCTCGCGGGCTCGCTGGAACACCAGCCGGATGTGCCGCTCGGTCTCGCCGACGTACTTGTTCAGCAGCTCCGGACCCTTGATGTTGAGGAAGTAGGACTTGCCCTCCTCACCGGTCTTGTCGGCGACCTTCTTCGCGAGCGAGTTGGCGACGGCCTTTGCGATGAGGGTTTTGCCGCAGCCGGGCGGCCCGTAGAGAAGCACGCCCTTGGGTGGCTTGAGCTGGTGCTCCTTGAAGAGCTCCGGGTGCAGGTACGGCAGCTCGATCGCGTCGCGGATCTGGTCGATCTGGCGCATCAGGCCGCCGATGGCGGAATAGTCGAGGTCCGGCACCTCTTCGAGCACCAGCTCCTCGACCTCGGTCTTGGGGATCCGCTCGTAGACGTAGTTGGCGCGCGTATCGAGCAGCACGGAGTCACCCGCACGCAGCTTGCTGCCGCGCAACGGTGCTGCCAACCGGACGACGCGCTCCTCGTCGGCGTTGGCGATGACCAGCGCCCGCTCACCGTCGGCAAGGATCTCCTTGAGCATCACAACCTCGCCGACTGTCTCGTAGTCGAGCGCTGCGACGACGTTGAGAGCTTCGTTGAGCATGACCTCCTGGCCACGCTCGAGCTCGGCCACGTCGACTGCCGGGCTGACGTTGACGCGCAGCTTGCGGCCGCCGGTGAAGACGTCGATCGTGTCGTCGTCGTTTCGACCGATGAAGGTGCCGAAGCCGGTCGGCGGCTGAGCCAGCCGGTCGACCTCTTCCTTCAGCGTCATGATCTGGTCGCGGGCTTCGCGCAGCGTGGCGGCGAGGCGCTCGTTCTGGGCGGTGAGCGTCGCCAGCGACGACTGGGTCTCGGCCAGCCGCTGCTCGAGGACGCGGGTTGCCTCAGGACCATGGGCCAGGCGTCGCCGAAGGTCGGCCACCTCAGCCTCGAGGTAGCCCACCTGGCTCAGCAGCTCGTCGGTGGACGGGCTGCGCCGCCGGTGCGCGTCTTCGTGTGCAGGCATCGTCACCACTTCCCCTGGTGGCTCACTGTCAAGCCCTGTTTCGACAGTACCCGGCAACCTATCTCCGGGTCCGGCGCTCCCGCCGTGTCGCTACCACTCCGTTGTCGGCGCATCAGCCACTGCCCTGCGGGAGCTCGCCACGCCGCCGCTCGTCGTCGGGTCGCGGTCCCTCGTAGTCATCTCCGTACGCTCCGGGGGCGGGGCGTCTGGTCCGTCGGGGTGCGGTCACACCCGGTGCCAGCCGGCGGGTGGTGACCAGGAAGCCGGTGTGGCCGTTCATCCTGTGCTGGGGCCGAACTGCAAGTCCCTCGACGTGCCAGCCCCTCACGATCGACTCCCACGCCTCCGGCTCGGTGAAGCCGCCGTGCGCGCGCAGCGTCTCGACGATCCTGCTCAGTTGTGGCGTCGTCGCGACGTAGCAGCACAGGACGCCGCCCGGCGTGAGCGCGGCGGCGGCCGACGGCACACACTCCCATGGGGCGAGCATGTCGAGCACCACTCGGTCGACCTCCTCGTCCGCCAGGGCGGTGGCCAGGTCGTGAGTCCGCAAGCGCCAGGCCGGGTGCGGCGCACCGAAGAAGGCTGTGACGTTCCGCTCGGCGACCTCGGCGAACTCTGCCCGGCGCTCGTACGACGACACGCTGCCCCGCTCGCCGACGGCCCGCAGCAGAACGCAGGTCAGCGCCCCCGATCCCGCGCCGGCTTCGATGACGCGGGCACCGGGAAAGATGTCGGCGAAAGCCACGATCTGAGCCGCGTCCTTGGGATAGACGACGGTGGCACCGCGCGGCATCGACACGACGTACTCGGCGAGAAGGGGCCGGAGCACGAGGTAGTCGGTGCCGCCGCTGGAGGTGACCACGATTCCGTCGGGCCGGCCGATGATGTCGTCGTGGGCGATCGCGCCCTTGTTGGTGAAGAACGTCCCGCCGGCGGCCAGCAGGACGCTGTGGCGCCGACCCTTGGGGTCGGCGAGCCGGACCCGCTCACCGGCGTGGAGCGGGCCGCGCCGGACGCCGGACGACGGTAGGGACACTAGGCGGTCCGGAATGCCTCGTCGACGTCCCTTGTCACGAGCACGCCGTACACCGATCCTGACGACTCGAGCAGGACGTATTCGGTCGCCGGCGTCCGTTGCATCGCGTGCAGCAGCGGCTCGCCGGCGAGGTCGGCAGGCAGCAGCAGCCCTGGCTCGAGGCGGCGGGCCAGGTCACCGCACGACACCCAGGGGCGACGTTCCATCGGCGTCGAGACCACGGCCGACTCGTTGACCACCCCGGCGGGTGCCCCGTCGCTGGTGATCACGACGAGCGAGCCGGCGTTCGCCTCGTTTGCGCGCCGGATCCCTTCCGACAGCGGAAGGTCGGCCGGCACGCCGATCGCCGGCCGCGCGAGCGTCCGTGCCTGGATCGCGGGCAGTTTCGCCTTCACCTTCGAGACGACCATTGCCTGGGTCGCCCCGGTCCACAGGAATGTGCCCACCAGGAATGCCAGCAGGTAGTCGAAGATCTGCGGCTCGTCCCCGAGCCCGAGCAGGATCAGCGGATAGGACGCGGCGACGAGCGCGGTGACGCGGCCGCCCCAAGCCGCCACCACAACCCCCAGGGAGCGCCGCCGCGAGACCCGCCAGACGATAGCCTGCAGCACTCGGCCACCGTCCAGCGGGAGGCCGGGCACCAGATTGAAGGCACCGACGACGAGATTGGCCACCGCCAGCCCACCGATCGTGTAGCGCAGCAGTCCGTCCGGTACGGCGACGAGCGCGAGGAGACCGACGCCCCCGATCGCCAGCGACGTCAGCGGTCCCACGACCGCGATCACGAACTCCCGCCACGGCGTGGCCGCCTCGCCCTCGATCTCGGTCGCCCCGCCGAGGAAGTGCAGGTTGATGGAGGTGACCGGCATTTCGAATGCCCGGGCGGCCAACGCGTGAGAGATCTCGTGTAGCAGGACCGTGAGATAGAGCAGGATCGCAAACGCCGCGCCGGCGCCATAGGCGTAGCCGCCCAGCCCTGGCTCGACGTCTTGAATCTGGGGCGCCACCAGGATCGCGATCATGCCGATGATGAGGAACCACGACTGCGCGACGGTGATCTCGATGCCGGCGACCGAACCGAGGCGGAACGTGCCCGGGGGCGGCGACGACCGTCCGGAGCTGCCCTGGTCTGGTGCTGGCATGCCACAACGCTAGTGGGAACCGGCGAGAATCCCCATCTCCCACGGCTTGTCGGTGCCGTGCCCTAGCGTGACCTCCATGACAGTCGACGGCAGCCAGGAGAGGCTCTGCACCAACTCGCTGTCGCCGAGCCGGGCGAGCGACTTCATGAGTTGTCCTTTGCTCTACCGGTTCCGGGTCATCGACAGGCTCCCGGAGCGGCCGAGCATCGACGCCGTTCGCGGCTCGGTCGTGCACAAGGTGCTGGAGCAGCTGTTCGACCTGCCGGCCGCGCTGCGGACCCATGAGCGAGCCAACCTCTTGCTCGGTCCGGCCTGGGAGGATCTGCTGGCTGCCGAGCCGGAGCTGGCGGAGATGTTCGGGTCGGCCGCTACTGACCTGGCGACCTGGCTCGAGCAGTGCCGTGCCCTGCTCGGCCGCTACTTTCGGCTGGAGGACCCGACCCGGCTAGAGCCCGCCGAGCGAGAGGTCCACGTCGAAACCACCTTGGCGTCCGGTCTCATCGCACACGGCTACATCGACAGGCTCGACGTCGCACCCGACGGCGCTCTGCGCATCGTGGACTACAAGACCGGGTCGTCCCCGCACGAGTGGTTCGAGGCGAAGGCGCTCTTCCAGATGAAGTTCTATGCATTGGTCATCTGGCGGACCAAAGGTGTCATCCCCGCGATGCTGCAGCTGGTCTACCTCGGGAACGGCGAGGTGCTTCGCTACCGACCGGAGGAGCAGCACCTGCTGGCCACCGAGCGCAAGGTCGAGGCGTTGTGGAAGGCGATTCAGCGGGCCATGGAGACCGGTGAGTGGCGACCCAATCCCTCGCGGCTGTGTGATTGGTGTGACCACAAGCCGATCTGCCCCGC
>JAICMS010000004.1 GCA_025929075.1 Propionibacteriales bacterium
GGAGGAGCAGCACCTGCTGGCCACCGAGCGCAAGGTCGAGGCGTTGTGGAAGGCGATTCAGCGGGCCATGGAGACCGGTGAGTGGCGACCCAATCCCTCGCGGCTGTGTGATTGGTGTGACCACAAGCCGATCTGCCCCGCCTTCGGCGGCACCCCGCCTCCGCTCCCGGAGCTGGCAGTAGCGGCACCAGTCGAGCCGGCTCAGTAGAGCAGGCAGGCGACCTCCACGTCGCCGTTTCGACGCAACACCGGATCCTCCCCGGAGTGGAAGCGGACCCGGACACCCTCCGGCTCCTCGCTGATCTCGTCCACTCCCTCCCAGAACCGCGCTCCCTGATCCTCCCGGCGGACCTCGGACAGCAGGGCGACGAGGTCAGTGGGCGAGGCGTCGGTCGACGGGCGGAGCACCGTCTCGCTCCCGCCGTCGGCACTGATGTCGTCGAGATTGGCGATCCGGCTGCGCTCGAGGTCGTAGGTCGAGGGGCTGGTGCGGAGCCAGTGACCTTCAAGAGTGGCGACGAGGTCCCGAGGCTCCCACCCGCACCTGTCGAACGCGACCGGGCAACGCGGGTGGAACGAGCACCCGCTGGGCGGGCGCGAGGCGTCGGGTATCTCACCCCTGAGAAGGTCTGCGGTCTTCGGCCGGCTCGGGTCGGGGTCGGGTATGGCGGCCAGCAGCGCCCTGGTGTACGGGTGCCGGGGATTCTCGAAGATCTCGTTGGTGTCCCCGATCTCGACGATCCGGCCGAGGTACATGATCGCGATCCGGTTGCAGAAGAACTTCGCACTCGCCAGGTCGTGGGTGATGTAGACGTAGGTGAGGTCGAGCTGGTCCTTCAGGTCGAGCATCAGCGTCAGGATCTTGGCCCGCACGCTCATGTCCAGCATAGAGATCGGTTCGTCGGCGATCAGCACCGCAGGATCCATGATGATCGCCCGGGCGATGACGACCCGCTGCTTCTGTCCTCCGGAGAGGTCGCTCGGGTACTTCGACAGGAACAGCTCGACCGGCGAGAGGCCGACCCGTTCCAGCGCCTCCACCACCCTCGGGCGGCGCTCGCCGGCGGGCACACCATGGATACGCAACGGGTCGGTGACCGCCTGCTCGACGGTCATCGCCGGGTTCAGCGCCGCGGAGGGGTCCTGGAACACCATCTGCACATGCCGTCGAAGCTCCCGCAGCCGCCGGCCGGACAGCGTCGCCAGGTCCTGTCCGCGGAACCAGATTGATCCTTCGCTGATTGGCGCCAACCCCAGCAGCGCCCTGCCGAGGGAGGACTTGCCACTGCCGCTCTCGCCCACCAGGCCGACCACCTCGCCACGCTGCAGGCTGAGGTTGACGCCGTCTACGGCCCTCACCCTCCCGCCTCCGCGGCCGAACAGCCGACCGAGGAGGTTGCCGCCCAGGTCGAAGTGCACCGACAGCTGGCGGATGTCGAGGACGGCCTCGGTCTGTCGGGGCGAGGACAAGGCGGTATCAGGCTTCGTCGGCAACGCCGATCTCCTCTCGTTCGAGCCGCTCAGTGCCACCGGGAGGGATCAGCTCATCGGGGCCTGACAGCCAACACTCGACGGAACCGCCGCCTTGTCGCACGGTCTGGACCGGGTCGTGGCCGGCGCAAACCCGCATCGCGTCGGGGCAGCGAGGATGGAACCGGCAGCCCGGCGGGGGGTCGATGAGGTCGGGCGGCGAGCCCGGGATGTAATTCAGCCCGGTGGTGGACAGGCTGATGGTCGAACGCAGGAGCTCCCGGGTATACGGGTGTTGCGGCTTGCCGAAGACCGAGGTGACGCTCCCCTGCTCCACGATCTGCCCGGCATACATGACCGCGACCCGATCGCAGGCCTCCGCGACGATCCCCAAGTTGTGGGTGATCAGTAGGAGAGCGGTGTCGAAGTTGCGCCGCAGGTCGTTCAGGATCCCAATGATCTGCGCCTCCACCAGCACATCGAGCGCAGTCGTCGGCTCGTCCGCGACGATGAATGCCGGCCGCAGCACGAGAGCGAGGGCGATCATCAGCCGCTGCCGCATGCCGCCGGAGAACTCGTGCGGGTAGGACCGGTAGCGCGTCGGCGGGATGCCCATCAGGCGAAGCGCCTCGAGCGCACGCTCCCGGATTTCGGACTTGCTCAGGTCTGGCTCGTGCTGGGCGATGGTCTCCTGGAAATGCTCAGAGATCCGCATGAGTGGGTTGAGCCGAGTCAGCGGCTCCTGGAAGATCATCCCGACACTGGTGCCCCGGAGCCCGTACGCCTCCCGTTCCGACATCCGGAGGATGTCCCGCCCCCGGAAGAGCACCTGACCGTCACGCTTGGCGCCGGCCGGCAGCAGTCCCATCAGCCCGCGACCAAGAGTCGACTTGCCGCAGCCCGACTCACCCACCAGGCCCAGCGTCTCGCCGGGAGAAAGCCGCAGACTGACGCCGTCGACGGCCTGAATTGCGCCCCGAGTGGTGCCATACCAGACGCGCAGATCCGTCACGTCGATGACCGGAGTACTCCGGTCGAAGGGCGATCCTTCGATGGCCGGTGTCACGTGGTCGACTCTCCCTCCAGCGAAGGTGCGGGGGCGGTCGTGGTCGTCGAGACCTCATCGCGGGAGCGCGGCGGCATGACAACGGGCAGCAGCCGGCGCTTGCGCAGCACCGGGTTCACCGTCTCGTTCAGGCCTTCGCCGACCAACGTGAGTCCGGTCACCAGCAGCACGATGGCCAGGCCTGGATACAGCGACGTCCACCAAACCCCGATGCCGGCGTCGTCGAGAGCCCGCTGCAGGTCGTATCCCCACTCGGCGGCCTCGTTCGGCTGAATCCCGATGCCGAGGAAACCGAGTCCGGCCAAGGTGAGGATCGCGTCAGCGGCATTCAGTGTGCCGATGACCGGCACGCTCTGGATGACATTGCCGAACAGGTACCTCCGCATCACGACTCCCCCGCTGGCCCCCAGCGCACGGGCAGCTTCGACGTAGGTCGCCTGTTTGGCGCTGATCGTGGTGTTGCGTACGACGCGGAAGTACTGCGGAATGTAGATCACCGTCAGCGACATCGCAGCCGCGATGATGCCGCTCGAAAAGAAGAGCACGCTTGTCCCGATCACGTTGGTGAAGAGGAACGCGCACACGATCGCGAGCAGGAACGACGGGAACGCGTAGAGCGAGTCCATCACCAACACCAGCAGCCGGTCCGCCCAGCCGCCGACGTAGCCGGAGAGGATGCCGAGCACAAGCCCGATGACCAGGGACGCGATCACTGCAAGGGTGACTACCTCCAGCGCAGTCCGGGAGCCCCAGATGACGCGCGAGAGCACGTCGGTCTGCAAGTCGGTGGTACCGAACCAATGGTGCGAGTTGGGGTGGCCGAGCTTCGCGAAGTCACCGTGCGGTCCTTTGAAGGTAGCGAACCCGTACGGCGCCAGCCAGGGTGCGAAGATCGCGAAGACGAGGAAAACACCAGAGATGGCCACACCAACCCCAAGCATCCACCGCGCCACTCCCTGCGTTCGTGAGAACGGCGAGACGATCGCGTTGAGCAGGCCACGCATCAGAACCTCACTCGTGGATCGATCAGGGCGTTCACGATGTCGATGAGCACACTGACGACGATCACCACCAGCGCGAAGATCGTGATGATGCCCTGCACCGCACCGTAATCACGGCCAAGGATGTACTGCACGAGCTTCTGGCCGAGCCCGGGCCAGTTGAATGTCGTCTCCGTCAGTACGGCACCGGAGAGCAGCAGCGCCACCTGCAGTCCGATCACTGTGATGACAGGAACCAGCGCGTTGCGCAGGGCGTGGTTCCGCATCACCTTGCCACGGGCGATCCCACGCGCCTGCGCCGCCTCGACGTAGTCGCTCTGCACCGTCTGCAGGATGTTGACTCGGACCAAGCGTATGAACACGCCGCAGATTCCGACGCCGAGGGTAAGTGCGGGCAGGGCGATGTGCTTCAGCACGTCCCCGATCGATGCCGGGTCTCCGCTGAGGAAGGCGTCGATCAACAAAATGTGGGTGCGCTCCGGAACGATGAAAAGTGTCTCCGGCGAAGCCTCGCCACCGGTCGGAAGTCCGAGATGCGGGGCGACGAAGATCTGGAGCAACAGCCCCGAGAAGAAGATGGGGGTCGCATACGTCACGATGCCGAAGATCCGGATCACCACGTCGGGAAACGTGTCCCGCAACCGGCCGGCGAGCAGGCCGAGCGGGATCCCGAGGAGCAGCGCCACGATGAAAGCCGCCAGCGTAAGGGACACCGTGGCGCCGCCGTTGTCACGCACCACATCGATCACCGGCTGGTTGTCGGTGAACGTGGTTCCGAAGTTGAGGTGGAGCACAGAGGAGAGGTAGTCCCAGTACTGCACGATCAGCGGCTTGTCCAAGCCGGCTCGGTGCTTGGCCGCCGCCAGCGCCTGCGGCGACAGTTTGCCGCCGAGCGCGGCGGAGATCGGGTCCCCCGGAGCGACGCGCATCAGCAGGAAGACCATCGTCATCAAGATCCACATCATCGGGATGACGAGCAGCAGCCGCTGAACGATGTAGCGAGGCAGCGAGCCCGATGAAGCGCTCATACATGCCTTTCTACGAATCGCGCTGGGGAGGGGCTGGAGTCAGCCCCTCCCCAGCGCGTGAGTTCCGCGCGTCGCTCCGAGGGCTCAGCCCTTCGAGATCGTCCAAAGCCGGAAGATGTAGGCCGGGTCGAGCGTCTGCTTGACGCCCTTCATCCCGTCGACGTAGACGGCGGTGTTGTTGCCGACCCAGCTCGGGATGAACGGCACGTCGCGGGCCGCGATCTCCTGCATCTTGGCGAAGTCCTGGTCGCGGCTGCTCTGGTCGGTGGTGCCCAGCTCGTGGGCCGCCAGCGCGTCGACCTGCTTGTTGTCGTAGCCGTTCTGGAAGAAGCCGCCCTTGACCATGAAAGGCGACAGGTAGTCGTCGGCGTCCGGATAGTCCGGGTACCAGCCGAGCATCCACAGGTCGTAGGCGCCCTGCTTGTAGATCGTCTGGTACGTGTCCCATTCGGCGCTCTTGACGGTGACCGTGAACAGGCCGCTGGCCTGGAGCTCGCGACTCAGCTCGGTGGCCTCGTCGACCGCGTTCGGGCCGTAGTGGCTCGGCGTGTAACCGAGCGTGATGCTGACGGGGGTGCTCACTCCGGCCGCCTGCAGGGTCTGCTTGGCTGCACTCACGTTCGGCGTGGCGCCGTAGGCATCCTTGAACGCCTGCGTCGCGCCCTGCATACCGGGCGGCACGATCGAGTAGAGCGGAGTCACGGTGTTGTCGTAGGCGTTCTTCGCGATCGCGGCCCGGTCGATGATCTGTGCCGCTGCTTGCCGGACCGCCAGACTCTTGCCCGGCCCGCTGTTGGTGCGCCAGACCCAATACCGGATCGCGGCGCCGGCACCGGTAGCCACGGTCAGATCGCTCTGCTTCTTCAACGCCGCGAGGTCGGTCGGCCCGAGGGTGTCCCAGGCCACGTCGATCTCCTTGTTCTGGATCGCGAGCTTCAGGCCCGAGGAGTCGGAGTAATAGGAGATGAACACCTGGGAGGCCTTCGGCGCCCGGTCGCCTGTGTAGTTGGGGTTCGCCTCCAGCGTCGCCTGCTGACCTGCCTGGTACTGCGTCAGCTTGTACGGGCCGGAGCCGATGACCTGGTCGTCGGGGAGCTTCTTGTCCATCGGGAAGACCTTGTGGTCCACGATGGCTCCGACGCCCGGGTAGGTGATCAGGGCCTGGAAGGTCACGTCCGGCCGGTTGAGGTGGAAGACCACCGTCCGGGCGTCGGGCGTGTCGATCGCGCCGGGCGCCAACCCCGTCACGTTGCCCTTCTTGTCGGTCTGGGCGATGTCGCCGAGCAGGTAGATCGCAGCGCCGTTCGGGTCACCGATGTTCAAGGCCCGCTCGAAGCTGTACTTGACGTCGGCCGAGGTGAGTGGGTCCCCGTTGGAGAACTTCAGGCCGGGCTTCAGCTTGCAGGTGAAGGTCTTCGGGTCGCTGTAGCTGCAACTCTGTGCGGCGTCACCGACCGGCGTGGTGCTGCCCGGCGGGATGGTCAGCAGCGTCTGGAAGATGCTGTACTGCAACGTCGACGAACCGAGGTCGTAGGAACCGGCCGGGTCGACGGCGGTGACCGTGTCGGTCGTGCCCATCGTGAAGCTGCCGCCACCACCGCTACTGCCGTTGCCGTTGCTGTTGGATCCGCAGGCGGCGAGTGTCGCGACCAGTGCGGCCGCCCCACCCACTGCGAGGATCTTGTCGAGTTTGCGCACTTTCCGCTCCCTGTTCGAAGTGGCGCTACCGCCCAAGTTGATTAGTGGACCCTAGTTGGTCGTGCGCTCCGATGTCACCCGGACACGGTCACGACATGGTCACCGTTTGCTACCTGGAGACCATTTCCTAGCGTGCGTTGAAGTACTTCGCCTCGGGGTGATGGACGACGATCGCGTCGGTCGACTGCTCGGGGTGCAGCTGGCATTCCTCGCTCAGCGTCACCCCTATCTGGTCGGCGTCGACGAGACCGACCAGTTTGGCCCGGTCCTCGAGATCGGGACAGGCCGGGTAGCCGAAGCTGTACCGCGACCCCCGGTAGCCCTGCCGGAACACCTCGCCGAGGTCGGCGGAGTCGTCGGCACCGAAGCCCAGTTCGGACCGGACCCGGGCGTGCCAGAACTCCGCCAGCGCTTCGGTCAACTGCACAGAGAGCCCGTGCAGCTCCAGGTAGTCGCGGTAGGCACCCTTGGCGAACAGTTCAGCGGTCACGGCGCTGACCCGGCTGCCCATCGTCACGACCTGCAACGCCACGACGTCGGCCTCCCCGCTGTCATGTGGTCGGAAGAAGTCGGCGAGGCAGAGGAACCTGTCCCGTCGCTGACGCGGGAAGCGGAACCTCGCCAGTTCAGTCGAGCGGTCGGTCGGGTCGAGGACGACCAGGTCGTCGCCCTCCGACCAGCACGGCCAGTAGCCGTAGCGGACCGCCGGCTCGAGGATCTGCTCGGTGGCGATCCGGTCCAGCCACGCTCGCAGCCTCGGTCTGCCCTCGGCGGCGACGAGGTCGTCGTACGACGGCCCCTGACCGCGCGAACCGCGCAAGCCCCACTGACCGAGGAAGGTCGCCCGCTCGTCGAGGTAGGCGGCGAAGTCCGCGAGCGGCACGCCCCTGACGGTCCGCGGTCCCCAGAACGGGGGCTCGGGCACCGGATGGGTGCGGCTGACGTCTGACCGTCCTGGTGCCACCGGTTCGCCCGCAACGACCGCTGGGGCGTCAACGCGAACGCGCCGGGGTCGCAGTGGCGGGAGCGCAGCGTCGGGCTCCCCGCGCTTGACCGCCATCACCGCGTCCATCAGTCGCAGGCCCTCGAACGCGTCTCGTGCGTATCTCACCTCACCGTCGTAGAGCCCGGCGAGGTCGTTCTCGACGTACGCCCGGGTCAGCGCTGCTCCACCGAGGAGCACCGGCCAGCGCCCGGCCGCCGCTCGGGAGTTGATCTCCTCGAGGTTCTCCTTCATCACCACGGTGCTCTTGACGAGGAGTCCGGACATGCCTATCGCGTCGGCGTCGTTGTCCTCTGCGGCCGCAAGGATGCTGCTGATCGGCTGCTTTATGCCGAGGTTGACGACGGTGTAGCCGTTGTTGGACAAGATGATGTCGACGAGGTTCTTGCCGATGTCATGGACGTCGCCTTTGACGGTGGCCAGCACGATCGTGCCGCGGCCGCGGTCGTCGACCTTGTCCATCGCGGGTTCGAGATGTGCGACCGACGCCTTCATGACCTCCGCCGACTGCAGCACGAACGGAAGTTGCATCTCACCGGCTCCGAAGAGGTCGCCCACGACCTTCATCCCGGCCAGCAGGTCGTCATTGACGATGTCCAGCGCTGGCCGGCCGGTGGCCAGTGCTTCGTCGAGGTCGCCTTCGAGGCCGGCGCGAACGCCGTCGATGATCCGGCGTTGCAGCCGTTCGGAGAGCGGGAGTCCGGCGAGTTCCTCGGCGAGGCTTCGCCGGCTCTGCAGCTGGTCGGCAGTCGCGAACAGCTCGAGCAGCCGGGCAAGCGGGTCGTAGCCGTTCCGGCGGCGGTCGTGCACGAGGTCGAGCGCAGTCTGCCGCTGGTCGTCGGGGATGCGGGACAGCGGCAGGATGCGGGCCGCATGAATGATCGCCGAGTCCAGACCCGCCTTGACGCACTCGTGGAGGAACACCGAGTTCAGGACGGCGCGGGCGACGGGTGACAGCCCGAACGAGACGTTGGACACGCCCAATGTCGTCTGCACGCGGGGGAACCGACGCTTGACCTCCGCGATCGCGTCTATCGTTTCGAGGGCATCGCGGCGGGTCTCTTCCTGACCGGTGGCGATCGGAAAGGTGAGGCAGTCGACGATGACGTCGTCGGGGGCCATGCCCCACCTGCCGGTCAGGTCGTCGATCAGCCGGCTCGCCACGGCGACCTTGCGCTCGGCGGTGCGGGCCTGTCCCTCCTCGTCGATCGTCAGCGCCACCACCGCGGCCCCGTGCTCGGTGACCAGCGGCATCACCTGCGCGAAGCGAGACCCCGGGCCGTCGCCGTCCTCGTAGTTGACCGAGTTGACGATGCAGCGGCCGCCGAACGCCTCCAGACCGGCCTCGACGACCGCCGGCTCGGTCGAGTCGATCATGATCGGCAGCGTGGACGACGTCGCCAGCCGTGGCGCCAGCTGGCGCATGTCGGCGACACCATCCCGGCCGACGTAGTCGACGCAGAGGTCCAGCACATGCGCGCCGTCGCGGATCTGGGCCCGGGCGATGTCCACACAGTCGTCCCAGCGGCCGCCAAGCATGGCCTCGCGGAACGCCTTGCTGCCGTTGGCGTTCGTGCGCTCGCCGATGGACAGATATGAGGTCTCCTGACGGAACGGCACCTGTTGGTAGAGCGACGAGACGGCAGGCTCTGGCCGCGGCCGACGGCCGGTCACCGGCCGACCGCCCACCCGCTCGACGACCGCGAAGACATGTTCGGGCGTCGTCCCGCAACAGCCGCCGACCAGCGCCAGTCCGAAGTCGCGGGTGAACGTGTCGTGGGCGTCGGCAAGCTCCTGGGGCGTCAGCGGGTAGCGCGCACCGTCGGTGGTCAGCTGCGGCAACCCGGCGTTGGGCATGCAGCTTAGGCCGATCCGTGTGGAGCGGGACAGATGCCGGAGGTGCTCGCTCATCTCGCTGGGGCCGGTCGCGCAGTTGAGCCCGATCAGGTCGATGCCGAGCGGCTCCAGCGCGGTGAGCGCAGCGCCGATCTCGGTGCCGAGGAGCATGGTGCCCGTCGTCTCGACGGTCACGCTGACCACGAGCACGGGCCGCTCGCCCTCCCAGCCAGCGAGTGCCCGCTGGACGCCGATCACCGCTGCCTTGGCTTGGAGCAGGTCCTGTGCGGTCTCGACGACCACCGCGTCGACCCCACCTTCGAGCAAGCCACGCGCTTGCTCCCGATAGGCGTCCCTGAGCGCCGCGAAGCCGACCTGGCCGAGGCTGGGCAGCTTGGTGCCGGGACCGACCGAGCCGAGCACCCACCGCGGCCGGCCCGCGCTGGCCGAAGCATCCGCGCTGTCCCGGGCGATGCTTGCCGCGGCGAAGGCCAGCTCGTGGATCCGGTCCTCGATGCCGTACTCCGCCAGGTTCGCCAGGTTGGCACCGAACGAATTCGTCTCGACGCAGTCGGCTCCGGCCGCGAAGTAGGCGTCGTGAATGGCGCGCACAACGTCGGGTCGTGTGACGTTGAGTATCTCGTTGCAGCCGTCGAGCCCGGCGAAGTCGTCGGCGGAGAGGCTCTGCTGTTGGAGCATCGTCCCCATCGCACCGTCTGCGACCACCACCCGCTCAGCAAGGGCAGCTCGCAGGGACCGAGGGTCAGAAGGCACGCTCGCCAGCCTAATGACCCGCCTCGCGAGACCAGTCCGGATGGCCTCGGCAAAGTAGGCTGACCCAGTGATCGAGATCGAGGCCGAGGCCGACCTCACCGACGCCACGGTGATCGCCGCGTTCGAGGGGTGGAACGACGCGGGCGAGGCGGCGAGCGATGCGGTCTCCCACCTTCTGGTCTCGTGGAAGGCCACCTTGCTCGCAGGCTTCGATCCCGAGGACTACTACGACTTCCAGGTGAACCGGCCACATGTCGGCTTCGACTCCGAGGGAGAGCGTGAGCTGTCCTGGCGCACCACGTCGTTCTGGCGCTGTGGCGACGGGCCGGAGGGCCGTGATGTGGTGCTGGTCACCGGAATCGAGCCCAACCTGCGTTGGCGGGCGTTCGCCACGGAGTTCCTCGACTACGTGTGCGGCATCGGGGCGACGACATTGGTGACTCTCGGCTCGCTGCTCGCCGACGTCCCGCACACTCGCCCTGTCCCGGTCAACGGCATTTCGTCCGATCCGGCCCTCGCCGAGCAGCACGGTCTCGAGCCGTCCCGCTACACCGGACCGACCGGGATCGTGGGTGTCATCCAGGAGCTCGCGCAGGGCCGTGGGCTGGCAGCAATGTCGTACTGGGCCGCGGTGCCCCACTACGTCGCGCAGCCGCCGGCCCCTAAGGCGACGCTCGCTCTGCTCGGCCGGGTAGAGGATCTGCTCGGCACCACGGTGGACCTCCGCGGACTTCCGGACGAGGCCAAGGCTTGGGAGCGGGGTGTCGACGAGCTGGCCGAGGACGACTCCGACATCGCCGACTACGTCCGCTCGCTGGAGGACGAGCGTGACACCGCCGACCTCCCCGAGGCCAGCGGCGACGCCATCGCCCGGGAGTTCGAGCGCTACCTCAGGCGTCGCGGCGAGAGCAGCTGACGGCGGTCCCATCCCGCGCGGCGACCCCGCCCGTCAGAGGCTGACGCCCAGCGAATCTGCGACCACGGCGCGGACGAGGTCCGCGGCACCCTCGATCACGTGTCCCCCGCTCTCGGTCCACGCGTCGACGGCGGCCAGCGCACGCGGTGCGTCGAGGTCGTCGGCCAGGGCGGCTCGTACGTCGAGCGCACAGGACCCAGCGTCGGGCCCCCCGCGTTTGACTGCCTCCGACCAGCGCGAGAGCCGCTTCAGGCCAGTGTCGAGCACCTCGTCGGTCCACTCCCAGTCAGCTCGGTAGTACTGCCCCAGCAGGGCCAGCCTGATTGCCCGCGGGTCGACGTCATCGGCCCGCAAAGCGCTCACCAACACCAGGTTGCCAAGGGACTTCGACATCTTCTCGCCGCGGTAGCCGACCATACCGGCGTGGACGTAGGCCTTGGCGAACTCGACGGCGGGGTCGGCGACGTGCGCATGACTGGCCGACATCTCATGATGTGGGAAGCTCAGGTCGCTGCCGCCGCCCTGAACGTCGAAGGCGGCGCCGAGGTAGTGGCGCGCGATTGCGGTGCACTCCACATGCCACCCCGGCCGCCCCGGGCCGAGAGCCGTCGGCCAGGCCGGCTCTCCCTCCCGCTGGCGGCGCCACAGCAGCGGGTCGAGCGGGTCGCGCTTCCCGGCCCGGTCCGGGTCGCCTCCCCGGCCGGGGAAGAGCGCAAGCATCTCCTCCCTGCCGAGCCGGCTGACCGAGCCGAACTGGGGGTCGGCAGCGATCGGGAAATAGAGGTCGTCGTCGACGCGGTAGGTAGCCTCTCGCCGGCCGAGTTCCTCGACGAGGTCGACGATGATCGGGATCGCTTCCACCGCTCCGACGAAGTGGTCGGGCGGTACGACGGCAAGTGCCTCCATGTCGGTGCGGAACAGCTCGGTTTCGCGCTCGGCGAGCGCGGCCCAGTCTTCCCCGGTCTCTGCGGCGCGTTGCAGGAGCGGGTCGTCGACGTCGGTCACATTCTGCACGTAGTGGACCCGATGGCCGGCCTCGGTCCACGCGCGGACGGCGAGGTCGAACGCGACGTACGTGGCTGCGTGGCCGATGTGGGTGGCGTCGTACGGCGTGATGCCGCACACGTAGAGGCGGACATCGCCGGCCGGCGTCACGTCACGCACAGTGCCCGACCGGTCGTCGTACAGAGTGAGGGATGGCGCATCACCGAGGACGGACCTGGCATGCTCTGTCCGGACCGGCCGAGACCATGCACGCATGGTCGCCAGCCTAAAGGAAGCGTCGAGTCAGAACGCCGGCCATGGGATCGCGGGCCACGACTCGTCCGGGCTCGGCATCGCTGCTTCGCGCCGTAGTCGCCTGGCTCGGACCGCGAGCGCCTCGATCTCGCCAGCGGCGAGGCAGGCTTCGAGTCGCGACCGCAGCCGACCGGCCAGCGCATCCTCGAGCCGGTCCAGCGCCTCCAGATCGGCCTCGCGTAGCGATTCCCCGCCCCAACCCCACAACACGGTGCGAAGTTTCGGGTCGTTATGGAAGCAGACGCCGTGGTCGCAGCCCCAGATGGAACCCGCCGGGTCGGGGAGGACATGGCCGCCCTTGCGATCAGCGTTGTTGACCACGACATCGAAGACGGCCATCGACCGCAGCCGGGGGTCGTCGCGGTGCACGAGCAACACCGGATCGCCCTTGTGGTCCTCGGCTTCCAGGATGGGCATCCACCCCGGCTCCAGCCCGTCCGTCGCAACCACGTCGATGAACGACTCGTCGGTGACGTCGATCCAGCGCTGCACCATGCCGGTGCCGAACCGGCCGTCGCGGACAACCGTGGGCGGTACGAGGCTCCAGCCGCCGGCCTCCGACACCAGTCGGGCCGCCAGCTCGCGCCCGGCGAGCGTGCCATGCGGGAAGTCCCACAGCGGCCGCTCACCTGCCACCGGCTTGTAGATGCAGGTCAGGCTGACGCCGGACAGTTCAACGGTGCCGAGGAACGACGCGTTGGAGGCGTCCACGAGCCGCCCCTGCAACTCCAGCGATCCGCGCAGCAGGATCTCTTCGACGTCGGCTTCGCCTGCCACGTCGACGGCGTCAGCCGGCAATGCGTTTGAACCCGTTGGAGCGCGGGCAAAGGTGCCCGTCGGGATCGATCGGCCCACCACAGAACTGGCACGAAGGACGGCCTGCCGACACCACCGTCTGAGCCCGCTGCACGAACGACCTTGCCCGCGCGGGGTCGAGCCGAACGATGACGACCTCGCTGGCTTCGACCTCGACACCGGCTTCCACCTCGACGAGAGCCTCCACATCCTCCTCCGCCGTGTCTTCCTCGTCTTCGGCGTCTCCGATCGACACGATCTCTGTCTCGTCGGAGACCGGGAAGAGCTCGATCACCACGACGCGGGCGTCGTCCTCCCAGCTCAGCGTCATCGTGCCGACTCGGAACTCCTCGTCGATCGGCTGGTCGAGTGGCTCGTTGTCCTCGAGGTCGGCGGGTGCGACGGCGGGAATGCTCGGGTCGCCGCCAGTGCGGCGAAGCGCCTCGTCGAGCAGCAGGTCGAGCCGCTCGGCGAGGATCGACACCTGCTGCTTCTCCAGGGCGACGCTGACGAGGCGGCTCTGCTGGCGGGCCTGCAGGAAGAACGTCCGCTGCCCCGGCGGACCCACGGTGCCCGCAACGAACCGCTCGGGCGCGTCGAAGTTGTGCACGACCATGGCCATACGTCGAGCCTACGGGCGGCTCAGACGCCGGTGTCGCCGCCCACGGCGGCGTCGCCGCTCCGCGGCCGCCTTCTCCGTCGGGGCGGCGCCAGATCGGACAGGCTCCCATGCTCGTTGAGTCGCACCACGAACGGTCGTAGCGGCGTGTAGGTGATCACCGAGACCGATCCCGGGTCGACAACGATCCGCTGGAAGCTGTCCAGGTGCATCCCCAGTGCGTCGGCGAGCACGCTCTTGATGAGGTCGCCGTGGGTGACCGCGACCCACAAGGCGGCGTCGCCATGCTCGGCCGCCACGGCCGCGTCGGCGTCGCGCACCGCGGCCACCCCACGCGCCTGCATGTCCCGAAGGGACTCACCGCCAGGGAACGTCGCACCTGACGGGTACTGCTGCACGACCCTCCACAGCGGTTGCTTGGCGAGCCGCTTCAGCTCCTGGCCCGACCACTCGCCGTACGCACACTCCGTGAGCCGGGCGTCGACCTTCGTCGGCGGTGTCCCTGGATGGGCAGCCGCGATGGCCCGGGCCGTCTGGCGGCAGCGCTCCAAGGGGCTGGTCATGATCACTGCGATCGGCAGCCCGGCGATCCGAGCACCGATGTCTGCGGCCTGGCGGTGGCCGATCTCGTCGAGCGATACCCCGGGGGTGCGGCCGGCCAGCACGCCTGTGCTGTTTGCTGACGAACGCCCATGTCGCACCAGCAAGACCGTCGCCACGCATGTCACCTTAGAGGCCGCGATCGCCGCTGGGCGCGACAATGGGCGGGTGATCGTCGACTGCGCGGTGTACAAGGGCGGTGTCCGGGTGACGCTGCCACCGGGCGACCGCGACATCGCCGCGGCCCTGGCGGCGGCCAAACACGAGAGTGCCTTCGTCTGGATCGGGCTGTACGAGCCGACCGACGAGGAGATGGGTCAGGTTGCGGACGCGTTCGGCCTGCATCCGCTCGCCGTCGAGGACGCCGTGCGTGCTCACCAGCGGCCGAAGCTCGAGCGCTACTCCGGCGATCAGCTCTTCATGGTCCTCAAGACGCTGTGGTACGTGGACGAGAGCGACGCGGTCGAGACCGGCGAGATCGCCATCTTCGTCGGCGGCAACTACGTCGTGACGGTCCGGCACGGGTCCGGCTCGGCGCTGGCCGTGACGCGCAAGGATCTCGAGGAGCGCCGCGACGTGCTCGGACACGGTCCCTACTCGGTGCTGCACTCCGTCTGCGACCGGGTTGTCGACGCCTACGAGCAGGTCGCCCGCGAGCTGCAGATCGACGTGGACGAGATCGAGCTGTCGGTGTTCTCCGAGCGGCGGACCAAGGACTCTCAGCGGATCTACGCCTTGAAGCGCGAGGTGGCGGAGTTCCGGCGGGCGGTCGAACCGTTGCGCGAACCAGTGTCGCGCTTCGCTCAGTGCCAGGTGGCGGGCATGCCGACGGAGGCGGCCGCGTTCTTTCGCGACGTGTTCGACCACATCGTCCGGGTGCACGAGCAGGTCGAGTCGCTCGACCACCTGCTGTCGAGCGCCCACGACGCCCTGATGGCGCGGATCTCCGTGCAGCAGAACGACGACATGCGCAAGATCTCCGCGTGGGTCGCGATGGCGGCGATCCCGACCTTGGTCGCCGGCATCTACGGGATGAACTTCGACAACATGCCGGAGCTGCACTGGACCTACGGCTACCCGATGGCGATCGGCATCATGGCCGTGGCGTGTCTGGTGCTCTACCGGTTGTTCAAGCGGTCCGGTTGGCTCTAGTCCCCGCTCTAAGGCTCGGCCAGGTCGGCCCGGGCACATGCGTCGGCGGCAGCAGCCAGTACCGCGGCGAAGTCGCCTCCCTGGCTGGCGAACGGCAGCACGTTGAGCGTCGTCACGCCGGCGGCGGCGTAACGCTGCATCCCCTCGGCGATGCGCTCTAGAGGTCCCACCAGAGCCGTGGCGTCCACAAGCTCGAACGGAACGGCCGCGGCGGCGTCGCGGATGCGGCCGGCGAGGTAATGCTGCTGGATCTCCTGCGCCGCCGCCTCGAAGCCCAGGCGAGTCGCCTGCTCGTTGTAGAAGCTGTGCTCGCGGCTGCCCATCCCGCCGACGTATAAGGCGATGTAGGGCCGGACCGCATCGGCACATGCCTGCAGGTCCGTGCCGACGCTGACCGGGATCGAAGCGGCAACGTCGAACGCCCGGCCCGAGCCCGCCGCTGCTCGTGACTGTCCGGTCTTGACTCGATCGAGTCCCACGGCGACGTGTTCGGGGGTGACGAGGATTGCCAACCAGCCGTCCGCTATCTCGCCGGCGAGTTCGACGTTGCGCGGTCCGACTGCTGCGAGATAGATGGGCAGGTCGCGACGAGGTGGCTGGAGAGCGAGCCGGAGGGCCTTGCCCGCACTTCCCGGAAGCGGCAGCGGGAAGTGCTGCCCCTCGTGAGTAACCGGCTGCCCGGTCAGCACCAGTCGAACGACGTCGACGTACTCCCGGGTCCGTTGCAGGGGCGCCTCGAACCGGACGCCGTGCCAGCCTTCGGAGACCTGCGGACCGGACACGCCCAGGCCGAGCCGGAACCGACCGGCCGAGAGCAGGTCGAGGCTGGCCGCCGTCATGGCCGTCATCGCGGGACTGCGTGCTGGGATCTGCATGACGCCGGCACCGAGCCCGATCCGGCTGGTCTGCCCGGCGAGGTAGCCGAGCACCGAGGTCGAGTCGGAGCCGTACGCCTCGGCAACCCAGGCAACGGAGTAGCCCAGCGACTCCGCCGTGCGCGTCGTCTCGGCGAGGGCTTGGACATCGGCGGTGAGCCGGTAGCCCAGGTTGACACCGAGCCGCATGGGTCGACCCTACGGCCCGGCATGGTGGGGACCGTTAGGGTCGAGGCGTGCTGAAGCGCTACGTCGGCCGGACCGGCCTGGAGGTGAGCCGACTCGGCCTCGGCACGATGTCGTGGGGAACCGACATCGACGAGCACGAAGCGGCCGAGCAGCTCACAGCGTTCGTGGCCGCTGGAGGCACGTTGGTCGACACCGCCGCGCCGTACGGCGGGGGCGCCAGTGAGGAGGTCCTCGGCACACTGCTCGCCGGTACCGTCTCGCCTGAGGACGTCGTCGTCGCGACCAAGGCCGGCAGCGGTCGCCGTGACGGTGAGCACTTCGTGGACGTCTCGCGTCGTGGCTTGTTGCGCACGCTGGAGGAGTCGCTGCAGCGGCTGGGCATCGACCACGTCGACCTGTGGCAGGTGCACGTGTGGTCCGACGACGTACCGGTCGACGAGACGCTGTCGGCGCTCGACGCCGCCGTAGCATCCGGCAAGACCCGGTACGTCGGGGTGTCGAACTACTGCGGTTGGCAGCTGGCGTTGGCGGCCGGTCACCAGGTCGAGGCAGCCGGTCGCGAGCGTTTGGCCATGGACCAGGTCGAGTACTCACTAGTCGAGCGGGGCGTCGAACGCGAGGTCGTGCCGGCGGCCGAGGCGCTCGACGTCAGCCTGCTGCCCTGGTCGCCGCTCGGCCGGGGCGTGCTGACCGGCAAGTACCGCGCTGGGGTGCCGGCCGACTCACGCGCAGCGAGCAGCCGCTTCGAGAAGTACGTCGGCGTACACCTCAACCCACGGGCCGCCGGCATCGTGGAGGCGGTGTGCCGGGCCGCCGAGGGCCTCGACCTGACGCCCGCCCAGGTGGCGCTGGCATGGGTGCGGGACCGGCCGTCCGTGGCTGCGCCGATCGTCGGAGCTCGCACCCTCGCGCAGCTGCAGGAGTTGCTCGCAGCGGAGTCGGTGAGCCTGCCCGACGAGATCGTGGCCGCGCTCGACGACGTGTCGGCGCCCGCGACCGGTTATCCGGAGAGCTGACTCAGCTGGTGAGCTCCACCTGCGGCTCCCCGCGCTCCAGGGCCACGGCAGCCCGAACTAGGGCCAGATGAGAGAACGCCTGCGGGAAGTTGCCGACCATCCGACCACCTGCGGGGTCGTATTCCTCCGACAGCAGCCCGACGTCGTTGGTCAGCGCGACAAGCTTCCGCATCAGGGCGTGCGCGTCCTTGCTGCGGCCGGCAAGCTCGTAGGCGATCACCAGCCAGAACGAGCAGGCCAGGAACGGGTGCTCCTGTCCCTGCAGCCCGTCGACCCCGCTGCTGGTCCGGTACCGCAGCACCAGGCCGTCGTGGATCAGGTCCTCCTCCACCGCCTTGATCGTCCCGAGGACCCGCGGGTCGTCGCCCGGAAGGAAGCCCACTGCCGGGATGAGCAGCAGGGAGGCGTCGACCTCGGTGGTGTCGTAATGCTGGACGAAGGTGCCGCGCTTGTCGTCGAACCCCTGCGACAGCACCTCTTCGCAGACCTTGTCCCGGATCTCCGTCCAGCGCTCGACGTTTCCCTTGAGCCCGTGTTTGACACAGCCGCAGATCGCCCGGTCGAAGGCGACCCAGACCATCACCCTGGAGTAGGTGAAGTGTCGTCGGGGGCCGCGGATCTCCCACAGGCCGTTGTCGGGCTGCTCCCAGTTGTCGGCCATGCAGTCCACCAAGGCGCGCTGCATCTCCCACGACGCCCTCGGTTCGGCGACGCCGCGGCTCCTGGCATGTTCGAGCGCTGCCATGACCTCGCCCAGCACGTCGGTCTGGACCTGGTCGACCGCACCGTTGCCGGTGCGCACCGGCTTTGAGTCCGCATAGCCCGACAAGTGGTCGAGCTCCCGCTCGGGGATGTCACGGGCGCCGTCGACGGTGTACATGATCTGCAAATCCTGCGGATCACCGGCGACCGCCCGGAGCAGCCAGTTGCGCCACAGAAGGATCTCCTCGTCGTACCCCGCCGACAGCAGGGCCTCGAGGGTGAGCGAGGCGTCGCGCAACCAGCAGAAGCGGTAGTCCCAGTTGCGCTCTCCGCCGAAGTCCTCCGGCAGCGAGGTGGTCGGGGCGGCGACGATGCCGCCGGTGCCCGAGTGCGTGAGCAGGCGCAGCACGAGCAGCGACCGCAGCACCGCGTCGCGGTAAGGCCCGAAGTAGTCGCAGGTCTTCGCCCAGTTCTCCGAACGCGCGATCGTCGCCTCCAGGCGCTCCTCCACATCGAGTTGTGCCGGGACTTGGTAATGCGACCGGACCCAGGTCAGCGAGAAGGTCAGCGTCTCCCCCGCCGCGACGTCGAACAGCTCGACGTGCCGACCGTCCTCTGCCTTTGGCAGCCGCGAGCCGCGCAGGGCCAGCATGTCCGGACCTGCCACGGCGGTGATCATCGGCTGGCCGTCGCCATCCTTGCCCCGGCTCACCCAGGGCCGGATCTTGCCGTAGCCGAACCGGACGATCCACTCATGTCGCATCCGGACCCGCCCGGTGACGCCCTCGATCCGCCGCACGACGTCCGCTCGACCGTCGCCGATCGGCATCAGGTCGATCACCCGCACCTCGCCATCGGCGGTCCGGTGAGTTGTCTCCAAGACGAACGTGTTGCCCAGGTAGCGGCGCGTCGACTCGGCCTCCTCGGCAGGGCCGATCAGCCAGCGTCCGTTGTGCCGGTCGCCGAGCAGCGCGGCGAAGCAGGCGGCAGAGTCGAAGCGCGGCAGGCACAGCCAATCGATCGAGCCCGTTCGGCCGACCAGCGCGGCGGTACCGGTGTCGCCGAGGATGGCGTAGTCCTCGATGGGCAGCGTCATGGGTTCGAGCGTAGGGGGTCCACCGGTGACCGGCAGCCGCTAGCCTGGGCGGCCAGGAGGTGGGATGGAGTACGAGTTCCGGCGCTTCCAGCTGCCCCGCACGATGGCTCGGTCAGCGGTCCGGCGACTGCTCACCGATCAGGCGGAGTACGGCGGGTGGGAGCTGGCCAGGGTCCGGCTCTACGCCGACGGGTCGCGCAAGGTCGAGCTCCGCCGCCGCATCATCCGCATCCGCCCGTTCCCGGCCCGCGACACCTCCGCCTACGCCGGCACCCCACCCCTCCCCATGCTCTAAAAAATCCCGCCGAGGCGGCAAGAATGCCGCGGCTTTGTCGGCGTGTTGCGGCGTTCTTGGCGCCTCGGCAGCTCGGGGTAGCCGAACTCGCGACTTCAGGCCCGGTCGAGGAAGTCGTCGAAGACCCGAGCGGAGAACTCCAACGCGTCCACGGGAACCCGTTCGTCGACCCCGTGGAAGAGGCCGGTGAAATCGAGATCGGCCGGCAGCCGGAGCGGCGAGAAGCCGAAGCAGCGGATACCCAACCGGTTCCAGGCCTTGGCGTCGGTGCCACCGGACATCAGGAACGGGAGCACGGTGCCTTCCGGATCGGCGGCGATGAGGGACGCCGTCATCGCCTCGACGAGGTCGCCGTCGAAGGAGGTCTCCAACGCGGCGTCATGGACGAGGAGCTCGTAGCTGACGTCGTGGGGCAGGAGCGACCGAACAGTCTCGAAGAACTCCTCCTCGTAACCGGGCAAGAAGCGGCCATCGATGGCCGCGGTCGCTTCACCGGGTATGACGTTGTGCTTGTAGCCGGCCTGGAGCATCGTCGGGTTGGCCGTGTTCCGGATGACTGCTGCGAGCATCCGGGCGGCCGGCCCGAAGCTGTCCAGGAGGTCGTCGACGGTGTCTTCGTCGACGGGGCGACCGGTGAGCTCCGACACCTCCTCCAGAAGGGCGCCCATCGCTGGAGTGAGCCGCACCGGCCATCGGTGGCCACCGATCGCGGCGACCGCCTCCCCGATCGCCGTAACGGCGTTGTCGGTGTTGCGCATCGAGCCGTGGCCGGCAGTGCCATGGGCTCTCAGCCGTAGCCAGGCGATCCCCTTCTCGGCTGTCTCTACCAAGTAGAGCCGCTTGCCGGCCACCGTAGTGGAGAAACCGCCCACCTCGCCGACGGCCTCGGTGCACCCTTCGAACAGGTCGGGTCGCTGGTCGACCAAGGCGTGCGCACCCGCCGTACTGCCTGCTTCCTCGTCGGCGGTGAAGGCGATCGTGAGCGCCCGTGCCGGCGGTTGGTCGGCGCGGACCCTGGAGCGGATGGTCGAGAGGATCGCGGCGTCGAAGTCCTTCATGTCGACCGCTCCCCGACCCCAGAGGTAGCCGTCCTGCACTTCTCCGGAAAACGGGTCGACCTTCCAGTCGGCCTTGGCTGCCGGCACGACGTCGAGGTGACCGTGCACCAGCAACCGGTCGGTCGCGTTCGGATCGCCCCAGTGGGCGACCAGCGACGTGCGCCCGTGCTCCGGTTCGAAGACCTCGGGCTCGAGCCCGACCTCGGAGAGCAGTCCGGCCACATGCTCGGCGACGGCTCGCTCCCCCGGCCCGGAGCCGTCGCCGTAGTTGGTGCTGTCGATGCGGATCAGGTCGCGACAAATCTCGGTGACCTCCGCGGCGGGTTCATAGGGCTTGGTCATCCGTCCATCTTGCCCCGTTGAAGGGGATCGGGCGCCCCACCGCTTTGCTAAAGTGGCATGGCTGAGCCGCAGGCTCCGCACACCACGTCCGGGTGGCGGAATAGGTAGACGCGCTAGCTTGAGGTGCTAGTGCCCGTATTAGGGCATGGGGGTTCAAGTCCCCCCTCGGACACCACTCGCGAACTTGTCGGACACGTGGGGGTTCTGTTCCATGAGGCCGGTCGCCTTGCCGGGGTCTCACCTGCGCACGCTGGACGCGCTGCCCCTCGCCACGGCGCTGAGGGTGGACGCGAGCGTGGTCCTGACGTACGACGAGCGCTAGGCGGCCGCCGCTAGGCGTCTGGGCTTGCCCGTCGAGTCTGCCTGACCCGATTCAGCGGCCGTAGTGGTAGCGGCACGCCGCGATCCGAATCTCGGTCTCCGTGACCTTGTAGACGAGCCGGTGCTCGTCGGTGACCCGTCGCGACCAATAGCCGGCGAAGTCATGCTTGAGCGGCTCAGGTTTGCCGATTCCGGTGTTGCCGTTGCGCTGGATGTCTTGGATCAGCGTGTTGATCCGCTTGAGGATCTTGCGGTCCTGAGCCTGCCACCACAGATAGTCCTCCCAGGCATGCGCGTCCCAGACCAGGAGCAAAGTCAGTCGGCGTCGGACAGATCGTGCTGCTCGCCGCGGCCAGTCTCAAGACGCTCCATGGCGTCGAGCAGTCGACGAGCATTGGCCGGCGAGCGCATCAGATAGGCGGTCTCACGGAGCGATTCGAAGTCAGCGAGGGACACAATTACCACCGGATCATGTCCGGCACGGGTGATCACGATTTCCTCGCGGTCGTCAACCACGCTGTCGAGGACCTCGGCGTAACGGGCCCGCGACTCGGTATAGCTCATTGTCTTCACAACGCCTCCTACGTACAGGAAAGCGTACATGGGCCTCCGGGCAGGCACAACCTCATTGCGGCACAGAAACCCCGACAATGGGCAAGGGCCGCCGCGAGCACGCGCGACGGGCCTTGCCCCTGCCCCTGTCTAAAGAGCACTTCATGTCAGGCGAGGCCCTCGAAAGGCCGGACCTCAACCTTCCCTCGGCAGGCCTTGGATCCCTCGGCCGCGAGCTTCAGCGCCACGTCGAGGTCTGGCGCGTCGATCACCCAGAAGCCGCCGATGACCTCCTTGGTCTCCAGGTAAGGGCCGTCGGTCACGACCGGTGACTCGCCCTGGCCGTCGACGACGGTCGCCGTCGATGCAGGCTCCAACCCGCCGGCGAACACCCAGTAGCCGTCAGCATGCAGCTTGTCGTTGAACGCCCCGGTTGCGGCGAACGCCTCCTCCATTTGCTCCTTGGAGCCGTAGTTGCCGAACTCGTTCCGCTCGGCGGGGCCGTGCACGGTCAAAAGGTAGTGCGTCATCACACTTCTCCTCCGCTTCGGGCGGTCCGGATGACCGCCTTCACCCATACCACGGACGGCATTGCGCCGATACGACAAACTGCCACACTCGCCCTGTGGACATCGAGAGCTTTCACCAGCTAGTGGATTCGCTGGAGGGAGTTCGGCGCACCGGTACCGAAGGCGCCGCCCGGTGGCAATTCCGCGGTCGGTTGATTGCTCGACAGACCGACGCCTCCCACGTCGTCGTCAGGGTCCCCTTCGACGTACGCGACGTGCTGGTGCGCCAGCACCCCGACGCCTTCTCGGTGCCGCCGCGCTTGGCCAAGCACATGATGGTGGTGGCTGACCTCGCTGTTGCCGACGACGGAGCTCTGGAGGACGCTGTGAACTCGGCGTGGCGGCTCCAAGCGAGTGCGGGTCCGGGCCGGGACCCGTAGCTGATCCGATATCCGGTGGCCCTGGGCGGCGCATGTCGACAAGCATGGCCAGAGTGAATGATCAAGCGACTCGATGGACCAAGGCCACCGTCTACCCCGACATGTGGGTTGATCCCGACGACGACCCCCGCAACAGTGACGGGGTCAGCCCGGACGGCGAGCTGGCGACTCTTCAGGACTATCTCACCAGCTACCGGCTCACGCTTCGCATGAAATGCGACGGCCTTGACGCCGAGCAGCTCGCTCGTCGGTCGGTGCCGCCCTCCACCATGTCGCTGCTCGGTCTGCTCCGGCATCTCGCCGCAGCCGAACGCGACTGGCGCAACTGGATCACAACTGGTGATTCCCTGTCGAAGTTGTACGGCGGCAGTGACGCCGACTTCGACGGCGCCCTCGCCGACCAGCAGGTGATCGACGACGCCTACGCAAACCTTGACCGCGAACAGGCCGCCACGGACGCGGAACTGGCTGAACACCGAGATCTCGGAGAGCGACTCGGGAAGGATCGCATCGCGGTCAGAGAGCTGCTGGTGCACCGGATAGAGGAGTACGCCAGGCACTGCGGTCACGCCGATCTCTTGCGAGAGTGCATCGACGGCCGCGTCGGCCAGTGAGCTGAGCGACGGCCGGGCGCGGCGCCACCAAGGCCGCCGCGGGATCCACCCACGGAACCCCCTGCTCCGTGTTAGAGAGGGCCTGGAGGCAGTCAATGACAACGTCCGATGAGAGCGCACTCCTGATCAGCGCCTTGGACTCCGTACGCCGACACGTGCTCGGCATCCTCGACGGGCTCGATGAGGAACAGTTGCGCAGACCTGTGCTGCCCTCGGGGTGGAGTTGCCTGACCCTGGTAAACCACCTGGCGATGGACGACGAGCGGTTCTGGTTCCGCGGCACGGTTGCGGCAGAGCCGGAGGTGATAGCCGATGTCGCCAACGGTGTGTCCGGATGGGAGCTGCCGCCCGAGGTGTCGTCCGTGGAGGTCTTCGAGCGCTATCGCGTCGAGGCTCAGCGCACCGATGAGATCATCGAGGCGACCCCACTCGACGCCGCACCGGCATGGTGGCCGGACGATCTGTTCGGCGGCTTCCGGATGGACAACCTCCGCGAGGTGATCGCGCATGTGCTCATAGAGACCGCCACTCACGCTGGCCACCTCGACGCCGCACGCGAGCTGATCGACGGCCGCACCTGGCTGGTGCTCGACTAACGCCGGCGGTGAGTCCGAGCGTCAGGCAGTGGGCTGCGAAGCCGAGGCGCTGGACTTGAGCAGCAGGTCGGCTCCCACGAGACGATCGGCCAGCGCCGTCAGCGCTGGGAGTGCCGACGCCAGGAGGGCACGCTGGTCGCCATCGAGGGTAGCGATCGCCTCGGCCAGCTCGCCAGTGCTCTCTGTCCGGAGTTGCTCCAGGGCCTGGCTGCCGCGATCGCTCAGGCTGAGCAAACAGGCCCGGCGGTCCGCAGGATCGGGCTCACGACGGATCCAGTCCCCCTCCTCGAGCACCTCGCTCAGCCGCGACATGCTCGCGGCGGAGATGTTGAGTACGGCGGCGAGGTCGCCTGCCCGAAGCGGCCCGGACTTGTCCAGGACCACCATCGCGGTGAGCCGGGTGGGCGTGACGCCCTGTCGGGCCAGCGGAGCGCGCAGCGCATACCCGAGTCGGTTGACGACCGTGCGCAGGCCGCCGGCCAGCTCGGCGACGTCCGCGCTGGCGCTCACTCCGCGCCCTCGGCGACGAGCTCGGCGGGGAGCTCAGACTTCCCGTCGAGCGATGGCTCCTCCTCCACGTGAACGTACTTGCCGCCCCGGAAGGCAGACGCCAAAGCAGCGATCAGACAGGCGGCGATCGCGAAGCCGAAGGCGACTCCGAGCCCGTCGGAGAACGCCGGGGAGATCAGCGAGGGGAAGAACTCGTGCCCGGTGAGGTGGTGCTGCGTCGCGGCTGGCAACGAGCCCAGGACGTGCGGTCCCAACAGGGACTGGATCGGGTTATAGCCCAGCAGCGACGCGAAGAGCACCCCGACCGGTGGCAGCCCGGCCACCCTCGCCGCGGCGTCATGTGGCACGCCGTTGCTCGTCAGTCCCACCATCAAGTGATGCGGGAGCGAGGACGACAGCCCGGTGATCATCAGCGAGAAGAAGATGCCGATCGACAGCACCATCGACGAGTTGCTGAAGACCGTGCTCATCCCGGCGCCGACGCCCCGCTGGTTGGCGGGCAGGCTGTTCATGATCCCGGTGCGGTTCGGCGCTGCGAACAGTCCCATCCCGAGGCCGTTTACCAGCAGCGCGAGCGCGAACTGCCAATAGCTGAACATCACCGGGAGGATGAGCAGCCAGACGAAACTGCCGGCAGCGACCAGCATCCCGCCGGTGGCGAAGGTTCGTGCGCCGAACCGGTCCGACAGCCAGCCCGACGTCGGTCCGGCGATGAGGAACCCGGCTGTCATCGGCAGCATGTAGATGCCCGCCCAGAGCGGCGTCGTGGCGAAGCTGAAGCCGTGGACCGGCAGCCAGATGCCTTGGAGCCAGATGATCAGGATGAACATCAGGCCACCTCGGCCCAGCGCGCCGAGCAGACTGGCGAAGTTGCCGAAGGTGAACGCACGGATTCTGAAGAGGTTCAACCGGAACATCGGCTCGGCGACGCGCGTCTCCACCCAGCAGAAGACGACGAGGACGGCCGTGCCCCCCAGCAGCGCGGCCAGCACCCAGGGGTTCGTCCAGCCCATCGTGTGGTCGCCGTACGGCTGGATGCCGTAGGTGATGCCGACGAGTACGGCGATCAGGCCCACCGCAAACGTGAGGTTGCCCCACCAGTCCATCCGGGCATGTCGGGTCACCCCGGTGTCGTGCAGCTTGAAGTAGGCCCAGATCGTGCCGAAGAGCCCGAACGGCACCGACACCACGAAGACCATGTGCCACTCGATCGGAGCCAGCAGGCCACCGACGATCAACCCGATGAACGAGCCGGCGATCGCCGCCACCATGTTGAGCCCGAGGCCGAGACCACGCTGGTCGACGGGGAAGGCGTCGGTGATGATCGCGCTGGAGTTCGCCATCAGCATGGCCCCGCCGACCCCTTGGAAGATCCGCATCGCCACCAGCCAGAGGCCGCCCGGCACCCCGTTGAGCCAGGTGATCGCAAGCATGATGGAGAAGAACGTGAAGATGGCGAAGCCGGCGTTGTAGATCCGCACCCGGCCGTACATGTCGCCAAGCCGGCCAAGTCCGACGACCAGGACGGCCGTCACGACCATGTAGCCCATGATCAGCCAGAGCAGCAGGCTGGTGTTGCCGGGTGTGAGCGGGTTGATGTGGATCCCGCGAAAGATGTCCGGCAACGCGATCAACAGGATCGACGAGTTGATGGTCGCGATCAGCACACCGAGGGTCGTGTTGGACAAGACGACCCACTTGTAGCGGGGATTCGCAGTGTCCCGACGGGCTCGTTGCCGCGCTCGGTCGGCGCGGATGAGTGATCGGCCCTGCTTGGCGCTGACGTCAGTGCCCACGACCGAGCGCCTCCTCGACCACACTGACGACGTGGTCAGATCGTTAGTTGTTGTGCACTAACCGTTTTACCACGACGACTCACCCGGCCGACCCCGCCGGACCGGAGACCGGCCGGAACCGCCGCAGCCGAAGGCTGTTGGTGACCACGAAGACCGAGGAGAAGGCCATCGCCGCCCCGGCGATGAGCGGGTTCAGCAACCCGAGACCAGCAAGTGGAAGCGCTGCGAGGTTGTACCCGAACGCCCAGACCAGGTTGCCCTTGATCGTCCGCAGGGTGCGGCGTGACAGCCGGATCGCATCGACGGTCGAGCCTAGGTCGTCTCGGACCAACGTCAGGTCGCTTGCCTCGATGGCGACGTCGGTCCCGGATCCCATGCTGATGCCGAGATCGGCAGTGGCGAGTGCCGCGGCGTCATTGACCCCGTCGCCCACCATCGCGACCACCGCACCGGCCTCTTGGAGCCGCCGTACGACGGCTGCCTTGTCGGCCGGCAGCACCTCGGCCACGACCTCGTCGATCCCGACCTGATCGGCCACCCGTCGGGCCGAGCGGGCGTTGTCGCCTGTGAGCAGGACCGGCCGCAGCCCAAGACCGCGCAGATCGGCCACTGCCTGTGCGCTGGTCGGCTTGAGCCTGTCGGCGACGACGACCAACCCGCGCGCGACGCCGTCCCAGCCGATCGCCACGACCGTCCTGCCGATCGCCTCCTCGTCGGCCAGGCCGGCTTCGAGCGCCTCCGGCAACGGCTGGCTCCACTCCTCGGCGAGCCACTTCGGCCGGCCCGCGACCACGGCGCGGCCCTGGACAACGCCGGAGACACCGAGGCCCTGCCAGGACCGGAACTCAGCCACCTCGGGCAGCGGGTCAGCCAGCCGGGCCGCGGCGCCCCGAGCGACAGCGGCACCGATCGGGTGCTCCGAGGCACCCTCGATGGCCGCCGCATACGACAGCAGTTCGGACTCCTCAACATCGGCCGCCGGAAGCACCGCGACAAGCTCCATCCGACCCGTGGTGACCGTCCCGGTCTTGTCCAAGATGACCGTGTCGACCTGCCGAGTGGCCTCCAGCACCTCCGGGCCCTTGATCACCACGCCGAGCTGGGCACCGCGACCGGTGCCCACGAGCAGCGCGGTCGGCGTCGCCAGACCGAGCGCGCACGGACAGGCGATGATCAACACTGCGACAGCCGCGGTGAAAGCTGCCGAGGCGGAATGACCCGTAAGCAGCCAGGCCCCCAGCGTGCCCACCGCCAGAGCGATGACCACGGGGACGAAGACCGCGGACACCCGGTCCGCCAGGCGCTGCACCGGCGCCTTGCCGCTTTGCGCAGCGGCCACCAACTGGGCGATCTGCGCCAGTTGCGTCTCGCTGCCGACGCGCGCCGCTCGAACGACCAGCCGACCACCGGCGTTGACCGTCCCCCCCACGACCTCCGCACCGGGGCCGACCTCGACCGGGACCGGCTCGCCGGTCACCATCGAGGCGTCCACGGCCGACGTACCGGACTCGACCCGTCCGTCGGTTGCGATCTTCTCGCCCGGCCGTACGACGAACAGGTCGCCCACTGTCAGGTCGGAGATCGGAATCCGCGCCTCCGACAGGACTCCGTCGGTCTCGTGGAGCACCGCAACGTCTTTGGCGCCGAGGTCGAGCAGCGCCCGCATTGCCGCGCCGGACGCCCGCTTGGCGCGAGCCTCGAGGTAGCGGCCGGCCAGCAGGAACGTGGTCACGGCAGCAGCCACTTCCAGATACAGGTGGGGTGCGCCGGACTGGTCCGTCGAGAGCAGTTCGAACCGCATCCGCATGCCGGGCATGCCGGCGTCGGTGAAGAACAGCGCCCAACAGGACCAGAGGAAGGCAGCCCCCACCCCGACCGAGATCAGCGTGTCCATGGTGGCGGCGCCGTGCCGGGCGTTGAGGAACGCTGCACGGTGGAACGGCAGCGCTCCCCAGATCGCGACCGGCGCCGCCAGGGCGAATACCAGCCACTGCCAGTTGCGGAACTGAAACGTGGGCGTCATCGACAGGACGACAACGGGCACACTCAGCGCGGTCGACACGAACAGGCGCTGCCGCCAGCGGGCTGCTTCAGACTGCTCCGCTTCGGGTTCCCGGCGGCCGTCTGCGTGGTGGTCCGGCGATGGTGCCTCGATGACACTGGCCGAGTAACCGATGCGCTCGACGACGTCGACCAGGTCCTGCGTCGTCACGGTCGTCGGAGCCGACACGTGCGCCCGCTCGGTGGCGAAGTTGACCGAGGCGGAGACGCCCTCGAGCTTGTTGAGCTTCTTCTCGATGCGCGCCGCACACGACGCACACGTCATCCCGCCGATGTCCAGCTCGACGGTGTCTGTCGCAGCCTCCGCGGTTGCGCTAGGCGGTTGCGGGCGAGTCATCCGTTACCCTCCGTCAGCCGGTAGTCGCCGGCCTCGTCCAGAGCGGCAGCCACCTGATCGCGCCCCAGCGGTTCGGCGCTCGTGACTCGCACACTCGACACTCCCCCGGGCACCAGTTCGACAGCCACGTCGTCAACTCCCACGAGCTCGCGTAGCTCCGCGGCGACGGCGGCTTCGCAGTGCGAGCAAGTCATCCCGGTGACCTGGAACGTCTGAACAGTCATTGGTCTACTCCCATCAGGATCGGACGAGCCGGGCGATGGCGGCCGAGGCCTCGTCGAGCTTGGCGTCGGCATCCGGACCGCCCCTGCGGGCGGCATCGGCGACGCAGTGCCGCAGGTGGTCATCGAGCAGGGTGAGGGCGACCTGTTCCAGTGCCCGCGTCGCAGCGGACACCTGGGTGAGGACGTCGATGCAGTAGGACTCGTCGTCGACCATCCGCTGCAGCCCACGCACCTGGCCTTCGATCCGGCGCAGTCGGTTGCGGAGTGCGGCCTTGTCGTCGACGTACCCCGGCTGCGTGTGTGCGCGGCTCATGAAGTCCTCCTTTGAACGTCAAGCCTCATCATACCCCCTGTGGGTATTCCGCTCAAATCACAACCACATGGCACCGAGGCAAGCGAGGGCTACGGTTAGCCGCGTGCACGAAACCGAAGAAGAGATCAGGGGGTTGCAGCGCCTGCTCGACCACTCGCACGCGCGGTCGAGCGAGCACCTACGCGGAATCATCAACGCAGACCGCCGGCTGAGCGCCACAGACGTCGCGGCCCTCTTAACCGGCATGAAGGTCCTCTCGGTAGCCACCGTCACCGCAGGTGGTGAACCCCGGATCAGCGCGCTGGATGGTCACTTCCTGCACGGCACCTGGACGTTCAGCACGAGCGGTACGGCGATCAAGGCCCGCCATCTGCGGGTCCGGCCAGCCGTCAGCGTGGCCCACATCGACAACGAGGAACTGGCCGTCTTCGCGCACGGCGTCGTGGAGCGGATGGAGCCGGGAGAGCCGGGCTGGGACGCAACCATCGAGCACTGGACCAACCACTACGGAAGCTCCCCGCTGGGCTGGGGGCCGGAGATCGTCATGTACCGGATGCGGGCACAGTGGATGGTCGGCTACGCCTGGAAGCGCGACGAGCTGCTTGCCAAGCGGGGTGTCCGCAGTCAGTGAGGAGCCACACTCGCGCCGACCTCTGAGGAGGCGGAGCGCCGGCGCCGGCGCCGCTCGGCCACAATCGACAGATAGGCGATCAGTCCGGTGGGTAGGGGAAACCAATAGTTGAACAACCGCCAGGTCAGGACGCCGAGCACCGCCGTGCTCCCCGGCGTGCCGAAGCTGGTCAGGACCGGGACAAGCGCTCCCTCGACGACGCCGAGGCCCGCGGGACTGATCGGCAGCGCCGCGACGACCTGGGCCAGGCAGAACGCCGCCATCAGCAGGATGAAGCCCGGCGGATGCCGGAAGGCGTGCATCGACGCCCACAGGCAGGCCAGGTCGAAGAGCCAGTTTCCGAGCGACCAGGCGGCCACCCAGGCCAGCCGCGCCGGTGTGGCGATGAGTGAGCGCAGGTGCTTGCCGAGCTCGTCCACGACCCGACCGACGCGCTCTTCGCTGGCGGCGGGAATCCAGCGGGACAGCTTGCTGACCCGGCGCGCCCACAGCACGATCCGGCGGATGAGGTCTGGTCGGGCACCGAGCAGGACAGCCATGGTCACCACCGACGCGACGATCACCGTGCCGGCGGCGACCAGACCGATCGTGGCGGCGGACTGGCCGTAGACGACGATCTCGAGCGCGAGCGAGACCCCGAGAAGCGTTTGCAGGAGGACGCTCGACAACAGCGTCTGGGTGATCTTGACGAACCCGGACTCGACTCCGCTGACCCCTTCCTCCTCGAGCAGTTCGTAGCCGAGCGCCGTCCCGGCAGCGGCGCCGATCGGTACCGCGTGACTCAACGCCACGGTCACCAGGTCGACCCGGATGATGCGGGGAAAGCTCGGCCGGTTGCCCGGCTCGATCAGCGACCAGGTGACCACGCTGAATGCCAGCAGCGAGAGCGCCTGTGCGACGAAGGCGATGACCAGGTACCACACCCCTACCCGATGGAGGTTTCCCAACGACCGCAGTGCCTCCTCGACGCGAGGTGCGAGGAAGAAGCCGGCAACGGTGAGGGTCGCGACCAGCAGTGCCCACCTGAGGAGCCGGCCGACGCGCCACCGCTTGGTCACGAGCGCTCGCCGGCCTTGGCATCCCCGGCTGCCGCGTCGCCGGACGGGGGCGGCTCCTCACCTCGCAGCAACGCGGCCAACCGCGCTGTCGCGGCCTCCCAGGTCCAGTGCTGCAACACCCACTGTCGGCCGGCCCGGCCGATCGCAGCAGCGCGGTCCCGGTCGGTGAGCAGGGCCAGCAGAGCCTCCGAGATCGCCTCGGCCCGCGTGGCGTCGACCAGCAGGCCGGTCTCACCGTCCTTCAGCGAGGCAGGACTCCCGCCGGACCGCCCGACCACCACGGGGAGCCCGGCCGCCGACGCCTCCAGCGTCGACAGCCCGAGACCCTCCGTCTGCAGGCCGCGTCGGTCGTCGCGGCTGGGAAAGACGAACACGTCCGCTGCGGCGTAGTAGCCCGGGAGTAACTCCGGTGCGATCGGACCGGTCACGACGACGGAGCCGGGAAACCGCCTGGCCGCCTCATCGGACAGTCCCGCGAGCATCGGCCCGTCGCCGACGATGACCAGCTTCGCCTGCGGCACCCGCGCCAACACCGTCGGCCATGCCTGGAGCAGCAGGTCATGACCCTTGCGGCGGACCAGCCGCGACACACTCAGGACCACGGGGCCGCCGCCGAGGTGGTGCCGTTCCTTGATCGTGGAGGCGTCGACGTACGGGCTGAACCTGTCTGTGTCCACGCCGCCCGCGAGACGGTGCAGCGCTGCCCGCCCGGCGAAGACGGGCTCCAGCTCCGCCAGCGTGGCTGGACTGAGGTACGTCACGGTGTCGATCGTCCGGCTCACCGCTCGCAGGGCCAGCCGGGTGGGCGCAGCCCGGATCCAGCCGATCTCCTGCCCGTGGGTCGAGGCGACCAGCCGCTTCACTCCTGAGCGCCGCACCAGCGGCGCATACATCCCGAACGGCGCCATCGCGGTCAGCCAGGCTGTCTGGATGCCGTACCTCTTGACCAGGGCCCGAAGTCCGCGAAAGAGCAAATAGCCGTGTCGGCGGACGACCGGAAACCCGAGGCCCGCGTCGAACTCTGCGGCGCCGGGCCAGGACGGGGCGACGACCACCAGTCGGTCCGCCTGCAGTCGCCTGACGAACTCCCAGGTGAAGGTCTGCACACCGCCGGGCTCTGGAGGGAAGTGCCCGGTGACGACGACGGTTGGCGGGATGGACGGCGGGTCACTCATGTCTGTGCCGACTCAGAGGCAGGCTCCCCGACCGGTCCTGGGGAGGGTAACGAGGCCTCGGTCGGTACGGCGAGTGGTGGAGCAGTCAGTGATGGTGCACGCGCCAATCGAGCCCGGCGCACCCGGGTCACGACCCGGCCGCGCGCCCACTCGATGCCGAGGGCGAGCGCCACGGCCAGGCCACCGGCGACCACGTCGAGCACATAGTGGTTGCCGGTCGCCACCACGACGACAGCCGTGACGGCCAAGTGCAGCAGGGCGAGCCCGTAGCCGAGCCGGCTCGCCTTGACCCGGAGCGTCACCACGGACACCCACACGGCCCAACCGATGTGCAGGCTGGGCATCGCGGCGTACTGGTCTGCGCTGTTGGCGACGGTGCCGCCGCCCCACGAGAGGATCGGGTGGTGGATGGCGACGACGTCGGCGAAGCCGCTGCCCGGGAGCAGCCGCGGCGGAGTGGTCGGCCACAGTGCGAAGCAGGCGATGGCCAGCGCGGTCGTCCAGACCAGCGTGTTGCGCGCCCATGGGTAGTCCTTGGGGCGGCGCCACCAGGCCCAGGCCAGCACGATCATGGTCGTGACGATGTAAGTCGTCGCGTACTCCCACGCTGCGAGCCAGCCGAGCACGGGGCGGACAGCCAGCCACTTGTCGGTGACCAGCTCGACGTCGAGATGCATCCACCGCTCGACGGCAAGCAGTGTGCGACCTCGAGCATCGGCCGCGCCGACGTCGGCGTCGAGCACATGGGCTACAACAAGATAGACGCACCACAGGGCCAAGCCAGCCACGATCTGCAGCAACCCGTGCGTCAGCCGGCTGCGACCCATCAAGCGTCCCCTTCATGCTTGGGCATCGATCGCAAGGTTCCCGTTCACCGCGACGCTACCAGCACGATCGGACGATTCCCGCGACCGCGCGGAAACGGGTCAGACGAGCATCATGACGTACGGCGTGAGGTAGATGTAGAGGAAGAGCAGACCGAGGACGGGCGTCGCCTCGGCGATCCGCCCGACGGCGATCAGGTACACCCCCGCTGCGATGATCAGTATCTCGACCACCGACTTCATGATCATCGGCGCCACCGCGCCTCCTCCCCCGACCCGCTCACGAGTCCTCCCTCGGTCGTTGAACACATGACCGCGGTGGTTGCTGACTCCACGGTACCCACTACGGGCCGGCCGACACCAGTGCCCACGCCCGCGGGAAGATGAGGGGAGTCGGCGTCGTTGCCGAGAGTCGAGCGAAGGAGGTGCGTCTGGATGGCGCTGCCCTACGATCCGGACCCGAAGTTTGCGGAGTACTCCGATCCCGGTCGCCTCGTGAGCACGAGCTGGCTGGCCGAGCACCTCGGCGACGAGGGCCTGGCCGTCGTAGAGAGCGACGAGGACGTGCTGCTCTACGAGACCGGCCACATCCCGGGGTCGGTGAAGGTCGACTGGCATCTGGACCTCAACGACCGGGTGAACCGCGACTACGTCGACGGTGAGCGGTTCGCAGAATTGATGGGCTCGCGGGGCATCGGGCGGGACACGACCATCGTCGTGTACGGGGACAAGAGCAACTGGTGGGCGGCGTACGCCCTCTGGGTGTTCACCCTCTTCGGCCACCCCGACGTCCGGCTGCTCGACGGTGGACGCGCGAAGTGGCAAGCCGAGGGCCGGCCGATGACGACCGACGCGGCCAAGCCGAGCCCTGTCGACTACCCGGTTGTCGAGCGCCAGGACGATGACATCCGGGCTTTCAAGGACGAGGTCCTTGCCCACCTCGGTGAGCCCATCGTCGACGTCCGCTCCGCGCCCGAATACACCGGCGAGCGCACTCATATGCCCGACTACCCCGACGAAGGCGCCTTGCGCGGCGGACACATCCCTGGCGCGAAGTCCGTGCCATGGGGACGGGCGGCCGCAGAGGACGGCACCTTCAAGGACCGGGCCTCGCTTGAGGCGATCTACCAGGAAGAGCAAGGCCTGTCGCCGGGCGACGACGTCATCGCCTACTGCCGGATCGGCGAGCGGTCGAGTCACACCTGGTTCGTGTTGCAGCACCTGCTCGGGTTCGGCAAGGTCCGCAACTACGACGGGTCGTGGACCGAGTGGGGCAACTCCGTTCGGGTTCCGATCGTGAAGGGGGAAGACCCCGGTTCGGTGCCTGGAGCCCGGGAGGTTTGATGGCGACGCTGACCGCCGACCTACCGCCGGCGCTGGCGGAGATCGTCGAGGAGTTCCACCAGCTCACCGTGCCCGACCGGTTGCAGCTGCTGCTCGAGTTCAGCACCGAGCTGCCTCCGCTGCCCGACCGGTACACCGACCATCCCGAGCTGCTCGAGCCGGTACCGGAGTGTCAGTCGCCGATCTTCGTCGCGACCGAGGTGGACGGCTCCGGCCCGAAGGCCGCCGTCGCGCTGTACTTCTCCGCGCCGGCGGAGGCGCCGACGACTCGGGGGTTCGCCGAGATCCTGCGGGCCGGTCTTGACGGCCTGACTGTCGAAGAGCTGCTCGCGGTGCCCGTCGATCTGGCCCAACGGCTGGCCCTGGAGGAGGCGGTCAGCCCGCTGCGGCTCAACGGGATGACGGGAATGCTGGCCCGGATCAAGCGGCAGGCGGCCGCAAAGGCTACCGACTGACGCTGGCCGCCTCGGTCTCCTGCCGCTGCTTGCCGAGCCCCCTGCCCTGGTAGGCGCGAGCCATCATCGTGACGAAGTGGTAGACGCCGTCCTCGGCCGGCGCCATCGGGCCGGGCCGGAAGTGCGGTGCCGCCATCCCGCGCTGCACCGACTCACACGCGGCCCAGTCCTGCCGGTTGGTCAGGTCCCAGAAGTCCACGGCATACGACGGGTCGAAGCCCTCTCTCTCGACGGCCGCCGGCGGGAATGCCCAGGTGCACGTCACCCGGGTGGTTCCGGCGTCCACCGGCGCCAACAGGTGGCTCATGACGTAGTCGGGGTGCAGGCTGATGAGCAGGTTGGGCAGCACGGCGACGTACATGACCGTGCGCTGCTCGTGCTCGTCGAGGCGCGCCATGACCACACCTGTGCTCCGCCCGTCGAGCGACATGGTGTCGGCGTCGGCGCGCAGGTCCATCCAGCCACCGACCCAGTTACCATGCCGGTCGAGGTTCTCGCCGCTGTCCGGCGGACTGACCCGGCACAGCTCCGGATGAATCATCGAGCAGTGATAGCACTCCTGGTAGTTCTCGACGATCACCTTCCAGTTCGCTGCCACGTCGTACTCGTGAGTGACAGCAGTGCGCAGACTCCCCGCGTCGTATGGCGCCACGATCGCCTCGAGATCACCGACGTGGTCTTCGAAGTCCGGTGCCGCGCCGGAGGGGTCGACGAACAGCCAACCGTGCCACTCCTGCAGCCGGACGCCCAGCAGGCCGAACTCCGACTTGTCGAAGCCGACGTAGCGCTTGAAACCCGGGGCACCTCGCAGCGACCCGTCGAAGTCGTAGGTCCACGCGTGGTAAGGGCAGACGATCGAGCGGGGACTCGCGTGGGTGCCGCAGGGCAACAGCTCATGCCCGCGGTGTCGGCAGGCATTCTCGAACGCTCGCACGTTCCCGTCGCCGTCACGGGTGACGAGGATGCCGCTGACTCCCACCGAGACGGCTGCGATGGCTCCTTCGGCGAGCAGCTGCTCGGTCCGGCCGATGCAACGCCACCCCGAGAAGACATACCGGCGCTCCCACTCCAGCACGTCGGCTTCCAGGTAGGACGCCCGCGGCAGCATTCGACTGCTGCCAAAGGGCTCGAGGCAGCGAGCGACCTCCTGTGAGTCGAGCGGGGCCGGCTCGGTTACCAGGGTCCCGGGCTGTTTGAACATACAGTCAGGGTAGCCGATCACACCTCGCCGGTGAAGACGTCGAGGCCGCGGGCGTCCGCCCGCTCGCCCCGCGTGAAGAACCGGTACGCGAGGAAGCCGAGGACGACCACGAGGAGGGAGCCGACCAGCAGGATGCTCGCCACGGCGTTCAGCGCCGGGGTGGGCGCGGCCCGCGCACTGTTGTAGATCTTCACCGACACCGGCTCGGTCGAGGCGTCGCCGGACAGATAGCGGACGATGACGAAGTCGTCGATCACGTCGGCGAAGACGAGGACCGTGCTGGCAAAGATGGCAGGCACCAGCATCGGGAGGAGCACCCGCCGGATCGCGCCCCATGCCGAGGCGCCGAGGTCGATCGCCGCCTCCTCGTAGTGCTTGCCGATCGTGAGCAGCCGACTGCGGACGATCACCACCGGATAGGAGAGCTGGTAGGTCACCAGCCCCAGGACCTGGCCCCACAGCCCCAAGTGCAGCGGGGTGTGGAGCGTGGTGGCCACGAAGAGAAGCGCGACGGCCAGCAGGATCTCGGGCAGGACGAACGAGAGCAGTACGGCGACGTTCGCGCCGGCCGGGATCCGCCCCCGCCACCGGTCCAGACCGAGCGCCATGGCGACGCCGAGCGGAATCGTGATCAATGTCGTGAGCAGTCCGAGCCGGAAGGTGTGCACGACAGCGGTGTGCAGGCTGGGGTCGTGCCATACCGAACGGAGCGGGTCCCCGTAGTACCACCTCGTCGAGAAGCCCTGCCAGACGGTGCGCGACTTGCCCGCGTTGAACGAGAAGAGCACGGCGATGAGCACCGGCAGCAGCGACCACAACAGGTAGAGCAGCGTCACGACGAGCAGGACGCTCGGCCGCCGGCGCCGGCGAGTGGTCTCGCGGCCATCCCTGCTCACCGCCGCCTTGGGTCGGGTGTCGAGGACCGTCACGACCGAACCTCGTCCCCGAGCCGGTTGCTCCGGACGTAAAGAATCATGGGAACCACTGAGATGAGCAGCACCAGCAGGACGAACGCCCCGGCCTGCCCGGTCTGGCCCGGTGTCAGCACCGAGTTGTTGATCAGGTTGCCGACCATCGATGTCTGCGGCGCCGCGGACAGCAGGTCGTTGGTGAAGTAGTCGCCCAGCATCGGCAGGCAGGTCAGCAGGAGGCTCACGACCACCGCCGGGCGGCTGAGCGGCCAGGTCACTCGGCGGAAGGTCTCGAACCGGTTCGCCCCGAGGTCTCGGGCCGCCTCGAGCGTTGCCGCGGGGATGCGGTCAAGCCCGGCGAACAGTGGCAGGATCATGTAGGGGACATAGCCGTAGACCAGCCCGAGGACGACCGTGGACGCGTGGCCGCTCAGCCAGTTCACGTGGATGTCGAAGACGCCGCCGAAGCTGAGGGCCCGGTTGACCAAGCCGTCGTTTTGCAGCAGGTTGATCCAGGCCAGCATCCGCATCATGTAGCTGATCCAGAACGGTGCGATGAGCAGCGCCAGGAGCAGGCCTCGATGTCTGCCCGCGCCTCGCGCCGTGTAGTAGGCAACCGGATAGGCGATGAGCAGGCACAACGCGCTGGCGACCAGCACGTAGACCGCGGTTCTGACTAGCGCCGGTCCGAAGAACCCGTCCGGGCCGATGATGTGGTCGAGCACGTACCGGAACTGGCCGAGGTCCCAGTCCACGGGGTTCCAGATCGGGACCGGCTGGCGCAGGATCGGGTCGACGGTGCCGAAGAGGATCGCGACGACGACGTACATCGGCGCCAGGAACAGCACAACCAGCCAGACCGTGCCAGGAAGGGCGAGCGCCGGCCAGATCAGCCGGGGGGCACGGCCGTTGCTGCGGGTGAGGCGGCCGTGGCGCCGGTCAGCCACCAGCTTTGAATTCCTGCCAGATCTGGTGGTATTCGTTGTCTGCCTGGGGCGGCAGTTGCAGCAGCCGCGAGCCTTCCACGAAGTACCGCGGCAGGACGGTCGCCGTCGCCAGGTTCTTCGGCACAAAGCCGTCGGCCACGATCTCGTTCGGGTTGATCGATCGTTGTGGCGGCTGATAGCCGATGTAGCCGAAGTTTCTCGCCGCGGTCTTCGAGTCGAGCATGTAGTTGATGAAGTAATGGGCGGCCACCGGGTTCTTGCCCTGGGCCAGCACGACCATCAGGTCGTTGTCGACCATGCCCTTGCCGTCGCTGGGGAACCAGTAGCGCAGCACGTCTGGCGACTGTCCCTTCGGCAGGTAGTAGACGGCGTTGACGACGTCGCCCGACCACATCTGACAGAGACCGTACTGACCCGCCGGCAGGTCGTTGTACATGGTGATAGTCACCTTCGGATGGGTCACCTGAAGCATCTGCATCATCTGCTTGCGCATCAAGCTGATGTCGGAGGCCTTGGTCGTGTTGATGTCGTCGATGCCGTTGCGCAGCAGCACCATGCCCATCATCGTGTGCCAGTCATCGATGACCGCGAGGTTGCTGGCGTACTTCGGGTCCCAGAAGACGTCGTAGGGGTTCTGCCGCTGGGCGATGTCCTCCGAGACCATGTCGGTGCGCCAGGCGATGCCTGTCGTGTAGACGGTGTAGGGGACGGAGTACTCCCACCCCTCGTCGTACCAGGGGTTCTTGAACTGCGGCCACAGGTTGTCGATGTTGTTGATGTAGTCATGGTTGAGCGGCCGCAGCAGGTCCGCTTGGACCATCTTGCCGAGCGAGTCGTAGCTGGGGAAGTAGAGGTCGAAGGAGAGGTCGCCGGAGGCGATCTTGGTCAGCGCCTCGTCTTCGTCGTTGAAGGTAGACAACGTGATCGTGACGTTGTGCGCGGCCTCGAATTCCTTGATGAGCTTGGGGCTGAGGTAGTCGGCGTAGTTGTAGATCCGCAGCGTCGTGCCCGCCTGGATCTGCTGCCCGGACTTGATGGGAGGGTTCTTCTTGCTGATCGGCCAGCGCACCGGGTTGTTGGGTGCCGGGATCTTCGACGCGCTTCCGGAGGTGGTGTCTGAGGCACCGCAGGCCGACAGCAGCGCCGGCAGCGTGGGCACCGCAACGCCCGCCGCTACTGCTCTGGCAATGAACGAGCGTCGGCTCAGCCCCTGATTGTGCCGAGGTGTGCTCATTGCGACCCCCAAGGCGCCGTGGCGGTGGTGTGTTGTTGCCGCTCGACACGACGGTCGCATAGACTGAACGATCAGTCAATGGGCTGGCCACGAGAAACCGTCGACGAGCCAGCCAGCATCCCCACTACAGGAGTGGACGTGTCCTCCACTGTCGTCCCGCGTACCGACGAAGCTCTCGACGAGCTGATCGAGACTCAGACCGAGGAGTTCCGCCGCCGCCAGGCGCGGAGCCGAGACCACATCGACCGGGCAGCCGCCAGCCTTGCCGGCGCCGCGACCTCCAATTGGCAGATTGCCGAGCCGCACGCTGTCTGGATGAGCCATGGCGCCGGCTCCAAGGTGTACGACGTCGACGGCAACGAGTACTCCGACTTCCACGGTGGCTACGGCGTCTCGCTAGTCGGGCACGCCCACCCAGCCATCGTCGCGGCGGTCGGCGAACGGGTCAGGCGCGGGACCCACTTCGCCCAACCCACCCAGGATGCGATCGTGGTGGCCGAGGAGCTCAGCCGCCGGTTCGGCCTTCCCTTGTGGAGGTTCGGCAACTCCGGCACTGAGGCCACGATGGACGCCGTCCATCTGATGCGGGCGGCGACCGGACGGGACCGGATCATCAAGGTCGAGGGCTGCTACCACGGCCACCACGATTCGGTTCAGGTCTCGGTGCTGCCCGATGCCGACGAAGTCGGCCCCGCCGACCGACCCAACCGGGTGCCCGGCACCAACGGCATCCCCGCGGCGATCATCGGTCTCGTCGACGTGGTGCCCTTCAACGACCTCGACGCCGTCCAGCGCGTGCTCGAGGAGCGCCCCGACGAGGTCGCGGGCATGATCCTCGAGCCGATCATGATGAACGCGGGCATCATCCATCCCGACCCTGGTTACCTCTCCGGACTTGCCGATCTGCTCCATGCCCATGGGGCGCTGCTCGCCTTCGACGAGGTCAAGACCGGGTTCACCGTCGGGCCTGGCGGCGTGTGCGGTCTCACCGGTGTGGTTCCCGACCTGGTCTGCCTGGCGAAGGCGATGGGCGGCGGCCTCTCGACCTCGGCCATCGGCGGGACGTCGCGGCTGATGGAGCTGGTCGCCAACGGCGAGTACGAGCAGGTCGGCACCTTCAACGGCAACCCGCTGGCGATGGCGGCGGCGCGGGCAACGCTCACAGAGGTGCTGGTCCCTGACGCCTATGCTCGCATCGAGCGCCTGAGGAACCGGATGGTCGAAGGGATCACCGCAGTGATCGACTCGCGGGAGCTGCCGTGGCACGTCGTCACCGCGGGTGCGAAGGGTTGCATCACGTTCCTCCCCGAGCCGGTCCGCAACTACCGCGACTTCCTCCGCATCGACGGCCGGCTCGGCCAGGCCCACTGGCTCGTCCAGCACAACGGCGGGGTCTTTCTGCCGCCATGGGGCAAGGTCGAGCAGTGGCTGATCTCCGTCCAGCACGACGATGCCGACGTGGATCGTTTCGTCGACAATGTCGGGCGGCTCGGGCACGAACTGGCCGGTGCCGGGGCAGGAAGTGACTGACCTCGGTCAGCTGACGCTGCGCCGCCTGGTCAAGCGGTTCGGCGACGACATCGCCGTCGACAGGCTCGACCTCGACATCCGGGCCGGGGAGTTCTTTTCGCTGCTCGGGGCATCCGGGTGCGGCAAGACCACCACGCTGCGGTTGATCGCCGGGTTTGAGGAGCCCGACGACGGCGAGATCGTCCTCGACGGCACTGACCTGGTCGACGTACCAGCTCACCGTCGGCCGGTGAACACCGTCTTCCAGTCCTACGCCCTCTTCCCGTTCCTCAGCGTGTGGGACAACGTCGCCTTCGGCCTGCGCTATCAACACGCGTCGAAGAAGGAGGCGAACGAGCGGGTCGGGCGGGCCTTGGAGCTTGTCGAGATGACGTCTCGCAGCAAGCGCCGGCCCCATCAACTGTCTGGTGGTCAGCAGCAACGGGTCGCGTTGGCTCGGGCGTTGGTGCTGCAGCCGACGGTGTTGCTGCTCGACGAGCCGCTGGGCGCGCTGGACGCCAAGCTCCGCAAGCAGTTGCAGGCCGAGCTGCGAGAGCTGCAGCGGACAGTCCACACGACGTTCGTCTACGTGACGCACGACCAGGAGGAGGCGCTCACCATGTCGGACCGCCTCGCGATCCTGGTCGACGGGCACGTCGAGCAGGTCGGCTCCCCCAGTGACATGTACTCGTCTCCGGCCACCGCCTATGTCGCCGGCTTCCTGGGCACGGCGAACCTGTACGACGCCAAGGTGGACTCCATTCACGACGGTGTGGCCGACTGTCGGGTTGGCGACCTACGGATCCTCGCTCGGACAACGGGCCACGTTGCGAACGGCGAACCCGTCAGCGTCGTCGTCAGGCCGGAGCGGGTGGAGCTGTGTGAGCTCGGGGCCGAGCGGTCTGACTCCCATACGAACACCTACCCGGCGCGAGTCGACCGGCTCACCTTCCTCGGCGCGCAGACACATGTGACGCTTGCGATCGACGGCGAGCGAATGGTGGCGGAGGTCGCCAACCTGCACGGGCAGCCACCGGCGTGGCTGCACGAGGGCGAGCGCATCGGGGTCTGCATCTCGACAAGCGCTGCTCAGCTGATCCCCGGTTCGCGCAGTCCGCAGGAGGATCAGCCTGCTGACGGTGTCAGCGACGGGTCGAAGCCGACGACCGGCGCCGACGCTTCGCTCGTCGACTGATGCCCAAAGTGCCGGCGGCGAAGTCCATGGCGATGCCGTAGGCGCGCTGCGGGTCGACCTCGGGGTCCTCGAGCGCGGTCTGGATGGACAGCCCGTCGAGCAGGGCCGCGAACGTGACGGCGAACTGCTTCGCGTCGACCTCGGCAATCTCGCCGGCCCGGATCCCGTCCCTGACGATCCGCTCGATGATCGACCGCCACCGCTGGTCGAGCTCGACCCTGTCGCGCTTCACCTCTGGGTGACGGAACGCCTGGGCCCAGAGGTCGAACCACAAGCCCCAGGCACCGGGGATGTCGTCGTAGTCCTGCGGGATGCAGGTCAGCTGCACGAGCGCGTCGAGCCGCTTCTCGATGGACGAGGTGCTGGCCAGCAGCCGGTCGGCCGCAGCGTAGAAGGACTGCTCGGAGAAGCGCAGCGCCTCGGTCAGCAGCCGGTCCTTGGTGCCGAAGTAATAGATGACAAGTGCCGGACTTGCCCCCACCCGCTTGGCGACATCGGCGATGCGGGTGTCGGCGAAGCCTCGCTCGGCAATCAGCTCCGCGGCCGCCCGCAGCATGGCGTCACGACGCTGGTCTGCCGATCCTTCGGTTGCCGGCCGTGCTGCCATGGTTCCTCCCCAGCACCCCGACTACGGGCCGTGGCCTTGTCGGCTCAGGGTAGCACTCCTTAGACTGAACGGTCAGTCAGTTGCACTGAGCGGGAGGTGTGCGTGGAGCCGCTTCGTCGGATGCTCGAGGCGCGCTCCGTCGCGGTGGTTGGCGCCAGTGACCGGGCCGGGTCGTTCGGCAGCCGGCTGGTCACCGAGGCGCTGCGCAGCCCGGCGTACGAGAAGGTCCATCTGATCCACCCCAAGCACGCAACTCTTCGCGGTCGGCCATGCCTGCCGTCTCTCGCCGACCTCCCTGAGCCTGTCGACCTCGTCCTGCTCGGGGTGCCCGATGCCGCTGTCGTCGACCAGGTGGCCGCCGCTGCGCAGCGCGGCGACGGTGGCGCGGTGGTGTTCGGCAGCATGGCCGGCCGAGGTGAGGAGCTGCGGTCGGCGGCCGGGCTGATGCCGGTCTGCGGCGCGGGCTGTATGGGCTTCGTCAACACCGTGGCGGGAGTCCGTGCCATCGGCTACCTCGAGCGCGACCCACTGCCGAGCGGTCCGGTTGCGTTGGTCACCCACTCCGGCTCGGTCTTCTCGGCGTTGCTGCGGACCCACCGGCGGCTCGAGTACAGCCTCGCCGTGTCGTCCGGTCAGGAGCTGGTGACGACGACGGCCGACTACCTCGACTATGCGCTGGAGCTTCCCCAGACGCGTGTGGTCGCCCTCTTCCTCGAGACGGTCCGCGACCCCGCTGCCCTGCGTCGCTGCCTCGCGCGGGCCGCCGACCGAGACATCCCGGTGGTGGCGGTGGCCGTGGGCGGCTCGACGCTGGGCAGCCGGCTCGTCACCGCGCACTCGGGTGCGATCGCCGGTGCCGATGCCGGCTGGGAGGCGCTCTTCGACGCCTACGCCGTGCATCGAGCCGCGAGCCTCGACGAGCTGGTGGACACCGTGGAGGCGTTCGGGATCGGCAGGCGGCTGCCGGCGGGCCGACCGGTCAACGGCATTGCGACCGTGCACGACTCCGGTGCTGAACGGGTCCTCGTCGCCGATGTAGCCGCCGCCTTCGGCGTACCCTTCGCGCCGCTGTCGGAGCAGACCAAGCGCCGACTCGCCGGCCTCCTCGGAGAGGGCCTCGCCCCCGACAACCCGCTCGACGTGTGGGGCACGGGTGCCGACACTCGGGAGCTGTTCACCTCCTGCATGCAGGCATTGGCGGACGACCCAGCAGTCGACATCGTGGTGCTGGCGATCGACCTGGTGCCGGAGTACGACGGCGACGACTCCTATCCCGAGGCAGCGCTCACCGTCCACGTCGGCACCGACAAGCCGGTCGTCGTCCTGGCCAACGTCGCGGCCGCCGTGGACCAACGAGCGGCAGTCCGGCTGCGTGCCGCCGGCATCCCGGTGCTGGAGGGCAGCGTTCCCGGTGTCCGGTCGCTGTCTCATCTGCTTGCCGACGCCGAAACGGTCGAGCCGGTAAAGCCGGTCGTCGACACCGACCGCCGGTCACGATGGCTGGCCCGACTGTCGCATCGACTCAGTCCGTTGGAGTCGCTGGACCTGCTCGCCGACTACGGGCTGTCCGTGGCTGCCAGCCGGGTGGCCGGTTCGTTCGAGGAGGCCCTCGTCGCGGCCACCGCCATCGGCTATCCGGTGGCGCTGAAGACGGCCGCCCCCGGGGCCGATCACAAGACCGACGTCGAGGGCGTCCTGCTCGGTGTGGCGGATGAGACGGCGCTCGAGGCTGCCTATCGGTCTCTGGCCGACCGGCTCGGAGCAGCGGTGCTCGTCCAGCGGCAGGTCGCGGCCGGAGTGGAGCTCGCCCTGGGCATCGTCCGAGACCCGACGATGGGCCCGTTGCTCGTGCTCGCGGCCGGCGGCACGCTCGTGGAGGTTATCCGGCAACGCCGGGTTGCGCTGCCACCGGTCGGGCGGGCAGGTGCCGAGCGAATGCTGGCCGCCAAGGAGCTCGCCGAGCTGGTTGCCGGGGCCCGCGGCTCGCAGCCGGTCAACGCTGTCGCCATACTGGACGCGATTCAGGCAATGTCGCAACTGGCCGTCGAGCTGGGCGATGCCATCGACGCACTCGACGTCAACCCGCTGATCGCCGGAGCTCGCGAGGTGGTCGCGGTTGATGCGCTGGTGGTCAGCCGGCCAGCTGTGGCGACTGGGCGGCAGTAGGGAACGGCAGCGCGATCGGGTCCGGCGCGAGACGGCTGTGGCCCTCGGCATCAAAGCGGTCGAGGCCCAGGTCGGAGGTGTCCACGACCTCCGACTGCCCGGTCAGCAGCAGGTCAGCGGCGACCTTGCTGATCGCCGGTCCCCACATCATCCCGTGGCCGCCGGCCGCCGCGACAACCGTGCCCTCGACTGGTCCCTCTGCCTGCAGGAGAGGACCGATGATCGGCAGGTGATCGGGCGTATAGTCGATCGTCGCCGCCCACGCCTTGCGCCACCCAAGCTCGGCGGTGACGGGCAGCAGCATGGCCACTCGCTCACGCATCGCCTCGAAGTAGCCCGCGTCGAAGCGCAGCGCCTCACCTGGCAGTTCGGCCGGGTTGCTCATCCCCCACAGCACGCCGTCCTCCTCGGGACGCCAGTAGATGCCAGAGGCTACGTCGAAGACCATGGGCAGTCGATCGGGCGCCAAAGCGGGATGCGGCTCGGTGACGACCACCTGGTGGCGCACCCCGCTGGCAGGTACGGCGACACCCGCGGCCCGACCGACGGCGCCCAGCGTCGGGCCACCTGTGAGGACGACGCGGCTCGTCGAGACCGTGCCGTCAGACGTCTGCACTCCGACTACTGCTCCCCTGCTTGTCTGCAGTCCGATGAAGCTCGTGCCTTCCACCACGGTTACGCCGGTGACGGCCAGCGCCGAGGCGTAGGCCAGCACATTGCGAGGTGGATCGATGTAACCGTCCTCGGCTGCATAAGAGGCACCGAGCGTCTTGCCTGGCGAGACGGCTGGGTTCATCGCGTCGAACTCGTCGCCCTCCACCCAACGGACGTCGAGTCCGAGCCGCTGCTGCATCGCGATGCGGTCGTGCGCTTGCTCGAGTTGGTCTGCGTCGAAGCAGGGCATGAAGTAGCCCTGCTCGACGAACCCGGAGTCGAAGGGCAAGGCGTCGGCCTGGCCACGGTAGAACTCGCGCGCGAAGAGGCCGAGCCGCACAGCGGTTTCGGTACCGCCTTGAGCTCGCACCATTCCCGCTGCCCGCGAACTCGAGCCGTAGCCGAGTCGGTGCGCCTCGACAAGCACGACCTCGGCGAGCCCTGCCTCCTTGAGGAACCACGCGCACCAGCCACCGATCGTGCCACCTCCGACGACCACAGCGTCGGCGCGCCGCGGCAGCGGCGGAGAACTGGTCATGGCGCCGACGCTCGCATAGACTGAACGGTCAGTCAAGGTCCCACGGAGGCCGCATGTACGGGCTGTCGCAAGCCGACCTCGAGATCCAGCAGCGAGCGCGATCCTTCGCGAACGAGCTGATCCCCCACGAGATCGACGCCGAGCTCAATGGCGGCCGGTTGTCCGAAGAGGTCTCCAGTCGTCACCACGATCGCGCCATCGAACTGGGCCTTTACGCCACGAACATGCCGACGAGCGTCGGCGGTCGCGGCTGCACCTCACTCCAGCAAGTGCTCGTGCAGGAGCAGGCCGGGCGCGTCACGAACGCCCTCGGCTGGTGCATGCACACTCCGCCTGCGTGGTGGCCCGATGTGGCCAACGACTACCAGCGTGAGCGCTGGCTGCTTCCGACGGTCCGAGGTGAAACCCAGGAGTGCTACGCGATCACCGAGGAGTTTGCCGGCTCCGATGTTTCCGAACTCCGGGCTACGGCGCGTCGAGAGCGCGACGGATACGTCCTCAACGGCGAGAAGTGGCATGTCACCTCCTACAACGAGGCCGGCTATGCCTTCGTGCAGGCGGTGTTGACCGACGGCGAGTACGCCGGGCGACAGGCGCTTTTCGTCGTCGACCTGCCCAGCGATGGAGTCCGGGTGGTCCGCACCCCGTCGTACAGCCACACCATCGGACATGAGCACCCGATCGTCGCGTTCGACGACATCCGCGTGCCGGCGGAGCATCTGGTCGGCAGCGAGGCGGACGGCATGTCGTTCGTCTACGAGTGGTTCCGGTTTGAGCGGTTGATGGTGGCGGCTCGCTGTCTCGGCGCCGCAGAGCGACTCATCGACGAGTCGGCTACCTTCGCCAAAGAGAGGATGGTCGGCGGACAGCCGCTCATCGAACGCCAACTGGTCCAGGGGCTCCTAGCCGACAGCGCGACGGAGTTGTTTGCAGCGCGAGCGATGACGTACGAGACCGCGCGATCAGTTGACGAGGGAGTCGACAAGAAGGTGCTGCACGGGCGCTGCTCCATGGTCAAGCTGTTTGCCTCCGAGATGGCGAACCGGGTCGCCGACCGCGCGGTGCAGATCTTCGGCGGCCGTGGCTATATGCGTGAGAACGTTGCCGAGCGGTTCTTCCGCGAGCTCCGAGTCGAGCGCATCTGGGAGGGGGCGAGCGAGATCCAGCAGGTGATCATCGCCGACCAGCTCGCCAAGCGCGGCCTCTCAGCACTCGTCTGAACCACCTCTCAGCAGTCAGAGTTTGCCGAGGGGGATGGTGCCGGTGTGGTCGACGAGGTAGTGGTAGGCGTGTGGTGAGGTCCACAGCCACAGTCCGGACCGGAGCTGTCTGACTTTCCATCGGCCGTGGGTCTTGATCCGATGCTGGAGCCGGCTCAGCCGGCCGAGGTTGTCGACCCGGGTCTGGCCCGGTGGCCCACCCTCGTCGGGGACTTGTAGGGCTCGGTGTGGTCCAGGTCGCCGCGGCGGCGGCTGGTGGAGGTGGCGTGCGGGAAGCAGTCGGCCGGAGAGCGCAGGTGGACGGCGTCGGCGATGTCGACCGGCACCTCGTAGCAGTCCGCTGCCCGGGTCGGCCGGTTCAAGTCGATCACCGGCTTCAGGACCACGTTGCGGTGGCCCAGCCAGTCCTTGACCTGGTCGAGGAGGACCGGGCCGAGGTCCTCCACCCGCGCCACCCCATACCGGCCACAAAGCCCGGCCCCGGCCAAGTGGATAGAGAGCATGGCACGCCCAACGCCTTTCGCGCGACGCACGTCCAGGTTGTCGGTGTCGCCCCAGTCGGCCAGCTTGCCGGCGATCACGTCCAGCCGAGCGTCCAGAGCGTCCAGGTCCGGGGCGGCGCCGCGGGCGAACAGCTTCTTGTAGCCGAGCTCATGGTCGCGACTGACCCAGACCCCCTGCGCATCGCGAACCATCTCCGCTCGCGGTCGGGCGGCGTCGGGGGTCGGCCGCGAGCACCGCCGCGGCCGTGATCGCCTGCAACCGGCCCCAGCCGACCCGACTCGCATACCGCGACACCGTCCCATCCACCTCGGCGGCTGCGTCCTGGGTCAGGTCGCGGGTCTCTGCGGCGACCCAGCGGGCCAACCCGGGCCGGACCACCCCGGCACATACCTGACCCCACAGCTTGGGCAGCCGATGCCGCAGATCCAGCGCGTCAGCGACCAGGAAACTCCCCGCCACCGGACTCAATCCCAGCTGGGCGGCCAGCTCGGCCGGCGCGAACTCCGCCACCACCGGCGTCCCCGCCCCGCCCAGTCGGATCAGACGCTCCATCCCCGGCAGCCCGGCGGACTGCGACGGATCCAGGTCGGTGTTGGCGTCTGCCCACGCACAGGCCAGCCCATACCCCGAGCACTAGAACCGACCACCGACAGTTTTTGATTCCAAAAGCCCTTATACACAAGGACTGTGAGAGACTTTCTAGGCTGCCCCGGTAGCCTTAACGGCGCTACCCAACCGACTCCTCAAGGAGATGGGAGGGTACGGCGGCCAGCGCGGCCTCGATGGCGTCGACGAGCTGCCGAGCCGACGTAGCGGTGAGCTCGACCGCCACTCGCGCGGCTGCTCCGCGCGACGGGTTGGCGAAGTCGATATTCAAGGTGTGGACAGCCTGAGCGTGCACCGGGTGGTCGAAGTACACGGTTGCTGTCGACAGCGGAAACCAGCCGGCGCTGCCCTTGCCGCTGCCCTCGATCACACGTTGTTCGGTGTTGTACGTGCACATCAGCGCCTCACTCGACTGCCAGGTGTCGGCCGAAGAAGTCATGGACGAGCTCCCAGCCCTCCCCCGCGGCACTCTGGCGGTAGGCCGGGCGGTCGACTGCGAAGAAGCCGTGGCCGGCACCCGCGAAGGAATGGAACTCGTGCTCCTTGCCGAGCTGGACCAGGACGCGGTCGAGCTCGGCCACCTCGGCCGGTCCCGGGTGGGAGTCCTCTTCGCCGAAGAGGCCGAGCAAGGGGCAGCTCAGGTCCGGCAGTAGGTCGACGATCGGCTCAAGTTTCAGCCCGGACTGGTCCGGCGGCAGGTCGAGGACGAAGGCCCCGTAGCAGTCGACGGCCGCCTCCAGCGGCAATCGGCATGCGGCCAGCACCGACTGCCGGCCACCGGAACAGAAGCCGATGGTGCCGACCTTGCCATTGCTTGCCGGCTGCGAGCGCAGGTACTCAGCGCTTCCGGCCACGTCGTCGACGAGCCGATCGTCCAGCACTCCGCCGGCGGCTCGGGTTGCGGCCGCCGCGTCGTCCGAGGCGGCGCCGGGGGCGGCGCGGTAGTGGAGGTTCGGGCAGACGGCGTCGTACCCCCATACCGCGAAGCGGCGGGTGATCTCGTGAGTGGCGCTGTCGAAGCCAGGCATGTGGTGGATCACCACGACACCTCCGCGGGCGGTCGCTGCCGCGGGGTGCGCCACGTAAGCCTCGATCTCGTCACCCGCGCGGCTCGTCACCGTGGTCATGCCCGCGCGGATCTCGTCGCGCATGGTCGCTCCTTCGCCAGGGATGTCCCCACGCGAGTCTAGGGACCGTGCGACGCTCGCTACGGTGTTGGTCATGACCACTGCACGAGTGAGGGTGCACGGTGCGGTGCAAGGGGTGTTCTTCCGTGACACCTGTCGCCGCGAAGCGCTGTCGCGCGGTGTGACCGGGTGGGTCTGCAACAACGACGATGGGTGCGTCGAGGCGCTGTTTCGCGGGGATGGCGAAGACGTCGACGCCCTCTGCCGCTGGTGCGAGCACGGACCTCCCGGTGCGCGCGTCGATCACGTCGAGCATCTCGCCGTACGCGACGACGAGCCGACGGCGACGACTTTCGCGGTGCGCTGAGCGGTGGGCGGCGAGCCGCCCCTCACGGGAGGTCGTCGACGGTCCGGCCGGTGAGCACAGACTTCCGCTGCGTCGAGGTTGGTCGGCGGCGGGCGTCGGCTCGCTCGTCGCGGCGCTTCACCAGGATCCAGTTGTCCCCGGTCCGGGTCAGCGACCAGCCTCCGATGAGCTTGATGCCGTCGAGCCAGATCGACAGGTGGCCATCGGCGAGGGCGTCGGCCACTGGCACCTCTGCGCCGTCGTGTTCGGTGAGGTTTCGGTAGACCCCGACATCCCACACGATGACCGACCCTCCGCCGTACTCGCCGTGGGGAATCGTGCCCTCGAAGCTTGCGTACTCCATCGGATGGTCTTCGGTGGGTACGGCGAGCCGTTTGTCGCGCGGGTCGGTCGAGGGGCCTTTCGGCACTGCCCAGGAGACGAGTACGCCGTCGACCTCCAGCCGGAAGTCGAAGTGATGGCTGGACGCCGCGTGCTCCTGGATGACGAACATGGGGTCGGCGCCCTTGCGCCGGCGACCGCGGGTGGGCCGCGGCTCGGCTGTCGAGCCGAAGTCGCGCTTGGCGCGGTAGCGGTCGAGCTTGTCCGGGCCCACCACGGTCGGGTACCCGACGGACGGCCGCCGAATCGGGTATCACCTCGGTGTGGAGCGGATGAGCGACGTGCCAGGGCCGGCCCTGGCGACTCTTGCGCGCGAGCCCTTCTCGCGCAAGGGCTGGCTCTTCGAGCGCAAGCTCGACGGCATGCGTGTGCTCGCGACGCGGGAGGGCGACCGGGTCCGCCTGCGCAGCCGCAGCGGAGCGAGCGCCGATGCAAGCTTCCCGGAAGTGGCCGAGGCATTGACCGCCGAGCACACCCCGGACTTCGTGGTGGACGGGGAAGTGGTCGCCTTCCAAGGCCGGCAAACCAGTTTCGCCCGGCTGCAACCGCGGATGCACGTCAGCAACGCCGACAAGGCGCGACGCAGCGGTCTCGAGATCTACTACTACATCTTCGACCTGCTTCATCTCGACGGGCAGAGCACTCGCGACCTGCCGCTTCGCGACCGCAAGCAGTTGTTGCGCGAGCTCTTCGACTGGCACGACCCACTGCGCTACACGACACATCGCAACAGCGACGGCAAGCGGTACTACACCTTGGCCTGCTCTCGTGGCTGGGAGGGAGTCATCGCCAAGAGAGCCGACGCTCCCTACCGGTCGGGCCGGACGACCGACTGGCTGAAGTTCAAATGTGAGCTGGGCCAGGAGTTCGTGATCGGTGGCTGGACCGACCCCCAGGGATCACGTGTCGGACTTGGTGCGCTGCTGCTCGGTTATTACCAGCGCGACGGCTCGCTTGCCTACGCGGGCAAGGTCGGCACCGGGTTCGACCGGGCGACGCTGCGCCGGATCGCCGGGCGGCTGAAGGGTATCGAGCGCTCGACGTCGCCATTCGACACCTCGACGATCCCCCGCAGGGCCGCTGCCAGCAATGGCGTGCACTGGGTGCAGCCGACCGAGGTCGGCGAGGTCAGGTTCACCGAGTGGACGCGCGATGGGCAGTTGCGCCATCCCCGGTTCCTCGGCCTCCGGGTCGACAAGGCGGCGAGGGACGTCGTACGCGAAGTCTGACCCCTCGGCGGACGAAGCGTGACCCTCGGCGGACGAGGGGGCTAGCGGTAGCGGCGGGCCAGGTTGGGGCGCGTCGACGGGCCGGGTTCCCACTCGGCGATCCAGGGACCGGTGCCTTCGGAGGCGTCGACGACACCGGCCTCGAGCCACCTGATGTCCCCGTCGAGCAACCTGTCGGTCAGCCGCCGGTCAGATGCGTCGGTGTTGTCCCACAGGGAGTCGAACAGCACCTTGACCCGCTGCCGGGCCTGGCGGCAGAACGCATCGGCCAGCCCGACGGCCGACTCGCCCGCAGCCCCCCCGCGCTCGTGCAGCATCTGGGCACGCACGCAGCTCGCAGCCATGGCATAGAGCTCGGCTCCGATGTCGACGATCCGCCCGAGGAACGCCTGCCGGTGCTCCAGCCCCGCCTGCCAGCGGCTCATCCCGTAGAACGTCTGGCGCGCGAGCCGGCGCGACGAGCGCTCGACGAAGCGCAGGTGAGTGGCCAGCGGTCCGAAGTCGCCGTACGACGACGGGACGGTCCCCTTGCCGGCGACGAGCTTCGGCAGCCACTGGGCGTAGAAGCCGCTGGCCGCCACGGCCGCCTTCGCCTTCGCGCCGAGATCGGCATCTGGCGACGCCAGGTCTCCCGCTGCCGACAGATGCGCGTCGACCGCCTCGCGCGCGATGAGCAGCCGCATGATCTCCGACGAGCCCTCGAAGATGCGGTTTATCCGCAGGTCGCGGAGCACCTGCTCGGCCGGCACCGCTCGCTCTCCCCGAGCTGCCAGAGAGTCCGCGGTCTCGTAGCCACGGCCGCCGCGAATCTGGACGAGATCATCGGAAATCCGCCAGGCCATCTCGCTGCACCACAACTTCGCCAGCGCCGCCTCGATCCGGATGTCCTTCGTGCCGGCGTCGGCCAGCTCGGCGGAAAGGTCGAACACCGACTCCAGCGCGAACGCGGTAGCGGCCATGAACGCCAGCTTGCTGCCGACCGCCTCGTGCCGACCAACCGGCTGCCCCCACTGCACCCGGGCCAGTGACCACTCGCGGCCGATCTTCAGGCACCACTTGCCCGCACCTGCGCAGAGCGCCGGGATCGACAGCCGACCTGCGTTGAGCGTCGTGAGGGCGATCTTGAGCCCCTGGCCCTCTTCCCCCAGCCGGTTCTCGGCGGGCACCTGCACGGCGGAGAAGCGGGTCACACCGTTCTCGATGCCCTTGAGGCCCATGAACGAGTTGCGGTTCTCCACCGTGATGCCCGGGGAGTCCGTCTCGACGACGAAGGCGGTGATGCCACCCCGCCCCCCTGCATGCGGCGGCACCGCAGCCATCACCACGACGAGCTCGGCGATGACCCCGTTCGTGGTCCACAGCTTCACGCCGTCGAGAACGTACGACGAGCCGTCGGCCACCGGCGTCGCGGTGGCTGCCAACCGAGCCGGGTCGGAGCCCACATCGGGCTCAGTCAGTAAGAAGGCGGTCACGGCGCCGGCGGCGCAGCGTGGCAGGAAGCGCCTCTTCTGCTCCTCAGTCCCGAACAGACGCACCGGCTCCGGCACGCCGATTGACTGGTGGGCCGACACCAGCGCGCCGATGGTGGGATGGACCGAGCCGAGCAGCATCAGCGCCCGGCCATATCCGGACGAGGAGAGCCCCAGGCCGCCGTACTCCCTCGGCACCTTCATGCCGAAGACGCCGAGCTCGGCCATTCCCTTGAGGTAGTCGTCGGGCACCTGCGCCTCGCGCTCGACAAGCCGACCGTCCATCGTGTGGCAGAAGCGCTCGAGCTCAGCGAGGAACTGGTCGGCGCGGGCGGCCTCGTCAGCGGGCGGCCGCGGGTAGGGATGGATCAGTGAGAGGTCGACCCGCCCGAGGTACAGGCCCTTGGCGAAGCTCGGTCTGGTCCACTCCGTCTCTCTGGCCTGCTCGGCCACCTCGCGTGACTGCCGGGCGCTGACCTCGGGGACCATCGACCACACCTCGTTTCGTCGGAGCCTTCCGACTCTCTCCATTGTTACCAAGAAGTAGTCGATTTCGAAGGCCGGGTGGCCACCGACCCTCACTAGGATGTGCGCGTGGCCGGCCGGCGCGGGCTCATCCTCGGCGCGACAGCTGCGACGCTCGTCCTCGTCGCGGCCGTCGCCGCCGCCTCGCCCGTCCACATCTGGCACAGCGTCGGGTTCAGCACCCGGCCGCGGCCGCCGGCGGGCCTTCGACTCGGCCATGGCATTCGGGGCCATCAGCCGCAGGGTTTGTGGTCGATGCCGTCCTGGTTGGACGCGTTCGTCGTCGTCCTCCTCCTGCTGCTGGCCTTGTCCCTTGCGGCCCTGCTCGCCTACGGCTACTACGGCTGGCGGCGCTCCCGTAAGGAAAGCCGGCTGCTGCTGAGCGAGCCGGACCCCGATGCCCTCGAGGTGCCCGACCTGCCGGAGCGGCTCACCAAGACCACTGCGGACCAGTTGGCTGCCCTCTACCAAGGAGCGCCGCGCAACGCGATCGTCGAGTGTTGGCTCGCGCTCGAGACAGCGGCCGCCGATGTGGGTATCCCACGACGAGCGGCGGAGACGTCGGCCGAGTTCACCCGGAGGGTGCTGGGTCATTACGTCGTCGATGGCACCGCGATCGGGCAGTTGGCGGCGCTGTACCGAGAAGCACGGTTCTCTGAACACGAGCTCACCGAGACCCACCGCCGGACAGCGATCGGGGCGCTGGAGGCCCTGGACGCCGGTCTGCGTCGGCGCCTCGCCGTCGCGGACGCCGGAAACGTGAGTGGCTGACATGTGGGCGGCGTGGACGCACCGACTGCTGGCCACCGCCGGCGCATTCGCAGTGCTGTGGGCCTACGGCTGGCTGAGCGACCGGGAGCCTGAGCCAGCCCTGCTCGCCTTCGCGGTGGTGGCGCTTGCCGGTGTCGTCTGGCTGGCGCGCGACACCCTCGATCCCAGCCTCGGAGTGCAGTGGCAGATCAGTCCCCGCTTTGCGCCGAGTCGGCGCGGCTTCGACGCCCGGTTCTCTCGACTGGCGCAGGACCTGTCGGAGTCGAACGACCGAGAGGCCGTCGCGTTCGAGGTGCACTCGGTGCTTGCTCGAGTGGCCGAGGACCTGCTGCGCAGCAAGTACAACGTCGACCCCACAACTGACCCGCAGCATGCCCGCGAGATCCTTGGCGAGCCGCTCGCCGACTACCTGGCCAACCGGCCGCAGTACCCACGGCGTGGTTACGACCGACAGATCGGGCGACTGCTCGAACGATTGGAGTCGCTGTGACGACCACTGACGCCGCCGACGCCTCCCGCATCGCCGTCGAGGTCCTCGACGAGGTCGAGACGGCCGTCGTCGGCAAGCGCAACCAACTTGCCCTGGTGCTGAGCGCGATCCTGGCCGGTGGTCACGTGCTGCTCGAGGACTTCCCCGGCCTCGGCAAGACGCTCGCCGGGCGCTCCTTCGCCCAGGCGCTGGGCCTGACGTTCAAGCGCGCGCAGTTCACCCCCGACCTGCTCCCGGCCGATCTCACCGGTTCCTTCGTCTACGACCAGCGCACCGCCGAGTTCACGTTCCGCCCCGGTCCTCTCTTCACCGGCATCCTGCTCGCCGACGAGATCAACCGCACCCCGCCGAAGACCCAGGCCGCGCTGCTCGAAGCCATGCAGGAGAGCCAGATCACCGTCGAGGGGCAGACGTTCCCGCTTCCGTCGCCCTTCCACGTGCTCGCGACCGCGAACCCCGTCGAGTACGAAGGCACCTACCCGCTTCCGGAGGCGCAGCTCGACAGGTTCCTGGTCCGGGTTGCGTTCGGCTATCCGGGCGTCGACGAGGAGTACGACGTGCTCCGGCGCCGACTCGCACGCAGGCAGGAAGCGCAGACGTTGCGGGCCGTCGTCGACGCGGCAACGCTGCTGCAGCTCCAGGCTGCGGTGGAGACCGTCACCGTCGACCAGAGCATCGGGCAGTACTGCGTGGCGCTGGCCACGGCCACTCGTCAGCACCCACACGTGCTGGTCGGCGCCTCCCCCCGCGGGTCGCTCGGCCTGTTGCTGACAGCACGCGGCTA
>JAICMS010000092.1 GCA_025929075.1 Propionibacteriales bacterium
ATGCATCTTTCACCGGCCAACCTGCCCGCCGTACGAGCCGCCAGCGACCTTACCCAGTACCACCCCGCCCCCCCGGGCCACTCCGCCCGTTGAGGCGAGCGCGCGCCACCCCAGTTTCCGCGAAGGGCACGAAAGTGGCTGGACAAACCGGACGCGGGCCGGCCAGTTCCCCGCAATTGCGGGTACGCCGAAACAACTAACTGAACACCGAAAGCTCACGAGGAGACATCCCCAGCACCATGGACGCCAACCGCTTCACCCGCCGCAGCCAGGAGGCCATTGGGGCCGCCATTCAGATGGCGACCTCCGCCGGCAATCCGGCCGTGGAGCCTGCTCACCTGCTGGCCGGCCTGCTCGGCCAGACCGACGGCATCGCCGGGGCGCTGCTGAGCGCCGTCGGCATCCAGCCGTCGACCGTCGCGGAGCGGACCACCGAGCTGCTCCGCCGGCTGCCGGCCGCCGCCGGCTCCACGGTCAGTTCGCCGTCGTACTCACGACCGACCATCCAGGCGCTCGAGGCGGCCGAGCAACTCGCCCAGTCGCTCGGCGACGACTACACGTCGACCGAGCACATCCTGGTGGCGCTGGCCCAGGTCGACAGCCCGGTCAAGTCGCTGCTGACCGAGCTCGGCGCGACTGCGGAGGCGCTGCAGGCGGCGTTCCAGTCGGTCCGCGGATCGGCGCGAGTGACTAGCCAGGATCCCGAGGGCACCTACCAGGCGCTGGAGAAGTACGCCGTCGACCTGACCGCCGCCGCGCGGGACGGGTCGCTCGACCCGGTGATCGGCCGGGACAGCGAGATCCGTCGCGTCGTCCAGGTGCTGTCTCGCCGTACGAAGAACAACCCGGTGCTGATCGGCGAACCCGGCGTCGGCAAGACAGCCGTCGTGGAGGGGCTCGCCCAGCGGATCGTGGCCGGCGACGTGCCGGAGTCGCTGCGCGGGCGACGGCTGCTCTCGCTCGACCTCGGTGCGATGGTGGCCGGGGCGAAGTACCGCGGCGAGTTCGAGGAGCGGCTCAAGGCCGTGCTCGAGGAGATCAAGGACTCCGGCGGCCAGGTCATCACGTTCATCGACGAGCTGCACACGGTCGTCGGAGCCGGCGCGACCGGCGAAAGCGCGATGGACGCCGGCAACATGCTCAAGCCGATGCTCGCGCGGGGCGAGCTGCGGCTGATCGGTGCGACGACGCTCGACGAGTACCGCCAGCACATCGAGAAGGACGCCGCGCTGGAGCGGCGGTTCCAGCAGGTGTACGTCGGCGAGCCGAGCGTCGAGGACACGATCGCGATCCTGCGCGGCCTGGCGGAGCGCTACGAGGCGCACCACAAGGTGGCGATCGCCGACGCCGCGCTGGTCGCCGCGGCCACGCTGTCCGACCGCTACATCACCGGGCGGCAGCTGCCCGACAAAGCCATCGACCTCGTCGACGAGGCCTCGTCTCGGCTGCGGATGGAGATCGACTCCTCACCGGTCGAGATCGACCAGCTCCGGCGCAACGTCGACCGGCTGAAGATGGAGGAGCTCGCGCTGGGTCGCGAGGACGACCCAGCGTCGAAGCAGCGGCTGGACGTGCTGCGGGCCGAGCTCGCCGACAAGGCCGAGCAGCTGCGCGCGCTGGAGAGCCGTTGGCAGCTGGAGAAGCAGGGCCTGAACCGGATCGGCACCCTCAAGGAGGAGATCGACTCGCTGCGCGGCCAGGCCGAGCGGGCCCAGCGCGAGGGCGACCTGGCGGCCGCGTCGGAGATCCTCTACGGGCGCATCCCATCGCTGCAGAAGGAGCTCGACGAGGCGCAGGCCTCCGAGCCCGCTGAGACGATGGTGCGCGAAGAGGTCGGCGCCGACGAGATCGCCGAGGTGGTCGCGTCCTGGACCGGCATCCCGACCGGGCGACTGCTCGAGGGCGAGACCGGCAAGCTGCTGCGGATGGAGGAGGAGATCGGCAAGCGGCTGATCGGTCAGCGTGCTGCTGTCGTGGCCGTGTCGGACGCCGTACGGCGAGCGCGAGCCGGGATCAGTGACCCTGACCGCCCGACCGGGTCGTTCTTGTTCCTCGGCCCGACCGGCGTCGGCAAGACCGAGCTGGCCAAGGCGCTGGCGGACTTCCTGTTCGACGACGAGCGGGCGATCAACCGGATCGACATGAGCGAGTACTCCGAGAAGCACTCGGTGGCCCGGCTGGTCGGTGCGCCCCCCGGCTACGTGGGCTACGAGGAGGGCGGCCAGCTGACGGAGGCGGTGCGCCGTCGGCCGTACTCGGTGGTGCTGCTCGACGAGGTCGAGAAGGCGCACCCGGAGGTGTTCGACGTCCTGCTGCAGGTGCTCGACGACGGCCGGCTGACCGACGGCCAGGGCCGGACGGTCGACTTCCGGAACACGATCATCATCCTGACCTCGAACCTCGGCTCGCAGTTCCTCGGCGACCCCGGTCTGGATGCGGAGGCGAAGCGGGAGGCGGTGATGTCGGCGGTGCGGATGGCGTTCAAGCCCGAGTTCCTCAACCGGCTCGACGACATCGTGCTCTTCGACCCGCTGGGCACCGAGGAGCTCACCCGGATCGTGGATCTGCAGGTGGATGCGCTGGGGGGCCGGCTTGCTGCGCGACGGATCACGCTCGACGTGAGCGAGGCGGCGCGGGAGTGGCTGGCGCTGACCGGCTTCGACCCGGTGTACGGCGCCCGGCCGCTGCGCCGACTGGTGCAGAGCGCCATCGGCGACGCGCTGGCTCGGGCGCTGCTGGCCGGGGAGGTGAGTGACGGTGACAAGGTGGTGGTCGACGTCGACCCCGCCAAGGACGGCCTCACCGTCCACCCCGCCTAACCGCTCCGCCGCCAGGTGTTTGCCCCGTTAACGGTGCTGGCGCCCCGTTAACGGGGCAGATCTGCCCTGGAAAGCGGGTGCTTGCCCCGGTGGCTCCGGCGGGCGGGGGTCGGTCGGGCAGCGGTTTAGGTGGAGCGCGCCGGTGAGTCCGGTGATTGGGAGTCGAGCCAGGCCGGTCGGCGTCCTCTCGGCGGCGGGTGGAGCGCCAGCTCCGGCTCCCGCGGGACTAGAGTCTCGGCGATGGACGATCGGACGGCACTGCTTGAGCAGATCAAGCACCGGGCGGTGGTTCGCGCCCATGTCGTGTTGTCCTCCGGGGCTGAGGCTGACCAGTACATCGACCTCCGCCGGATCGGTCTCTCAGGCGATACGGCGCCGCTGCTCGGTCGCGTCATGCGCGACGCGGTGGCTGGGCTGCAGTACGTCGCCGTTGGAGGCCTCACACTCGGGGCGGATCCGGTGGCCGCGGCCATGATGCATGCAGCGGCTGCGGCCGGGGAGCGACTCGACGCATTCATTGTGCGTAAGGCCGGGAAGGCTCACGGCCTGCAGCGAAGGATCGAAGGTCCCGATCTCAGCGGGCGCCGGGTCTTAGTTGTGGAGGACACATCGACGACGGGGTCGTCGGTGCTCACAGCGGTCGAGGCAGTGCGCGAAGCCGGTGCTGAGGTCGAAGCGGTCGCAGTGGTTGTCGACCGTGGTGCGCGCGCTGCCGTCGAGAACGCTGGACTTTTGTACTGTGCAGCCTACGAGGCCGCTGAGGTAGGTCTCAGCGGCTGAAGACTTCCGACGGCGGACGTGCCCCTCGTAGTCCCCGCTGCGCCTTGTTGCTCGATCTCATGCCACAACCGGTTTGCCACCCGCGCGAAGTTGCTTTCCACAACGTCGCTCCAAACGAGTCGGCTAACCCCGAATCCCAGGCCGCGGATCTGGTCCTCTCGGCGCTTCTCTCGCCACGCGATTTCGCTGGCGGTCAACAGCCCTCCGTGGTCGTCGTACTGATCCGTGTACTTGAGCCGGCCGTCGCATTCGAAAATGTGTCTTAGTGCAGGTGAATAGATGTCAACCAAGGCGAAGCGGCCGTGTGGCAGGTCGATCCGGAACTGCAGCAGCACCTCGGTGATGCCCATGTTGGCCAGCACGACCCGCCCGAGAGATTCGATCGGCGTCTGCGCTCCAGCGGCCGCGAGGTCGGCGACCGCCTTGACCACGGGCGACCGAGGCTCGTTGCACAACATGGATACCCGTTCGAGAAGCTGCTTCTTGGTGACTCCGCCGTTCAGGGCCGCATCCGCGGCCACCAGCCCGCTTCGGAAACCGAACTCCCGAGAAATATCGATTGCCGTGCGCAGCGGTGTCGTGCACTTCATGCCGTCGACGGTCATTACCTCGTCGACGGTGAGCCGCGCACGATGGTGCTTGATGCCTGCCTCGATCCTGGCCGTGTGGGATGCGCCGTTTCTTGTGACGTGGCTGAGCCCGTCTTCGGCATCATGCACCGGAAGACCGAGCAAGCGTCCGGCTGAACTATGGCTCAACACAGCATCGCCGAGGCAGACGAGCGACGCAGCGCGGTCGAGCAGCCGCTGCCTGTCCAGCTTCTGGGTGGCTTGCCATACTTCACGCGGCATATACACGCCGTACCGGATCCGCGTCCAGGAACCGCGGGACCGTTCGGTCATCGCCTCGAACTCGCGGGCGGTGTATCCGCAGGCAAGCGCCTGTCGTCGAAGGAAGACGCCACCTTGGTTGGCGGCAATTCCGGCTAGTGCGCCTCTCATGTGGCCATGATGTTCGACCAGGGCGCCGGCTTGTCCGATAAACAGTGCGCCGGTGGACGATGCAGTCGCAGTAAGGCGGCTGTGGATATTTCAGGCGGTGAGTACGTCGGCGTACGGCGGCGAGGCGTAGTTGCCGGGGCAAACCTCACGCTGTGCGGGGCAGATCTGCCCCGTTAGCGGTGCAGGCGCCCCGAATTCGGGGCAAGCACCTGAAGGAGTTGCGTTGCCAGGGACGGAAGTGGAAGGAGCTGGCGGGGCGGACCGATCGCTAGGACTTGGCGAGGGCGGTGCCGGCTGAGCGGAGGTTTTGGCAGGCCTCGGCCACACGCGCTGCCATCCCGGTCTCTGCGGCCTTGCCGTAGGAGCGGGGGTCGTACGCCTTCTTGTTGCCGACGTCGCCGTCTACCTTGAGCACACCGGAGTAGTTGGTGAACATGTGGTCGACGATCGGCCGCGTGAACGCGTATTGGGTGTCGGTGTCGACGTTCATCTTGACGACGCCGTAGTCGAGTGCCTCGCGGATTTCCTCCAGCAGCGAGCCCGATCCGCCATGGAAGACCAGGTCGAACGGCTTCGCGTCCGCGCCCAGGTCGTACTTCTCCGCCACCGCCTGCTGCGCCTGTTTCAGGATCTCCGGCCGCAGCTTGACGTTGCCGGGCTTGTAGACGCCGTGCACGTTGCCGAAGGTCAGCGCGGTGAGGTAGCGGCCGCGGTCGCCCAGGCCCAGCGCCTCCGCCGTGGCGAGCGCGTCATCCGGCGTCGTATAGAGCTTCTCGTCCATGGCCCCTTCGACGCCGTCCTCCTCCCCACCGACCACGCCGACCTCGATCTCGAGGACGATCTGCGCAGCTGCCGCCTTATCGAGCAGCTCTTTGGCGATCGACAGGTTTTCGTCGAGCGGCACGGCCGAGCCGTCCCACATGTGCGACTGGAAGATCGGCAGCCCGCCGTCCGCCACCTGCTTGGCCGACAGCTCCAGCAGCGGCCGGACGAAGCCATCGAGCTTGTCCTTGGGACAGTGGTCGGTGTGCAGCGCCACGTTGACCGGGTACTTCTTCGCGGCCTCCCGCGCGAACGCGGCGAACGCCAGCGACCCCGCCACCATGTCCTTGATCGTCGTACCGGAGAGGAACTCGGCGCCCCCTGTCGACACCTGCACGATCCCGTCGCTCTCCGCCTCCGCAAACCCGCGTAGCGCGGCGTGCAGCGTCTGCGACGAGGTCACGTTGATCGCAGGGTAGGCGAAGCGCTCGGCCTTGGCCTTGTCGAGCATGGCGGCGTAGACCTCTGGCGTTGCGACGGGCATGTTTGACCTCCGTGCTCGGGCTTGCGACGGGTTGTCTTCAGTATTGCCAATCGTGCGGACTCCGAACAGGTAGCGACTGAGGGACTTGGAGGCTGTGCCGGTACGGCGGCCCGTTGGCCAAACTCCGGTCTGCGATGTGGTTTGCCGGGAGACGACTCTCTGCAATCGATGCTGTCTGCCCTGGCCCGCCCTTGCTCCGCCCTGGCCCGCCGTCAGTCTCCAGGGCAAACACCCGCTCTCCGGGGCAGGTTTGCCCCGTTAACGGTGGAGGCGCCCCGTTAACGGGGCAAGCACCGTCGGGCGGCGGGGCGGCGGGGCGGCGGGGAGGGGATGCGCTGGGGCTGGGGGGTGCGCGGCGGGGACGGGCTGCGCGGCGGGGCGGCGCCCCGGGTCGGTGAGCGGCCGTCAGGCGGCGGTCAGGCGGTGAGGAGGGCGGCGTGCTGGCGGATCCAGGTGTGCATGGCGATCGCGGCAGCAGCCGCCACGTTGATCGAGCGGGTCGAGCCGAACTGGCTGATGGCCAGCGTCTGCTGGCAAGACGCCGCCATCTCGTCGCTGAGGCCCGGCCCCTCCTGGCCGAAGACCAGCGCACATTCCCGCGGCAGCTCGGCCACCTCGAGCGGCGTCGAGCCGACGACGTTGTCGACCCCGATGAGAGGCAGGTCCGCTCCCGCCGCCCAGTCAGCGAACGCCTCTACCGAGGGATGGTGCTCGATGCGCTGATAGCGGTCGGTGACCATGGCGCCACGCCGGTTCCAGCGCCGCCGCCCAACCACGTGCACTGTGTCGGCGAGGAAGGCGTTCGCCGTACGCACGATCGAGCCGATGTTGAGGTCGTGCTGCCAGTTCTCGATCGCTACATGAAACCCGTGCCGCCGGGCATCAAGGTCGGCCACGATCGCGTCGTGCCGCCAGTACCGGTAGCGGTCGGCCACGTTGCGCGCGTCGCCGTTGGCGAGCAGCTCATCGTCGTACCGCTCATCCTCCGGCCGCCTCCCCGGCCACGGTCCGACGCCGACGGTCAGCGGGGAGGGACCGGCGGCGGGGGAAGCGTTCCTGGTGTCGGCGCGATTGGTCACCGGCTCAGCCTAAAGAGCCGCGTAGGCTCAAGCGGTGCAGTGGATCGTGCAGCAGCCGGCGCTGCTCGGCGGATTGCTCGACCCTCGCACGCTGATCGACCACTTCGGCCAGTACGCCCTGTGGGGCGCGGCACTGATCATCTTCATCGAGTGCTGGCTGTTTCCGTTCCTGCCCGGGGACTCGCTGCTCTTCACGGTCGGCCTGCTCATCTCGCAGCACACGATCACGACCTCCTTGTGGGAAGCCTGCCTCGTGCTGTCGGCGGTCGCGGTGGGCAGCAACCTGGTCGGCTATTGGGTCGGACGGCGGGTCGGCCCGGCGATCTTCAGCAACCCGAACTCACGGATCTTCCGGCCCAAGTACGTCGAGCGGACCCACGTCTTCTTCGAGAGGTATGGCAACCCGGCGGTCCTGCTGGGCCGCTTCGTGCCCATCGTCCGAACCCTGATCACTTTGGCGGCCGGGGTGGGGCGGATGCCGTTCGGCCGGTTCATGGGCTACTCCGCGGTCGGCGGTGTGGTCTGGGCGACCGGTGTCACGTTGCTGGGCTACTGGCTCGGCCAGGTCGCCGCCGTCCGCAATCACATCGAGCTGATCCTGGTCGGGCTCGTGGTGCTCTCGATGGTGCCGATCGCCATCGAGGCGGTGCGCTCCCGCCGTACCGGCCGATCCGCGACCCCTCAACCCTGAAGCCCTCCGCCGCGGAGTCACGCTCTGCGGGCTGAGGAGCGCCCTCGTGCGCCGAGGGCCAGGCTTCGTGCGAAGGGGCAGGGTTTGTGCGAAGGGGCAGGGTTTGTGCGCCGAGGGAGCAGGCTTTGCGTGCTGAGGAGTCGGGCGCGCGGCGTACGCCGACGGGCACTCGTGGCCGTCGAGCGGTCAGCATGCCTGCCTGGCAGCCACTCCCCGCAACTGGACCCTGGATGATGCAGTTATGAGCTTCGACAACCTCCTCGACGGACCCCCACCGACCCTGCTTCCCACTGATCCCGCCGCCGCCCGTCTCGACGCTGGGCAGCCCCCGGCTGACGTCGCCGCGGCATTCCCAGCGTCTTCACTGGCATGGGCGGAGCTGGCGGAGGGCGCGTTGGGACGCGGCGAAGACATCGACGGCTACGCCTACGCTCGCGTCGGCTACCACCGCGGGCTCGACGCCCTGCGCCGCAACGGGTGGAAGGGCTTCGGGCCGGTGCCGTGGTCGCATGAGCCCAACCGGGGTTTCCTGAGATGCGTGGCGGCGCTGGCGGCGGCCGCTGATCGGATTGGCGAAATGTCGGAGGCGGAGCGTTGTCGGCAACTTCTGAACGACTGTGACCCGACGGCACCGATCGCACCGACCGACTGAGTCTGGCGCGGATCGTGAGGGCTTGCTGTCGCCATAGAAACCGAAAGCCCTCGAGATCAGTCTCACCAAGGCGTCGGATCGCCCATCCGGCGGCGGGTCTTGAGGGATCTGGGTCGCCATAGCGCCCACAACTCCTCAAGATGAGTGAGTCGCCTGGGATGGGCCGGCGTTGCCGCTGGGGAGGTGGTCGGGCGCCAGTCGCCGTACATCCCGGTTCGGGAGAGGATGGGCGCGTGCCGGACGGAAGGGGTGACGCATGCCCGCAATCGTGATCGTCGGCGCCCAGTGGGGCGACGAGGGCAAGGGCAAGGCGACCGATCAGCTCGGCGACGCGATCGACTACTGCGTCCGCTACCAAGGCGGCAACAACGCCGGCCACACCATCGTCGTCGACGGTGAGCGCTACGCCCTCCACCTGCTCCCGTCAGGCGTCCTCACCCCGGGCTGCACTCCGGTGATCGGCAACGGAGTCGTCATCGACGCCGGCGTACTCCTCGACGAGATGAAGGCGCTCGCCGACCGCGGCATCGACACCTCGCGGCTGCTGATCTCCGCCAACGCCCACCTGATCGCCAGCTACCACGTCACTGTTGACAAGGTGTCCGAGCGGTTCCTCGGCAAGAACAAGATCGGCACGACTGGGCGAGGCATCGGGCCGGCGTACGCCGACAAGATCTCGCGACTCGGCGTACGCGTCGGTGACCTCTTCGACGCCAAGATCCTGCGGCAGAAGATCGAGGGCGCGCTCGAACAAAAGAACCAACTGCTGGTCAAGGCCTACAACCGACGCGCGATCAGCGTTGACGACGTGCTCGTCGAGTTCCTCGGCTACGCAGAGGCGTTGCGGTCGTACGTCGCCGACACGTCACTCGTGATCAACCAGGCGCTCGACGCGGGCCGGACGGTGCTCTTCGAGGGCGCGCAGGCGACGATGCTCGACGCCGACCATGGCACCTACCCCTTCGTCACGTCGTCGAACCCCATCGCGGGCGGCGCCTGCGTCGGCGCCGGCATCGGGCCGACTCGGATCGACCGCGTCGTCGGTGTGATCAAGGCCTACACGACGCGGGTCGGAGCCGGGCCGTTCCCCACCGAGCTGCTGGACGAGGACGGAGAGCGGCTGCGGGTCGAAGGCGGCGAGTTCGGTACGACGACGGGGCGGGAGCGGCGTTGCGGATGGTACGACGCGGTGGTGGCTCGATACGCCGCGCGGGTCAACGGGCTGACCGACCTGTTCCTCACCAAGCTCGACGTGCTCGGCGGGTGGGAGCGGGTCCCTGTCTGCGTGGCGTATGAGGTCGACGGCAAGCGGATCGACGAGATGCCGATGACGCAGACGGAGTTCCATCACGCGAAGCCGGTGTACGAGTTCTTCGACGGCTGGGGCGGCGACCTGTCGGGGGCGCGGGCCTTCAGCGATCTGCCCAAGAGCGCTCAGGTGTATGCGCGGGCGCTGGAGGAGATGTCGGGCGTGCCCTTCTGCGGGATCGGGGTCGGCCCGGCGCGCGAGCAGACGGTGATGCTCCGTCCGCTGCCCTGAGCAAGCCGAGGGGCCAGGGGGCTGGAGAGCCGGGGAGCCGCGCGGTCGGTCCGGGCAGCAAGACACTAGGCCTCCGGGGGTTGGTGCTTGCCCCGTTAACGGGGCAAGCACCCGGTTTCCAGGGCAGATCTGCCCCGTTAACGGGGTGGGCGCCCCGTTAACGGGGCAAGCCACTCGCTGGCGGCAAGAGGCCCGGGGGATGCGGCCG
>JAICMS010000110.1 GCA_025929075.1 Propionibacteriales bacterium
CCGACCTCGTAGGCGTCGGGGTACATCAGCGCCCAGCGGACGGTTGTCGAGTCCCAATCCTTGACCGTCGAGTTGAGCTCTCCGCCGACGTACTGGATCGGCTTCTGCACCATCGGCAGCAACGGCTCCAGCCGGTCGAACAGGCTCTCCACAGGCATGCGCGAAGGTTCCTCCAACTCGGGTGCAGTTCAGCTCAGCGTACGACGACCCGCCCGTCAGTTCTCCCACCGAGCACCTCCGATCGGGAGCCTTAGAAGGCGGCGATGGTCTCCGGGGCGCGTTCGCGGCGGGTGAGGGAGCGGAGAACGGCTGCCTGACCGTGCCGGCGGACCGAAAGGTCGGTGAGCAGCGCCAACACGGGCTCAAGCACCTCGGGCGGCAGTGATGGCGCCTCAAGACCGACGCTAGCGGCGAGGTCGTCGGAGTGGACGGCAATCTCCATCATCCGCGTCACCAGGAAGTCGTTCAGGGACAGCGACCAGCCTTGCCAGGCAATGAAGATCGGGCGCTCGGCTTCAGTTGTGGCGAGCAACCGGGCAACCTGCTCCCGAGCATCCGCCGTACGGCGAGCCAGCTCAGCTGGTCCCTCGGTCGCGGTCTGGTCCGCGGTGGCTCGGATGGCAGAGTTCACCTCACCGTGCACGCCCTCCTTCGGCCATTGGGCATTGGCATAGTGGTCGGTGATCCGAACAAGCGGCCCGTCCCCGTCCGGCGACTCGAGCGCGGCGAGGGTGCTGTGGATCTGGTTGGCCAGATGCTCAGCGACGCCTCCGACCGCCCACTCCGGCAACGCACTGGGCTCGCCCCATTTGTTCCACACCTCGTCGCGGCCCAGGAGAACCACCACGGTGTCTGCCGCAGTGAGGAAGGCAGCACGGTTGTCAGTCATTGAACTCCTTGCTTCGCAATGCCGGTGAGCAAATAGCGCTCGTCGGTGATGGCGCGCCCCCACAGCCGCGGATCGGTGAGGTGACGGACGCGTACGTCGTCAAAGAGTTCGCCCACAGCCGCGGCCACATCGTCAGCGTGGAGGCCAGCGCCGGTCGACCAAAAGCCCTCGACCAAGACCAGCCGTCCTCCGGGTCTGAGCAGATGGTGCCAGCGGTGCAGGGCCCAGGAGCGGTCAGGCAGCGCCCAGGTCACGTGCCTGACCAGCACGACGTCGTACGCGCCGTCACGCAACGGCGGAGCACCCGCATCGCCAACGACCACCGACAACCCGGCCACGGCCCGATCAGTCGACGCAGCCTTGGTTCGAGCCTGCGCGACCATCGCGGGGGCAAAGTCCACGCCGTCGACCTGGTAGCCGTCAATGGCGAGGAGTACGGCGAGCGAGCCGGTGCCACAGCCGAGGTCGGCCACCCGCGCCGACGGCTCAGGCAGCACGCTCCCCAGGAGCTCGCGCCAGGCCGCTGCGGTGTCGGGGTCGCGGAGCCCGTGATCAGGTTCGTCGTCGAACGTGTCCGACTCGGCATCCCAGTAGGCCCGATCCGCTTCGCTGGTCACCTGGCCAGTCTTCCAGCCCGCTGATGCGAGCGGACTCGGCCGGCCCTCAACCCCTTCGGCCGACTGGCGTCGGGGGTTTCCCGCGTCGCCACCGGACGACTGGGAGAGCGGGCTGACAGTCAGAAACGGTGAGCGCGGGACATCCGGCTGCGCAGGGCCACGCCGATGCCCAGCGACCGCTCGGTCCGCAGATGCACATTGACCAGCAGCCCGATAGCGGTCAGCGAGGCGAACATCGACGTGCCGCCGTACGACACCAACGGCAACGGCACGCCGGTCACCGGCATGATGCCGAGGCACATGCCGATGTTCTGGAACGCCTGGAAGCCGAACCAGCAGACGACTCCTGCCCCTACCAGCCGGCCGAAGGTGTCGTCGGACAGCGCCGCGATCCGGGTCGCCCGCCACAACAGCACGAGGAACAAGGCGACGATGGCCCCCGCGCCGACCAACCCGAGCTCCTCCCCCGCCACCGTGAAGATGAAGTCGGTGTGCTGCTCAGGCACGAAGCCCGACTGGGTCTGCGACCCGTGGAAGAGCCCCTGGCCGAACAAGCCTCCGTTGCCGATCGCAATCCGAGCCTGCGTCGTGTTGTAGCCCGCACCCCGCGGGTCGAGCGTCGGGTTGGTGAAGGCCTCGAACCGCAGCAGCTGATACCCCTTCAGCAGCCCCAATTGCAGCGCCGCCACGACCCCACCGCCGGCCAGCGCCGCCAGGGCGACGAGCCAGGCCTTCGGCGCACCGGCAATCGCGATGACACCGAACACCGTCACCGCCAGCACCAGCAGCGTGCCCAGGTCGGGCTGTAGCAGGATCAACCCCGCCGGCACCGCAGCGAGCACCAGCGCGCCAAGGACGTCCCAGTGCCGCAGCCCGTCGCGGCGCCTGCTCTCGGTCTTCTCTGCCAGTAGCAGCGACATGCCCACCACGACGCCGAGCTTGGCGAACTCCGACGGCTGGATCGACAGCCCGCCAACGAGGATCCACGACCGCGACCCGTTGATGACGGCGCCCACCGGGGATAGCACGAGCACCAGCCCCAGCACCGCGCCGAGGTACACCACCGGCGCCCAGATCCGCACCCAGCGATGGTCTGTCGCCGCCACCACAACGCCGAGGACCAGCCCGATGCAAATGTTCGTGACGTGCTTCTTCACGATCGCCGACGAGTCACCGCCGGTCAACGCCGTGTTGTGCAGGGTGGCGGACCACACCAGCAGAGAGCCGATCACGAGCAGCGCGGCCGCGGACCCGAGCAGCATCCAGTCCAGCCGTGCCAAGACACTGCGGCTGTCGGTGACGTTGACGCGCCGGCTCGACCGGGTCGTCACCAGCGTCGACGTCGTCATCGTCCACCCGTAGTCGTCGACGAGGACGATCGGCGGTACGGCGATCCGGGCGGCTCGATCGACCCGTTGGGCTCGAACACCGGCAGGCCCATCGGCGGCCGCGCGCCCGGGATCGCCGCGTCCGCGATGTCGACCTTCTCTCCATGGATGCCGTAGAGCGTCTCCCAGATCTTGCGCACCGCATCGCCGGAGGTTCCGGACCCGGTGCCGCCCTGGGCGATCTGCATGACGACGACGTACTGCTTGTCATAGGTGGCGACCCATGACGTGGTCTGCTTGCCGTACACCTCGGCCGTCCCCGTCTTCGACCTGACATGCACCTTGTCGAGCGGGAAGCCGATCATCTTCCACGCCATCGTCCCGACCTTCGCCGTGCCGAGCAGTGCCGTGTCAATGTAGTGCAGCACCGGCTGGGGCACCTTGACCTTGCTGGCCATCTTCGGCGGGATCCGCTTCACGACCTTGCCGTCGGGGCCGATGATCGCCTTGCCCACCCTCGGCTCCCACAGCGTGCCGCCATTGGATATCGCGGCATATCCGACAGCCAACTGCAACGGTGTGAGCAGGGTGTCCCCTTGGCCGATCGCGAAGTTCACTGCATCGCCGGCGCGGTACTGCCAGCCGTCGACGCAGAACTCCCGGGCGAAGACGTGCAGGAAGTCGTTCTTCGGCGACTTGCCGAGCTTGCAGTAGTAACCCTTGTTGGCCTTCCAGTAGGCAAGCTTCCACTGCCGGTCGGCGATCCGGCCCGCCACCTCGCCGGGCAGGTCGATGCCGGTCACCCGACCGAACCCGAAGTCCTTGGCGTTGTCGACGAGCGGGTCGTCGGCGTGCACGTCACTGGGGTTGCCGCCGGATCGCAGCCACTCCTGGTAGCCCACCCGGTAGAAGAACGTGTCGCAGGACACCTGCAACGCTTGAGCAAACGTGATGTTGCCGTACGCCTCGGACTCGTAGTTCTTGAACGTCTGGTTACCAACCTGGAAGTACGACGAGCAGTCCAGCCGGGTCTTGGTGGTGAAGCCGTGCGTCAGGGCGCCGGCCGTGTTGAACGGCTTGAAGGTCGACCCCGGCGCGAACAGCCCCTGGTCGGCGCGGTCGAGCAGCGGCGTGTCGGCCTTCTGGCTGTAGAGCGTGTTGAGCTCACCCTGGGTGATTCCGCCGACCCAGATGTTGGGGTTGTACGTCGGGTAGCTGGCCATCGCGACGACCCGGCCGTTCGTGGCGTCGAGCACCACGACCGAGCCTGAGTCGGCGACGTACTTGCGATGCGTCACCGGGTCGACCGTCTTGCGCGCCGTCATGATCGAGCTGCGCAGCACGTGCTCGGCCACCGACTGGACCTTCGCGTCGATGCTGGTGACCAGCGTGTCGCCGGGCTTCGGGGCTGACAGCAGGTGCTCGCCGGTCGGCCGGCCCATCGAGTCGACGGTCACCGCCTCGGTGCCCGGGGCTCCGCGCAGGTAGCGGTCGTACTCCTCCTCCAGCCCGGCCCGGCCGACCTCCGACAGCGCATCGACGCTGTGGTCACCGCGGCGCTGGGCGGCAATGAGCTCCGACCGGGTGATCGGTGAGATGTAGCCCAGCACGTGAGCAGCGTTGACGCCGAACGGGCTCGGGTAGGCACGGACCTTGACCGCCTCGGCCGCGACGCCGGGATAGTCCTCGGGCTGCTCGAGGATCGTCGCGGCCAGCTCCGGGGTGACATCCTCCGCGACCGGCACGGGCGCGTAGGGAGAGCCGTTCCAGCACAGCGGCGCCTTGGCCGCGCCCGGCTGCCCGCACAGCTTGGTTCGCTGCACCAGACCCGGCTCGGTGAGGCCGAGAGTGTTGGCCAGCCGTCCGAGCACCGCATGTCTGGTGTGCGGCGACAGCTTGCCGAGCACATTGTTGTCGACGGTCACGACCCACGACGTCCGGTTGGCGACGAGCGGCCTGCCTTCGTCGTCGACGATGAGCCCACGTGGCGCGGGCACCTCGACGTCGCGGACCACGTTGTTGCTTGCCGCCTTCTGGTACGTCTCTGCGCCGGCGACTTGCAAGTACCACAGCCGCGCGAACAGCGTGGCAAAGAGCGACAACAGCATGATCTTGATGACGAACAGCCGCGACCGGCCGCCGAACCAGCCGCTCACGACCAGGTCTCTGCTGGCTCGAGCCGCCGGAACAGGAAGAGCACGAAGGGTACGACGAGGGGCGTGAGCACCACGTCATAGAGCACCGCCACCGGGATGACCCCGACTGCCGAGGCGACCGTGACGCCGGGCTCTCCGAGCACCAGCCCCGACAACGCGAAGAGCGATGTGCCGATGAAGGCACCGGCCGCGACCACCAGTACGGTCCCGACGACCGACTGCCGGCCCTCGTGCCGGGCGAGCCCGGTCAAGTAGCCGACGACCACGAGGGCGAGGGCCCAGCGACCGGCGGTGTCGTCGGCGGGGGGCGCAAGGTCGAGGACGAGGCCCGCTGCGAAGCCGACGAGGGCGCCGTAACCCGGGCCGCGTACCAGCGCTGCCCCGACCACCACCAGCAGGGCGAGGTCGGGCACGACGCCGTCGATCGAGAAGTGGCTGAAGACGCTGAGCTGGAGGGCGACAGTGACGATGACCAGGGCCGCCACGGCGAGGGCTCGAAGCGCGGCGGTCATCGGCTGACACCTCCCGCCAGGTTGGTGGCCGCTGCTTGGCCGGCCCGCACCACGACTCCGACCACGTCGAGGGAGGAGAAGTCGACGTACGGCCGGATCTGTGCGGTCTGGGTGAGGTCGGCCGGTGAGGAGTGGACGCTGACGACCTTGCCGATCGGGACGCCCGGCAGGTACGGCGCGTGGTTGTGTGAGCCCCAGCTCACCACCTCGTCGCCGACGTGTGGAGAGACCGAGTGATCGACGAGGCTCAGCTCGAGGGCGCCGGTACCGCTGAGGCTGCCATCGCCGGTCAGGAAGCCGAGTTCCATCGAGCGGGACAGCCTGCCCCCGACCGTCGAGTCGCGGTCGACGATGAGCAACACCGTCGCGGTTGTCGCGTTGGCTGCGATCACCCGGCCCACCAGGCCCTCGCCGTTGATAACGGTGAGATCGGGGACGACGCCTTGCTGCCGGCCGGCGTCGATGGTCACGGTGCGCGAGAACGACTGAGCGGGCCCCATCGCGATGACCTGGGCCGGCACCACGTCGTAGTCCTGTACGGCGGCGAACTGCCCGATCCGGTTGAGCTCGACGTTGCGCTGGTTGTTGGCCTGCTCGGCTCGCAGCCGCGTCGTGAGGGTGTCGATGCGCGTTTGAAGGGCGGCGTTGTCGTGGCGCAGCGCGTCGACGTTGCCGAAGTGGTCGGGGATGCTGGTCAGTGGATGCAGCGCTGTCGAGGCGCCGTCCTCCACCGGACCGAGCACCGACCCGACGGCTGAGCGGAGCGGGTCAACCGGGGAGCCCGAGGTGTCGTGCCGCGCGTCGAGCGTGATGATCGTGACCGACGCGAGAACGAGGAGGATGAGTACGGCGCGGGATCTGCCGCTGTCCGGGCGCACAGCCGCCTCACCGCCTCGGCTCGGAGACGAGCACCTGCTGCAGCGCCTCGAACTCCTCGACACACTTGCCGGCGCCGAGCGCCACGGAGTCGAGCGGGTTGTCGGCGACATGGACCGGCATGCCGGTCTCGTGGCGCAACCGCTCGTCGAGGCCGCGCAGCAGCGCCCCGCCCCCAGCGAGGACGACGCCGCGGTCCATGATGTCGCCGGCCAGCTCGGGCGGCGTCTTGTCGAGCGTGGTGCGGACAGAGTCGATGATCGCGTGCAGCGGCTCCTCGAGCGCCTGCCGCACCTCTGCAGCAGAGACGACGACGTTGCGCGGCAGGCCGCTGACCATGTCGCGGCCGCGGATCTCGGCCTCCGGCTCCTCCGGCAGCGGGAAGGCCGAACCGAGCGCCACTTTGATCTCCTCGGCGGTCCGGTCGCCGAGCATCAGCGAGTACTCCTTCTTCATCCAGGTGACGATCGCCTGGTCGAGCTCATCGCCAGCCGTACGGATGGACTGGCTGGTCACGATGCCGCCGAGGCTGATCACGGCAACCTCGGTTGTGCCGCCCCCGATGTCGACGATCATGTTGCCCGTCGCCTCGTGCACGGGCAGGCCGGCGCCGATCGCGGCCGCCATCGGTTCCTCGACGATGTAGACCCGGCGAGCTCCGGCTTGATAGCCGGCCTCCTTGACCGCCCGCTGCTCGACGGCGGTGATGCCCGACGGCACGCAGATGACGAGGCGCGGCTTCGCGAAGTAGCGCCGGCGATGCACCCGCTGGATGAAGAACCGCAGCATCTGTTCGGTCGCCTCGAAGTCGGCGATGACTCCGTCCTTGAGCGGCCGGATCGCGGTGATGCTGTCTGGTGTACGGCCGATCATCCGCTTGGCCTCGGCGCCGACGGCGAGGATCTCGCGGGTCGTGGTATTCATCGCCACGACGGACGGCTCGTTGAGCATCACCCCGCGGCCCCGGACGTAGACCAGCGTGTTGGCGGTGCCCAGGTCGACGGCCATGTCGCGGCCGATCAAGCTGTTCGCCATCGCGTCCGCCGATCCCTTCTCGTCCCGACTGCCGGTGTCGTACGGCGGCGCACTGAGCGGCTTGTCGGCCCGCGCGCCAGCCGGCGCCCTCAGGCTAAGTCGGCAGCGCGCCCAGATCGGGCAGACACTCGGCCCGCCGCCCGACGCGTTTCCCACCCGAAGCTTTTGCCCCGGCCGTCTAGGTGTTTGCCCCGTTAACGGGGCGGCCGCCCCGTTAACGGGGCAGATCTACCCCGGAAAGGGAGTCGTTGCCCCGGAGAGTCGGTGCTTGCGTCCGCAAGTGTGGCCGGTGCCGGCCAGCGGGGCGGGGCGGTGCCGGCCAGCGGGGCGGGGCGGTGCCGGCCAGCGGGGCGGGGCGGTGCCGGCCAGCGGGGCGGGGCGGTGCCGGCC
>JAICMS010000181.1 GCA_025929075.1 Propionibacteriales bacterium
GCCTCACTGTTGACCGGCCAAGGTTGCCGGGTTGAGCGGCCAAGGTTGCGGTGTTGAGCGGCCAAGGTTGCCGGGTCGAGCGGCCAAGGTTGCGGTGTTGAGCGGCCAAGGTTGCCGGGTCGAGCGGCCAAGGTTGCACGGTCGACCGGCCAAGGTTGCCGGGTCGAGCGGCCACAGTTGGCCGATCCACGCCAATGATCGCCGCGTTGTGGGTATGGGACTAGGGAGATCAGTTGCCCAGGCGCAGGGAGCCTTCACGATGCCGCACCAAGAGGACGCATACACCCACGGAGAGACCGAGTTCGCCGATCGGATCGTGGCAGAGCCTGATGCCCAGTGGGATGCCCAGTGGCCGGTCGAGCCGGGGCGCTACCGACTCGTGGCGTCGCTCGCCTGCCCGTGGGCGAGTCGGTCCGTCGTCGTACGGCGACTCCTCGGGCTCGAAGACGTGATCAGCATGGGCATCGTCGACCCGATCCAGGACGAACGCTCCTGGCGCTTCACCCTCGACCCGGGCGGCCGCGACCCTGTGCTCGGGATCCGATTCCTGCACGAGGCGTACGACAGGCGGCGCACGGACTACGCCAACGGCGTGAGCGTGCCGGCGATCGTCGACGTACCGTCCGGGAAGCTGGTGACCAACGACTTCCACCAGATCACCCTCGACTTCATCACGCAGTGGACCGCCTTTCACCGCGCCGGCGCGCCCGACCTCTACCCCGAGCCGCTGCGCGACGAGATGGAGGGCGTGATGGCGCGGATCTACCGCGACCTCAACGACGCGGTGTACGGCGCCGGCTTCGCCCGCAGCCAGCGGTCGTACGAGCGGTCCTACCGCGCGATCTTCGACTGCCTTGACTGGCTGCGGGAGCGGCTGGCTCGGCGGCGATTCCTGATGGGCGGACAGGTGACCGAGGCCGACGTGCGGCTGTTCACGACGCTCGTGCGCTTCGACCCGGTCTACAACGGTCACTTCAAGTGCAACCGCAACAAGATCGCCGAGGACCGGACCCTGTGGGGCTACCTTCGCGACCTCTTCCAGCTACCGGGTTTCGGCGACACGGTGAACTTCCCGCACATCAAGAACCACTACTACCGGGTCCAGGCCGAGATCAATCCCAGCCAGATCGTGCCGGTCGGGCCCGACCTGGACTGGATGGCTCCGCACGGCCGGGAGGACCTCGGCGGACCGCCGTACGGCGACGGCACCCCGCCAACCAAGCCCTGCGACCTGTCGACCTACCGCCTCGACCCCGCCGTCGAGATCTCCCCCGCCGCCTAGGCGGACTCCGCCATCGGACATCCGCCCGCCCCGGTGTTTCCCCCGTTTACGGGGCGGCCCCCCCGTTAACGGGGGAGAACTGCCCCGGAGAGGGGGTGGTTGCCCCGGTGAGTTGACGACGCTTCGGCGGGCAAGGGGTCACGGGCAGTTCCGCGGGCCAGGGTCACCGTCGGTTAAGCGGGCCGAGCCGGATGGACCGCGGCTGACTAGAGTTACCGGGATGCTCGCCACCCAGGACGCCCAACGGTCCCACGACGTCGCCGTGGCGCGGCTGCGCGCGTCGTACGCCGCCATCCCGCCGGGGTCGCCGGTGCGCCTGGCCAAGCACACGTCGAACCTCTTCCGCCCGCGCAAAGCCGCCTCGACCCCCGGCCTCGACGTCAGCGACCTGGACGGGGTCATCGGCGTCGACGCCGCGGCCCGCACCGCCGACGTCCAGGGCATGTGCACCTACGAGCGTCTGGTCGACGCCACCCTGCCGCATGGCCTCATGCCGCTGGTTGTCCCACAGCTGAAGTCGATCACGCTGGGCGGGGCGGTGAGCGGACTCGGCATTGAGTCGACGTCGTTCCGCAACGGCCTCCCGCACGAGTCAGTGCTCGAGATGGACGTGCTCACCGGCGATGGCCGCGTCATCACCTGCGCGCCCGACGGCCCGCATGCCGAGCTGTTCCGCGCCTTCCCCAACTCCTACGGCAGCCTCGGCTACGCGCTACGCATCCGGATCGAGCTGGAGCCGGTGTCGCCGTACGTCATGCTCCGGCACGTCCCCTTCCTGGACCTCGACGAGATGGCCCGCGCCCTGCACCGCATCTGCGACGAGGGCGCCTGGCAGGGCTCCGACGTGGAGTTCGTGGACGGGGTGGTCTTCGACCCGGCCGAGAGCTACCTGACGCTCGGCAGCTGGGCCACCGACCGGAGCGGCACCGGGCTGCTGCACACCAGCGATTACACCGGCCAGCACATCTACTATCGCTCGATCCAGGAGCGGTCGCGCGACCTGCTCACCGCGCGCGACTACCTGTGGCGCTGGGACACCGACTGGTTCTGGTGCTCACGTGCGTTTGGCGTCCAGCACCCCGTCGTACGTCGAGTGTGGCCGGCCAGATACCGGCGCAGCGACGTCTACCACAAGATCGTCGGCCTGGAGAACCGCTTCGGCGTCGCCCGCCGGATCGACCAGCTGCGACGACGCCCGGCGCAGGAACGCGTGATCCAAGACGTCGAGATCCCGGTCGAGCGGCTGGCAGACTTCCTGCGCTGGTTCGCCGACAACGTGCCGATGCTGCCGGTCTGGCTGTGTCCGCTGCGGCTGCGGCGTGGTCGGTCGGGCGAGGCGCCGACCGAGTGGCCGCTCTACCCGCTCGACCCGGACCGCCTCTACGTCAACGTCGGCTTCTGGGGGATGGTGCCGATCGAACCCGGCCGGCAGGACGGGGACGTCAACCGGGCGATCGAGCAAGCGGTGGCCGACCACGACGGCCACAAGTCGCTTTACTCTGATGCCTACTACGACGAGGAGTCCTTCGAAGCCATCTACGGCGGCAAGGTCTATCACGCGATGAAGGACGAGTACGACCCCGAGCACCGGCTGACCGGGCTCTACGAGAAGGCGGTGGGACGTCGATGAAGATCGCCCAGATCGTCGAGATGCTGACCGACGAGGCGCCGGCCTTCCGGCTGGAGGCCTACGACGGCAGCTCCTTCGGCCCCGCCGATGCCGAGTTCGTCATGCGGATCAAGACCGAGCGCGGGCTGCGCTACCTCGCGACGGCGCGCGGCGACCTGGGCCTCGGCCGCGCCTACGTCAGCGGCGACCTCGAGGTCGACGGCGCCCACCCCGGCGACCCCTACGAGGCGCTCAAGACGCTGCACGGCTGGCGGCTGCGCCGGCCGACGCCGAAAGAGGCCGTCGAGATCGTCAGGGAGATGGGCGTACGGCGACTGGTCCCGCCTCCGCCGCCGGAGCAGGAGGCCCTGCCGCGTTGGCGCCGGATGGCGGAGGGGCTGCGGCACTCGCGGCAGCGCGACGCCGTCGCCATCAGCCACCACTACGACGTGTCGAACGCCTTCTACGAGATGGTGCTCGGCCCCTCGATGGCCTACACGTGTGCGGTGTTTCCCAAGCCCGACGCCAGCTTGGAGGAGGCCCAGGAGGAGAAGTTCGACCTGGTGTCCCGCAAGATCGGGCTCGAGCCGGGCATGCGCCTGCTCGACGTCGGCTGCGGCTGGGGTGGCATGGTGCTGCACGCCGCCAAGCATTACGGCGTCCGGGCGGTCGGCGTCACGTTGTCGAA
>JAICMS010000019.1 GCA_025929075.1 Propionibacteriales bacterium
ACTGAAGGAGACCCGTGGTGGCCGTCCGGAGGTGCGGTGATCGACCCGGACGTGCTGTGGGCGTGTACGTCGTGTGGCGCCTGCGTGCGCGAGTGCCCGGTCGACATCGAGCACGTCGACCACATCATGGACATGCGTCGCAACCAGGTGCTCGTCGAGTCGGAGTTCCCGACCGAGCTGACGACGCTGTACCGAGGGCTGGAGTCCAAGGGCAACCCGTGGAACATGGCCCCCTCCGACCGGCTGGCGTGGGCTCACGGCCTGCCGTTCGACGTACCGGTCGTGGGGCGCGACGTCGGGAGCCTGGCCGAGGTCGAGTGGCTGTTCTGGGTCGGCTGCGCGGGTGCGTATGAGGACCGCGCGAAGAAGACGACCCGAGCCGTGGCGGAGTTGCTGCACCATGCCGGGGTGTCGTTCGCCGTGCTCGGCAGCGGTGAGACCTGCACCGGCGACCCAGCGCGGCGGTCCGGCAACGAGTTCGTCTTCCAACAGCTAGCGATGCAGAACGCCGAGACGCTGAAGGAGGCGCAGGCGACCAAGGTCGTCGCCACCTGCGCTCACTGTTTCAACGCGCTACGCAACGAGTACGCGCCGTTCGGCGTCGAGCTGGAGGTCGTCCACCACACGCAACTGCTCAACCGGCTGGTGCGCGAAGGCAAGCTGAAGCCGGTAACACCAAGTGGATCCCACGGCGACGGGCCGACCATCACCTACCACGACCCCTGCTTCCTGGGTCGGCATAACCAGGTCTACGAGCCGCCACGCGAGCTGCTCGACGCGATCCCAGGCGCGACGGTCACCGAGATGCCGCGCAACAGCGAACGGTCGTTCTGCTGCGGCGCGGGCGGCGCACGGATGTGGATGGAAGAACGGATCGGCGAGCGGATCAACATCAACCGCAGCCGCGAAGCCGTCGCAACTGGAGCGACCCAAGTGGCGACCGGCTGCCCCTACTGCCGCGTGATGCTTTCCGACGGCGTCACCGCCCTTCAAGCTTCGGGCGACGCGACAGAAGAGACGGAGGTCCTCGACGTCGCTCAGTTGCTCTTAGACGCTGTCCGCCGCGACTAAACGACACACTCGCAAGGACGGGAGGCCGGTTGAGCCCAATCCGAACTGGCGAACCGCCGCCCTTGCTGGCCCGGCCCGAATCGGTGCTGGCTTGAGAACACCAGCCCGCACGATCTTCGACGCTCCCTAGACGTGACGGTTCGCTGAGACGGCGAGGCACAATGCGCGCCTAGCATCCAACGCATCGAGCGTCTTGGGCCCTGTTTGCGGATTCGCCCAACAGGTTGCCACCTGCGGGTTACTCTGCGGCAAGCCACGAGACCCAAAGGGGACGTTTCATATGAGCACACCCGCTGGCTGGTACCCCGATCCAGAGGCACAAGGTCAACAGCGCTACTGGGACGGCGAAGCCTGGACCGAGCACCGCGCGCCACTTGCCCAGCCACAACCGCCGAGCGCCTACCCATCAGCCTTCCCGACAGCCAAACAGAAGAAGCCGTTCTGGCGGCGTACTTGGGTGCTCGTCACCGCAGGCGTCATCGTGGTCCTCGGGGTGATCATCGGCGCGAGCGCAAGCAACGGACCGACCAACGCGTCGGCCAACGGAGACAAGACCCACACCCCTCACAACCACAACGTCGCGGCCACTACGCCTAAGGCCGCACCGAGCGCAAAAGCGACACACTCGGCGCCTCAGCCTCCAATACCCACGAAGGCGTCGAAGCCAAAGCCGACCAAGTCCACACCGTCGTACACCGTCGCTCAGCAGCAGGCAATCGAGGCCGCTCAGACCTACTTGAGCATGGGCACGGGCTTCAGCCGTGCTGGCCTGATCCAGCAGTTGAGCTCGAAGTACGGCGACGGCTTCAGCGTGGCTGATGCGACATTTGCAGTCGACCACATCAAGGTCTCGTGGAACCAGCAGGCTGTCGAATCGGCGAAGACGTACTTGCAGATGGGCGGCTTCTCACGAGCCAGCCTTGTCCAGCAACTGAGCTCCAAGTACGGCGACGGGTTCACGCTAGCCCAGGCGACGTACGCCGCGAACCACGTGGGGCTCTGAACCCCACGACGTATTGGCTGCCGGAGCTTGGCTGATCGGTCGCCGCCTAAACGAGTTCTTGACCATCGCGTCGCCATGCTGACCGGGTGAGGCACCTGCCAAGTCGGTCACCGGGTTCAGCAGGGGTGCAGGGCAACGAGCGGCTCACCGCCGCAGCCGGAGCCCTGCTCTTCGTCCTGCTGTCGATCGAAGGGGTGACGATCCTCTTCCTTAGACCACTTCTGACGGTCCACATGTTCGTCGGGATGCTTCTCATCGCTCCGGCTGCGGTGAAGATCGGCAGCACCTCCTACCGGTTCGTCCGCTATTACTCAGGCGCCGCGGACTACCGGTGGAAGGGGCCGCCGCATCCGCTCCACCGAACCCTTGGGCCGGTCCTCGTCGCATCCACGGTCGTCGTGCTCGGCACCGGCGTCGGGCTCGCTGTTGTGGGGCCTCCGGGTGGGATTCTGCTCGGGCTGCACAAGGCGAGCTTCGTGGTGTGGCTGGTCGTGATGTCCGTCCACGTGCTCGGCCGTGGCTGGCGGGTTCCGGCACTGTTGTGGAAAGACTGGCGGGTACGGCGGCCGGCCGGCCAAGGATGGTTCATCCGCGGCGCCGCGCTCCGCCGACTGGCAGTCGTGGTTTCGCTGTGTGTCGGAGTGGTGCTGGGGGTCGCAACGCTGCCGATGACGAACCCTTGGGTTCATCGTGTGGAGAGCAGCGCCGAGCACTGAGCCCAGCCACCCAGAGTCCAGCGCTCAGTCGACGTACAGCTCGCCGTTGACGATCTGAGCGGGGATCGATCGCAACGGCGCCGGGGGCGGACCGCCGAGCACTTGACCGGTTTGGGCGCTGTAGGTGCCGCCATGACAAGGGCAGACGAACTCCTTGGACGAACCTTCATACATGACCGTGCAGCCGGCATGAGTGCAGATTGCGCTGAACGCCACGCACTTGCTGCTGGCCAGCCGCACCAGCCAGGCCGGCTGACCGCTCGCCGGGTCGGTGAACCGTGCCGCCTGCCCGACCGGGACCTGGCCGGCGCTGCCGATCCGGGTCCCGCTCGGATGCTGCGTCGGAGTCGCCGACTGTCCCGGCGTCGGATTCGGTTTCGTTGGCTGGTGCGTCGGCGGCTGCTTCGGCCTGTGTCGGGCGGTGAGACCACTCCGCGACGATCCCGGCTGGGTCGCGGCGGCTGTGGCGGGGCCACCGGTGAGCCGGCCGATCAGTGTGGCCATAGCGGCGACCAGCAACGAGGCTCCGGCAGTAGCAACAACGGCCCGCCGCTCTCTCAGCTGCTCGGTGGCGCCTTCCGGCATCCTCGCACCAGATCCCGGGTTGATGAGCCGGCGACTCGCGATCCACGCGTCGAGGGAGAGCACCCCCGCGGATCCGACCAGCACGAACGGCGTCCAGGCGAACAGGAAGACGATGTCGGCGCCGTAGTAGTACGGCGATGTCGTCCAGCTCACAGTCAGGAAGAAGGTCAAGGCCAGCGCCGCTCCGGCCACTGCCCCGAGCCTGGACTTCAGCCCGACAAGTGTCGAGACACCGACGGCGAGCTCGGCGAGCGCGATCATCACCCCGACGACGGCACCACCATGAAGGCTCCAACGGACCAGGAAGCCGATCGGGCTCGTCGGTGCCACCATCTCCATCTGACGCTGTACGGAAGTCGGGGACGAGGCGTCGAAAAAGCTCGGGTCGGCCAGCTTCTGCAGCGAGGCGACGATGAACGTCACGCCGAGGAACAACCGCAAGGGCAGCAGGACCCAGCCGGTTTGGCGCAGGCCGGAGGTGGCCCACTCAGGCCCTAGCAGCGCGGCGCGTGGGTTGTTGACCGGTCTCCGGCTCGCCCTCGATCCCTGAGACCCTGGTACAGACGTCATGGATTCATGGTGCGTCGGACACGGCAAAGAACCCGTTCAGAACAAGGCGTCTCCCAGTATTGGGGCAGGTGGCCGCCGTACGGTGTCGCTTATGGAGACGATGTCGCCGCCGCGCGATCTGGTGCGCGTCCTGGTTGTCGAGGACGATGTCGGCATCTCCAGTCAGGTGACGGCCGGGCTGAGGCGGGAAGGGTTTGAGACCGAGGCGGTCGCGACAGGGGCAGCGGCGATCGAAGCACTCAGTCTCTTCGATGTGGTGCTGCTCGACCTTGGGCTTCCCGACCGTGACGGCGTTGAGGTATGCCGTGAACTGCGCGCACGCAGTGACGTACCGATCTTGGTCATCACCGCTCGCGGTGAGGAGCGTGACCGTGTCTTGGCCCTCGACCTCGGCGCGGACGACTACCTGGTCAAGCCGTTCGGCTTTGCGGAGCTGACCGCTCGCATTCGGGCGGTCCTTCGCCGTTCCAGCCCAGATGTCACCGGAGTCATGCGGTGCGGCGGGCTGGTCGTCGACGAGCGATCCCGCCACGTGCTGCTGGATGGACAGGAGGTGGCCGTCACCGGTCGAGAGTTCGACATCCTGGCGACCTTGGCGGCGGACGCCGGACGAGTGGTCTCCAGGGAGGAGATCTTCAGCCGGGTCTGGGATGAGCACTGGTACGGACCCACGAAGGTCCTCGACGTCCACATCGCGGCTCTACGCCGCAAACTGGGTGATCCAGGGTTGATCGAGACCGTGTATGGACGGGGCTTCAGGCTCCGGCAGAGCTCGTGATCCGACGGCTGCTCGCCGCTTTCCTGGTGCTGGTCGTCGTGGTCGTCGTCGGAGCTGTCGTACCCCTCGGTCTGCAGACCGCGGCGCACTATCGTCGCGACTACATCGACGCGGCAATGAGCCAGGCGCGCGCTGTCGCGAGTGTCCTGGACGACCGCCTCTCCGACCATGCGACAGGTAGCGCGCTGACGACTACTCTCGACCGCCTGCTGTCCGGCGGAGAAGGGATCGTGGTCCTCGACCAGAATCGGACAGTGTCGGCCCAGACGGGCCTTCGCTTCCGGATACCACCCTCCCTGAGGGGAGGCGGGCAGACGAGCGTGACCGAGCCGGGAATCCACGGAGAAGCCCTCCTCGTCGTGCGAGCTCCGCTCGAGCCGCAGACCGCAAGCGGGGCTTCGGTGCTGCTGTCGCGGTCAACGGAGCCGCTGGAAGGTCGGATCCGCGCACTGTGGCTGACGCTGGCGGCGGTTGCGGTGGCTGCCTGCCTGATCGCGGCTGCCCTCGCGGCTTGGTTGTCCCGTTGGGTGGCCGCGCCGTTGCGCCGGCTTGAGTCTGCCGCACGGGCCGTCGGCATGGGGCAGCTCGATCATCGGGTTGGAACTGTGCACGGGCCGACGGAGGTACGGCGACTGGCGTCGACCTTCGACACCATGGCCACGCGGCTTGACGCCCTGGTGGCTGGTCAGCGCGGGATGATCGCCGATGTCTCCCACCAACTGCGGACCCCCTTGTCTGCTCTTCGCTTGCGGCTGGAGCTGCTGGCGGATGAGGACGCCGAGCCGACCGAGGTCCAGGGAGTGCTCGACGAGGTCAGCCGGCTCTCCCGGCTCCTCGATGGCTTGCTGGCGGTGGCGCGAGCGGAGTCGACGACGTCGCCCAGTGAGCTCGTCGACGTGGCGAACGTCGTGTCGGAGCGGGTCGAGGTCTGGGCTGCATTCGCCCTTGAGCGCGGGATCAGGTTGGAGGTGACGTCCAGGGATCCGGTGAGGGCGTGGTTCGTGCGGGACCACCTTGAGCAGATTCTCGACAATGTGTTGGCCAACTGCTTCGACCTCACCCCTGCCCCGACGCGAGTGGCGGTCGAAATTGCCGGGCACGGCGGGACCGCCTCGATCACCGTTGCCGACGACGGGCCGGGCATGGACCAGCGACAACGCGAACGCGCCTTCCTCCGGTTCAACACCAGCCGCAGCGACAACGGCGGGAGCGGTCTCGGGCTGGCGATCGTGCACCGGCTTGTCACCGTGAACGGTGGCAGCGTCACGCTGAGTGACACTGCAGGAGGCGGGCTTACCGTCGATATCAGGATCCCTCAGGCTGTCGTCTCTCGCAGCGAGACTGGAGCGAACGCCTGACGCGCACTCGGCGGGCATCGGTTGTGCATCGCATCACGTCGCCGCGGGGCAGCCGACGTGACCTCGGCGTCAGCGATGAGACGTCAGCGTGCCGCCCGGTGGGAAGATCGGCCGAGGAATCTGGTCAGATGTGTCGGATCGAGCCGGGGCCGTTCGTGGGAGGAGTAGGCGGCCGCTACCGCCGCCGTACTGATCGCACTCACTTGAAGGGGACAGCGTGAAACTTCTTCTCACCTCAGGGGGCGTGTCGAACGCCAGCATCCGCGACGCGCTCGTCGAGCTCCTCGGCAAGCCGATCGCCGAGTCGTCCGCGCTGTGCATCCCCACCGCGCTGTACGGCCACCCGAACGTCGGCCCGGGCCAGAGGGCCTGGCAGTTCATCAGCGGCAACTCCGAGAACCCGATGGTCGACCTGGGCTGGAAGTCCGTCGGCGTGCTGGAGCTGACCGCGCTGCCCAGCATCGAGCGCGACCGTTGGGTGCCGCTGGTCCGCGAGGCCGATGTCCTGCTCGTCGGGGGCGGTGACGTCCTCTACCTGTGTCACTGGATGCGGGAGTCCGGACTGACCGACCTGCTGCCCTCGTTGGACGACACCGTCTGGGTGGGACTCAGCGCGGGGAGCATGGTGATGACCCCCGTCGTCGGGGACGACTTCATCCAGTGGCGACCACCCAGCGGCGACACGACCACGCTGGATCTGGTCGACTTCTCGATCTGCCCGCACCTGGCCGCCGACGGCATGCCAGGCAACTCCATGGCAGAGGCGGAGCAGTGGGCGGCCGGCATCCCCAACCCGGCGTACGCGATGGACGACCAAACCGCGATCACTGTGGTCGACGGCAACGTCGAGTTCGTCTCCGAAGGACACTGGGAGCAGCTCCGGACGCTGACTTCCGATCCCGGCCAGGGGTAGATGGCCTCAACGCACGTCGCAGGCAACGGCTGCTTGGCTGACTGACCAAAATGCCGCCGACTGGATAGCGTGCAGCCCATGCCGATCAAACTCGAGAATGTCGGGATCGCCGTTCGCGACCTTGAAGCGGCGATCGCTTTCTTCACCGACGTCGGGCTCACCGTGCTCGGCCGGGACACGGTCAGTGGTGAGTGGACCGACACAGCCGTCGGGCTCGACGGCAACCACGCCAACATCGCCATGCTGCAGACACCGGACGGCAACGGCCGCCTCGAGCTGTTCGAGTACATCCACCCCGACGCGATCGAGACCGAGCCCACCCGGCCGAACGAGATCGGCATGCACCGGGTGGCGTTCTCGGTCGACAACATCGACGAGGCTCTCCAGGTCGCCGCGAGGCACGGCTGCCACCCGTTACGCGGCGTGGCGACCTATGCGGACGTGTACAAGCTCACCTATGTCCGCGGCCCGAGCGGGATCATCGTCATGCTGGCCGAGGAACTGAAGAAGAACTGACGCGGCCGGTCCCGTTGCAGCTAGCGGGACGTCGCGGCGGAAGAATCACGCACTGTGCGGGTGATGCTGACGTCGTTGACGTGCGCCAAGGACGATGTAGTTGGCAACCTGGCTCGGCACCGAGGGCTGGTGGACTCGGCCGGGGATCACGGTTGTGACCTGGTGCTGCTGCCGGAGATGTCGCTGACGGGCTACCGGCCCAGCGCTGCCGTCGCCCTGGACCACCCGTCGGTCACCGAGCTGGTGGCGGCTACCGCTGGTGCCCCCGCGATGTGTTTCGGGCTCGTCGAGGCCGACAGCACCGGTGGGCAACCGTTCATCACCCAACTCGTCGCCGAGCACGGGCAGGTCGTCGCCATACACCGGAAGGCGCATCTGGGTGAAGGAGAGGACACCGACTTCCAGCCCGGCGCCGCCGCTGAGGCGTTCATGCTCGCCGACGCGAACTGTGTGGTCGCTGTGTGCGCCGAGATCGGCACCGCCGAGCCCTACGCTCAACCCGGCGCTGGACTGGTGCTAGGCCCGTCGGCGCCTGGGTTGTACGGCGACCGCCGCCGGACCGACGCCGACTGGCGACGGGGATGGGACTGGTGGCGGGGCAGCGTGATCGACGACGCCGCTCGGCTCCTGCGTCGCGATCAAGTGCTGGTGGTGTCCACCCAAGCCGGCGCCACCGACGACGAGGACTTCCCAGGCTGGGCAGCCGTCCTGGAGCCAGGCGGCACCGTGACCGCCGAGCTCCCGGACTGGCGCGAGGGCACCCTCATCGTCGACCTCTGACGGGCTTCCAGCGGTGCCGTCGCGCCGGCCGCAGCCAAGTTGGACCGTACGACGCCTCAAGCCTTGTCGACGTCCGCGACCCCTCTGCGACGGGCGGCGCGCACGGTTCTTCTGGTGTCGCGCCAGGCGATCCAGCCGGTCCGGACGCGCGGTGAGACGACGTTCCTTCCGTGACGCCGGGCGAGTAGCTGGTCGATCAGCCATTGAGGTGCGTGCGCCCGCTCGATGGCCTGGCTCTTCGTCATCAGTTGCCCGGTGTCCAGGGCTCCGCGACCACGTGCCATGGACGTCAGCCCGAGGTCGGCGATCACCGGGCTCAGCCACATCAACGGCCGCCTCGACGCCCACGCCCAGTAGCCACAGACTTCGGCCCGGGCAGCCGCGCGCACGTCATCGTCGCTGGCCGGCGGCAACAGCACGGTCGGTGCTCGCCCGTACACCGCGACTCCGTACCGCACGAGCTCGGCCCGCGTGACACCGGACAGGGTGCGCTGGACGAGCGACCCATGGGTCCAGGTCGGGTGCACCGCTGCGGAGTCCGACAAGGTGTGTACGTCGACGTACACGCACCCGAGGTCGGCGCCAGCCGCCTGGCCGCGGTCCAGGTCCCGATGGATGCTCGTCAGGACCGCTTGGCGGGATGGGTCGACCTGGCCGTCGACCGTTGCGACCAGATCAAGGTCGCTGACGCCCGGAATGTAGTCCCCGGTCGCGAGGGACCCGGCGATCCACAAGTCCGGCACCCAGCCCAACTCGCCAAGCCGAACTGACAACGGCGTCACGGCGTCAGGGAGCGCGACCACAGCCGCGAGCTTAACCGTCCATTTCCCGCAGTTCGCTGTACCTACGTCCTGCATCGGGAGCGCCGGAGGGCGCGAGTCGCAGGACGCAACGAAACGGGCAGCGGCGAAGGCGCGTCGAGCGAGGCAAGCGGTAGTGTCACGGGACTTGGGCGACCACTCGTCGACCGACGGAAGGAGACGCAGTGCCAGAGCTGCTGATCGACTTCATCACCTCGCTGGACGGCTACGGAGCCGCGGAGGGCTGGCCCGGCTGGTGGGGCCTGGAGGGGCCGGAGTACCTGACGTGGCTCGGTGAGCAGCCGGAACGGGACTACACGGTCCTGTTCGGGGCGAAAACCTACCGGCTGATGTCGGAGTTCGCCGCTCAAGGCGAGCCCGGCACCGACGTACTGGCCGGGATGCCCAAGATCGTCTTCTCCACCACGCTGACCGAGCCGCTGTCCTGGCCGAACACCCGACTGGTGAGCACAGACCCGGTGGCTGCCGTCCGGGAGATGAAGTCCACCGGCACCGAGTCGATGCGCACTCTGGGCAGCCTGACGTTGTGCCGCTCGCTTCTCAAAGCCGGTCTGGTGGATCGCTTTCGGGTGGTCGTCTTCCCGGTTATCACGGGCAGCACCGGCAGCGACCGGATCTACGACGGGTATCCCGACGTAGCCCTCGAACTGACCGCCAGCCGCACCTTCGACGGTCGTTCCCAGCTGCTCGAGTACGTTCCCAGGGTCTTGGACGGTCCACCAGGCACCAGCTGAGCCACTGGAGCGTGATTGATCTGGCGTGTGTCCGGGGGCAATGTGGATGGCACGACGCCGAGAGGCATCGGCTCGACGTACACGGCATCGAGGAGCAACCGATGGAGATCCCCGAGCGACCCCCGGCGCTGGTGCGCTGGACCCAGCGGCTTGAGGGTGCGGCAGCGCTCGACCGGCCGGTGCGTGCCATCGAACCGACGATCCGAGCAGCGTTCGGAACAGGACGGCGGGCCTCGGTGCTGCGCGGTGACTGGCTTGGACACGCCGTCCACCCGTCGTTGACCGACCTGGTGATCGGCACCTGGACCTCTGCGACTCTCCTCGATTGGTTGGGAGGAGACGAATCATCGACCGCCGCGCAGCGGCTGGTCGCCACTGGGCTCCTGGCCGTCGGCCCGACCGCCTGGACCGGATGGGCGGAATGGTCGGCATTGGACCCTCGCGATCAGCGGGTCGGCCTTGTCCACGCCGTCACCAACGGTCTCGCCATCGGGGTCTACGCGGCGTCTTGGGTTGCCCGTCGTCGTGGGCGCCACGGCACGGGGGCGAGGCTGGCCCTTGCCGGAGCAGCCGTCTCCGGAGTCGGCGCGTACCTGGGCGGACACCTCGCGGCCGCCCGCAAGGCAGGGAGCCGGCATCCTGCCTTCAACGGCCACTCGCCCGCCTGAACCCGCAGCGGTCGGCCGCGGAGACCCTGCGCCGGCTCGTGTTCGCGCACCACGTGGTCGATGTGCAGCTCCGCGGCAGCGGGCGGCACCCACTGCCGCCGCTGACATGGGCACTCCCCCTGCCCGTCTGTGGTGGCGGGCGCGACGGTAGCTCGTGAAGGTCCTACAGTCGGGAAGGTGCAGGCGCCGCCTCCGGCTCGGTCGGTCACGAAGACCGTGACGATCGACCGGCCCGCCGACGAAGTCCACGCGTTCCTGGCCGACGCGACGAACTGGCCCCGCTGGGCCATTGTGAACATCCTGGCGGTCGAACCAGGAACCGAGTCGCGATGGTGGAAGATCACCACGCCCGACGGGTATGCCGACTTCCGGCTCCGGGCCGATCCCGCGACCGGCGTCGTCGATCACGACTTCCGAGACGAGTCCATGGAAGTCGCAACGGTCCCAGCCAGGGTGGTAGCGAACGGGCGAGGCGCAGACTTCTTGATGACCGTCACCCAGCCGCCTGAGGTGGACGACTCCTTCTTCGAGGAGCTGATGCGTTCGGTTGAGACGGAGCTGACCACGCTCAAAGAGGTGCTCGAAGCCGTTGCCGAGTGAGATCAGGCATCCGTACTCTCATGCCGCTTTCCGTACCCGGAACGAACCGGACAGCGAGCCAGTGTCCAGGCAGCCGTACAGGATGGCTCTCCCCCGTGCAGGAGCATCGATCGCACTCCTGTTATGCCCGGGGCGGGGTGGGCCCGGCACCGAACAGTCGGCGCCACCACGCCCGCTTGGCAGATCCTGCTGGACGGCAACTGCGTTCCCACTCGGACTTGGTCAGCAGCTTGCCCGCCCGCCGCTGCCTTGCCACGCACTCGGTGTGTGCATGTCGGCGGCGCTCACGGTCGCCCTCGGGAGAGAGCAGCGTGTTGGGGTTCATCGCCAACAGGTAGCCGTGGCAGATCGGGCACGTGTAGGTCTTCGGCTGCCTGCTCTGCGCGGGCCGGATGTCCCACCAGCGCGCTGAGTCCGCCACTGAGCAAGGCTACGACCGATGCACTTCGACGCCTCCGGCACTTACTTCGGCCGGGACATGCGCGTCCGGTTCTCCTCGGCGCGACGGCGCAGAACGGCGCGCTCGCTTTCGTTTTTGGTTCGCGCGGCCGCCTCGGTGAACGCCTCGCTTGCCTGAGCGTGGAGCCCGGCCCGCTCGAGCAGATCCCCACGCACGCTCGGCAGGAGCGGTGAGTCGCCTAGCACACCGTCCTCCAACCCCGCCAGCACGGCGAGCCCCGCGTCCGGGCCGAACGCCCGGCCGTGTGCGACGGCCCGGTTCACCTCCACGACCGGCCCCGGTGCGGCGCCGGCCAGCACGTCGTACAGAGCCGCGATCCGGCGCCAGTTCGTGTCCTCGGCCTGCTTCGCCCTAGCGTGCTGGGCGGCGATCGAGGCCTGCAGGAAGTACTTCCCGACCGCCTTCCCGGACGCGGCGAGCCGCTCGGCCTCTTGCAGGGCAGCAAACCCGCGTCGGATCAGCAGCTGGTCCCAACGCGTCCGGTCCTGCGCCTCGAGCAGCACCGGCTCGCCGTACGCATCGACCCTGGCGGCCATCCGTGATCCCTGGATCTCCAACAGCGCCTGCAGCCCGAGCACTTCGGGCTCGTCCGGAGCGAGCGCGGCCAGCATCCGCGCAAGCCGCATCGCCTCGTTCGCCAGGTCGGGCCGCATCCAGTGTTCGCCGGCAGTGGCGGTGTAGCCCTCATTGAAGATCAGGTAGATCACCGCCATGACGTCGTCGAGGCGCCTGGTCCGCTCCCTTCCGGTCGGCAGCTCGAACTCAGCATGAGTCTCCGACAGTGTCTTCTTGGCTCGCGAGATGCGCTGGCCCATGGTCGACTCGGTGGCCAGGAACCCGCGGGCGATCTCGGCGGTGGTGAGCCCTCCGACCAGCCGCAGCGTTAAGGCGGCCCGCGATTCGGCGGTCAGGGACGGGTGGCAGGACAAGAAGATGAGCCGCAGGACGTCGTCCTCGATGTACTCCACCTGGGAATCGAGGTCGGCCATCGCTGCCTCCTCGCTCCCAGCTGCATGGTCGAGTTCCGCGGTCTTGCGGCGCAGGTTGTCGGCGCGCCGGAAGTGATCGATGCCGCGCCGCTTCGCAGTGGTCATCAGCCACGCGGCCGGGTTCTCCGGTACGCCAGACGCCGGCCACTGCTCGAGCGCGGCCACGAGCGCGTCCTGCGCAAGATCCTCGGCCAGCTCCACATCACGGGTCATCCGGGTGAGAGCGCCGACGAGGCGGGCCGACTCGGCCCGCCACGCGGCGATGATGGCCTCGGTGGTGTCATCCCGACTGGTCTCTGCCGGCACGCTGCCAGCGTAAAGACCCAGGTCAGTCGGCGGGCGCCTCCGGGCCGTCGGAGATCTGGCGCAGGGTCGAGATCACGGTGACCTCGGGCCAGTACTTCGCGTGCAGCTCGGCGAACTCCCGCCCGTCGGCCACGGCGTCCTCGAGGCTGTCGTACTGCATGATGGCCCAGCCGCCGACGACCTCCTTGGCCTCGGCGTACGGTCCGTCGACCCGGGTGACCTCGCCGTTGCGGACCACGAAGTTGACTGCGTCCTCAGTGCCGTACAGCCCGCCGCCGTCGAGGAAGACACCCTTCGCGGCCTGTTCGCCGATGTAGGTGTCCATCGCCTCGAACAGCGCCTTCGGTGGCGTCCCGACGCCCTCTTCCATCCTCACGAAACCCATGAACCTCGGCATCTCGATCACTCCTAGTGGTTGCCGGTGAGCTGCTTCTCGCCCGTACGTCGAACGGCTGGCCGCCTCTTCGACATCGCCCGTCAAAGTTTCCTTCCCCGGGCAAACATTCCACGCCGCGGACCCGAGCGCGCAGCGCGCACAGAGCCGCTCCGCAGACCTGCCGGCTCCTCGGGGTTGGTAACCACATGACCGGGACGGCCAGGCAGATCAGCTGGGAGTGGTGGCGGAGCCCTCCTGCATCAGTGACCTTAGGTAGTCCTCCATCTTGTCCCAGCTGTCTTCCTGGCCGTCGGTCTTGGTCATGTGGTCACGGCCGGCCTGGTCACGGTACGCGAGCGTCATCCTCGCCGTCGTCACTCCGCCGGTCTCTTTCAGCTCGACCGTCTCGACGGCCTCCGCGTCGGGCCACCCCTCGAACAGCCAGGTGTCGACGACCTTGGTCGGCCGCTCGATCTCCAGGTACGTGCCCCGGAAAGAGCACTCGGTGCCGTCCTTGGTCACCGAGACCATGTGGTAGTCCCCGCCCACGCGCAGGTCGATCGAGCACACGGTCAAGGTGTCGTCGAAGGCGGCGAACCAGTGCCGCACGTGCTCCTCCTGGGTCAGGACGTCGAAGACCAGCCCGATCGGGGCGTCGAACTGACGGGTGGTGACGATCTCCAGTGCGCTCGGATACTCGGTGACCGCCGAACCATGCCGGTGAGGTGTCATGGTCGCTCTCCTTGTCGTTGGAGCTCTTGCAGGTAGCTGTCCAACCGGTCCAGGCGCTCGTTCATCGCCTGCTGGCAGCAGGGCCACGTTCTCCGACCGATGACTGGATGCTTCCTCAGAAGGCTGTCAGCTATTGGATACCGCCACCCGTTTCCGGCGGTTGAAGGCGGAACTCCTCGGACAGCATCGTGATGTCGTGTCGGTCCACCTCGCGCAGCTCATAGCCGCTGCGGTTACGCAGAGCGAACTCGGGCCGTTCGGTCCGGACGACCAGACCCGCAATCTCGCCCTCGCCAGAGAGGTCCTCGATGCTGAACATGGATGGACGATTGGCGCTGCCGTAGCGCAGTCGACCGTCGTCAACAGCCTCGTAGAAGTGGAGGTCAACGCGACGACTATGGCCGTCGTGCAACACGAAGTTCCACGGACGGTCGCCCGGCCAGGGGTGGATGCGATCGATCCCCTGATCCACCAAAGCCAAGAACAATGCCTCGGTGTCAGATGCTTCAACCCAGATGTCCACGTCCGAGTGATCCCGCGTCTGTCTGCGCAGCAAGGCATCCACGGCCCACCCACCTCCGACGCACGCCGCCACTCCATGCGCGTCGAGCGCGCTCATCAACGCACGGGCTGCCTCCGCCGGCATGGCGTAGTCGTTCACGTCCCGAGACTCTCACGAAGGCGCCCTGCGGTTGGGGCCTACCGATCGCAGCGCCTTCAGGCGACTGTCACTTGGTGAACTTGATGTAACGGTAGTCGCCGTTGGCGGCCAGGTTGAGTGCACCGCCGCGAAACATGGCTCGCACCCGTACTCGCTCCCCGACCTCGTGAGTGCCGACCAGCCGAACCCCTGCCTGACTCTCCTGGTCAAGGCGAACACACGGCGTCGTCTCGTCATAGCCCCAGGCTCCATTTATGTACCACTCGAAGTGGAAGTACACGCAGACTCCGGGCTTGGACGGAGAGACGGTCACGGTTTCGACCGGATTCTGGCTGACGTGGTACAGCCGAAATACTCCGGACTCGGCGTAGTAGCCCTGCAACAGGTCGTGGACCCTGGCCTTGACCAAAATCATTCTGCTCTTGGCCTGGACTGACAGCGTTTGTGCATCGCCGGTGAAGGTCGCCGTGAAGGTCATGTTCACCGAGGCCCGCACGGAGGTGACAAACGTGCCGTCCGCATTCACCTTGCCCCTCGCCACGAACTTCGGCGTTCCCTTGTTCGGAGTGGCGTAGATCGACACCACCGGGTTACCGTCGCCATAATTCCCAAGCTGTGTAACGATCCTCACCTTGGCCGCATAGGCGTACTGCGTGTGTTCCGTACCGATCGTCAGTGTCGGGCGACGCTTTGGATTCATCATTCGGAGATCCGCGGGGTGCCCGGTGCCCCCCCAGGTAACGGCGAATAGATGTGACGTCCCGAACGCCAACCCGTCCGACTCCAGCTCCGCGGCGCCAAAGCTGTACGAGCTGTACCTGGCGGTCTGGCCCGGCGTATAGAGCCAGATCGATGGGCGACCGGCATCGACACCCGCTGCCACGAGGCCGTCTCCACGAATCGCCGCCGCGTTGGGGTACTCGGTGGATGGATAGGTTCCAATCTGGCCCAGATCCGCGGTGCTCAACAGTATGTGGTGGTACGGGGACCCGCAGGCGATGAGAAGTCCGGAGCCGCCCGGCGTCATAGCCATGGATCTGATCTCACAGATCGACGTGGTGGCAACCTCCACCGCGGTAGGAGCGGTCCCTCCGCTGGTGCTTGTCACATCGAACTCGAAGACGCGGCCAGAGGATTGCGCGATGACCACGTTCGGGAGCGCTTCAGATGAAGTAAGCACAGGGCTTTCGCCCGGTCCCGGCCCGTCGGAGACCCCGTTGTAGACGTCACCAGTGGCGGTGTCGATAGCTCCGAGCGTCGCATCGCCAGACCTGCAGCCGGCACTTTCCCCTACCCACAGCAGGTCAGCAGACCAGGTCAGGCCCACCGGACACGAGCCAGTCGCCAGTTGGTAAGTGGCCGTCACCTGCAGCGACTTCGTGTCGACGGCGATCACGGCGTCGGCCTCACTCTCGGCGACGAAAAGCGTCGAGTGGTCGGGACTCAACGCCAGTCCTGTGGGGTCAGCCAGGCCCGAGAGCGTCGTGATCGGGTGATCGAAGGTGTCGAAGACGCCCAACTTGCCGCTCGAGCCTTCGCTGACGAAGACGCGGGCATCGTCGGGATCCACGATCAGGTGGGAGAACCCGCTCAACGGACTCGTCGCCGTTCGCGCCCCCGTGCTGGCAGTCCATGTCGGAGCCGCGGCGGCGGTCGCCGGCGCTACGAGCGCCCCGGACATCAGAACCAAACCGAGCGCCACGGCTATTTTCCGCATTGAGACTCCTCACTCGCAGTCGCTCAATTTACGACGAGCGGACGCATGCTAGCGCAGATTCGTGGGCGGCCAATTGGTTATAGCTCAGTCTGTTGCCTCGGGGCTGGATGGCTTAGCGAGCGCAAGCAACCTGAGAAAGGCCGCGCGACCCGCATGTCTCACTCGTACGGCAACGGCAAAGAACTGCTCCGGGTGGGCGCGCTCTTGCCCGCCAGGAGATGCACCACGAGCCGAAACGGAATGCGGGCGGCCATTCGTCTGGATCCTCGACAGCGTGCTTGTCGTCCCCGCGCAGTGAACAACCCACCGTCGAGGCGTGGCAGCCCCTTCTCTCAGTCGAGTGCTGCTCGAAGTTGGCGTAACCACTCCTGTCCCAGGTGGCGTCCGTTGGGCAGGTGGTCGTCGCGATCCCAGCGCCATGCTGTGATCATCGCGAGCGCCAGGATCCGGCACTGTCGCAGCAGGTCTTCGTCGGCGTCGGGGTAGTGCACAGCAACCTCTTTGGGCGCATGCGCGAGGTCGAACTCGACCGGCCCGCGGCAGCACGTCTCGAGGTCGATGAACATCGGCCCGTTCTTCGTGGCGAGAACGTTGTTTGGGTGCGGCTCGCCGTGCAGCAGCTGCTCTGCGCGGCTCTGCTCAACGATCACTTGCCTCAGACTTCGCAGCGTCCCGCGCAGGAACTCCCTGTCGTCGTCGGCCAGTGCAGGCGTACGGGTGCTGCTGGCCAGGAGTGCCTCGGCCTCCTCGACCCGATCCGTGAAGTGCGGCGTGGGGATACCGACTCGGCGCATGCCGGCATGCAGCCGCTTGAGCGCACCGGCGTACTCAACCGGTGAGGGCGATCCGGGCGGCACAGGTGCGTAGAAGGTCCACAGCGTGACCACGAACTCACCGCGCTCGTATACGCGGGCTTCCACCCGGGGGTCGAGAGCAGCCACCGGGCAGTCCAGTTCTGCGAGACGTTGCGCGAGCTCGACTTCGAGCTGCGCGGCCTGCTTGGCCGCGGGTGACACCCGGGCCACCGCATCGCAGGGGAGCAGCCGCAGGGTCAGCTTGTTCGAATCATGGAGAACGACCACCTCCTCGACCGGCAGCTGCAGCGCCGTGGCCGTGAAGACCGCCGCAGCCGTAGCACGATGAGCGTCTGACGTCTTCAAGGTCGCGCGTCCCCTCCTGGCCCAGCCGGCAGCTGCTGGACATTAGACCCGCCGCGTGGTCACCTCGATTGTGCACGTCTGTCGAGCACGAGCGACTCCGTGGGCGCCGACGCGAGAGCCCCAAAGGCGACCGCAACGAGGAAAGGGTCCTGATGCGCAAAGTCGTCGTGTTCAACCTCACCTCGCTGGACGGCTATTCGACCGGCCCGGGAAACGATGTCTCCGCCGTCGTGCCGATGATGGGCGGGGCCTTTGACTCCTACACGGCCGAGCTGTTGCGCGCCACCGACACGTTCCTGGTCGGCCGCAGGTCGTTCGAGATGTTCAACAACTACTGGCCCGAGGTCGCCGAGACGCGTGAATCCGGTGACTGGACCGCGGAGCAGAAGGAGGTCAGCGAGGCCGGCGAGTCCCTTCCCACGATCGTCGTCTCCGACACTCTCAATGGCTCCTGGCCCGACACCCGCATCATCAGGCATGCCGACGCGCACCGGGAGATCTCCGAGCTGAAGGCCGATACCGGCAAGGACATCCTCGTCACCGGCAGCCGAACTCTCTGGAACGACCTGCTCGTCCACGGCTTGGTCGACGAGCTCCATGTCATGATCGGCAGCCACGTTCTGGGCGAGGGAGTTCCGCTGTTCACCGTCCCTCCACCGCCCGGCACGCTGCACCTCGCCGACGTACGCACCTGGCCGGACAGCGACAACATCCTGGCTCGGTACGACGTCCGAGGACAGCCGGATGGAGGCGGCGGGCAGCCGACATAGGGACGCCGTACCACGACGCATGGGGTCGGGCCGGGCGTGGCCAGAGGCTCTTGGATGAGTCGAAGCGCCGGTCGGCGGTAGTCAGTTGATGTCGAACTCGTTGCCTTCAGGGTCCTTCATGCCGACGGCATAGTGGTCGAGCCCTTCCTCCGCCAACGCACCTGAGATGGAGGCACCCAGCCCAGCCAGTCGGGCCGCCTCCGCGTCGACCCTCTTCCGGCGCATGCCGATCGGGTCGGTTCGCTCACCGCTGGCATGGATGTCGAGGTGCAGTCTGTTCTTCACCGTCTTGGTGGCGGTGACAGCGTGGAACCAGATGTTCGGTCCGAGGCCGTCCGGGTCGCTGATCCTGTCAGCCCCAACGATCAGCTCCTCCTCGGGCAAGCCCACATCGCGGTAGTAGTCGTTCCACGTGGCGAACCCGGTCGGGGCTGGTGCGAGCTCGTAGTGCAACGCCACGGCCCAGAACCGAGCCAGCAGGTCCGGATCGGCACAGTCGATAACAAGTTGAAAGTGGACTGGCACGGGTAGTCCTCCCGGCTCGGTTTGGATGATCGCCACGATCGAGCAACCACGTCTCGACGCGCAACTTAGTGGCGCCGTACGACAGCGCCCTGGCAGGCCTACCCCCCAAAAAAATGAGGTTGCGCGCCACCTGAGCCCGTCGACGACGGCTCCGGTTTGTGGGCGCTCGGTTAGTCGGAGCGGTAGTCGCGGCGCCCGCTCGCCGCGTCGTACCAGACTCGGGTCCGCTTGCCGGTCTGCGGATCGTCGAACACCTCGTCGGTGGGCTGGAAGTTCGCGACGGCGCCCGACTTCGACTGCCCGCGGTAGCGGTCCCATCCGAACGCGGCTATCGCGATGCCGAGCACCACGACGATGATGACGATGATGACGACGACGTTCATGAGGCGTCCCACTCGATGACGACGGCGGTGCCGTAGGCCACGATCTCCGACATCGACTTGGCCATCTCAGTCGAGTCGAATCGCATCATGCACACCGCGTTCGCCCCCATCGCCACCGCGTTGCTGATCATCCTGTCCAGCGCCTGCCGGCGCGCATCCTCGTTGAGCTTGACGTAGGAGGAGATCTCCCCTCCGGCAATGCTCTTCAGACCCGCGGCGATGTTGCCGCCGAGGCTGCGCGAACGGACCGTCAGGCCGAAGACCTGCCCCAAGGTGCGCATCACCCGCGCCCCCGGGATGTTCTCCGTCGTGGTCACGATGATCGAGCGGCCACCTACGATGCCCGGGCCGGACCCCGGACCGGGCTCGACTGACATGAGTCACTCCTCTGCCGTGCCGCCCCGCTCGTCGTACGACGATGCGCTTAGCATAAGGCGGCAGACCACGGCGGACGAGAGTGAAGGCGGTCGAAGTCGTCGCCGGCGATGGCAGGCAGAGTGTCGGCTCGGAGACTTACTCTCGGTGCCATGACGAAGACCACGGTGGAGCCCGGAGAGCTCACGGTTCGGCCGCTGACTCCGGAGACTTGGGACGCCTTCGCCGGCCTCGCCGAGCGGCACAACGGCGTCTTCGGCGGCTGCTGGTGCACCTGGTTCCAGACCATGCCCGCGGAGAAGACCCGCAAGGCCGACGACAACCGCACGGTCAAGCAGCGGCTCGTGCACGAGGGTCGCGCCCATGCCGCACTGGTGATTGACGGCGATGAGGCGGTCGCCTGGTGTGAGTACGGCACGCCCGACGAGCTGCCGAACATCTACCACCGCAAGCAGTACGACGAGGAGCTCGACGTCCTGCCCGACTACCGGGTCACCTGCATCTTCGTGGACAGGAGATATCGCCACCGGGGCATGTCGGCGATCGCCTTGCGCGGCGCGTTGGACCTGATCGCGCTGGCCGGTGGTGGCGTCGTCGAGGGCTACCCACACGACAACGAGGGCAAGCGGGTCGCGGTGCTCTACAACGGCACCCGCTCGCTCTTCGAAGGGGTGGGCTTCGACTACGTGCGGCCGAAGGGAACCAAGAACTGTGTGATGCGTACGACGGTCGCGCCGACGTGAGTTGCACGTTCGGTGCCCTGCATCTACCACCTGCCCCGTCGCAGCCACGGCAGCCGAGTGCCGCCGCGACCCGACCAAACCTGATGGAATCCGGTCGCTCGAGCAGCAGCATCGGCTCATCATTAGCGGCTGACCCAAACGGGTCGTCAAAGTGGTGTTGACTTGACGTCATAGTGGTGTCATAGTGACGCACATGGACATCACGCAGTTCGTCGACAGCCTACGGCGGGATCTCGCCCAGGCCGCCGAGGCCGGCACCGACGAGGTCCGCTCCGCAGCCGAACGGCTGGCGATGGGCCTCGACCCAGCCGTCCGGCTGACCCTGATGGACGCGCTCTCGCAGGCCGCCTCGGAGATCACCAACGAGCTCCAGGGCACCACCGTCGAGATCCGGCTCAAGGGCCGCGAGCCCATCTTCGTCGTGATGGGGGCTGCGACTCAACCCCCGGCGCCGCCTCCTCCCCCGGAGCCTGACGACGAGGACCTCGGCTTCGACGAAGACGACAGCGTCGCCCGGATCACTCTTCGGCTCCCCGAGTCGCTCAAGGCCAAGGCCGAGGAGCTCGCCAACAAGCGCGGACAGTCCCTCAACACCTGGCTGGTCAACGCCGCCCGCGCGGCCGCGACCATCAACGTCAACATCGGCGTCCACGGCTTCGGGCCGGGCGCGCCGGGCCGCAACCGGTCGTCCAACAAGCGCATCCAGGGGTGGGTGCGATGAACGCGGAGGCGAGCATGCACACCTTCCAGACCCCCAACCCGGTCAACCTGCGCGTGGAGCTGTGGGTCGGACGGGTCGAAATCTTCGCCGTCGAGACCGGCGAGACCACGGTCGAGCTGAGCCCGATGTACGGCGACGCGGCGGCCGACGAGCTCATCCAGCGCGCCAGGGTCGAGCAGCGCGGCGACGACATCTTCGTGCTGCTGCCCAAGGCCAAGAGCGGCTTCTTCGGTCGCAAGGGCGGCGTCGAGGCTCGGATCCAGGTGCCGATGGAGTCCAACCTGCGTGCGGAGACAGGCTCGGCCGATCTCGACAGCCACGGCCGCCTGGGCGACGCGGACATCCAGACCGGCTCCGGCGACGTCCACATGGAGGAGATCGGCGAGGGCGAGGTCCGCACCGGCTCTGGCGACCTCGTGATCGACGTTGCGGAGGGACCCCTCGACACCAAGTGCGGGTCGGGCGACGTGGTGATGGGCGTCCTCAACGGCGACGCCGACATCACGGCCGGCTCCGGTGACGTCGTGATCAACCAGATCGAGGGCAGCCTCAAGGTCAAGACCGGGTCCGGCGACATCATGATCAAGAGCGCCGGCGACGGGGTCGACGCGATGGCGGGTTCGGGCGACCTCACGGTCCGCCGGATCGAGCGTGGCCGCCTCAAAGCCAAGACGGGGTCGGGCGACATCTCGGTCAGTGTGGCCGACGGCACCGCCGCCTACCTCGACGTCATGACGGTGACCGGCGACGTGAGCTCGTCATTGTCGTCCACCGAAGCCCCCCAGGACGGCGACCAGACCGTCGAGCTGATCATCCAGGCAGGGACAGGCGATGTGGTCCTTCAACGCGCCTGAGCGAGTCAGGCAGCCGCTTCGGCAACCACCTGCTTCGCCGCCGTACGACGGCGAAGAGCCCGTGGTCCGGCACCGCCGGCCACATGACAAGCCGGCCACCCGGCACGACGCCCCCCGCACTCACCGAGCACCGCGAGGAGACCTCTCATGAACCTCAACGACGACCTAGCCCGCGAGGTGATCCGCGACCGGACCGCCCGCCGGCGTTCCCTTCCGCCGACGCACCGCTCGCGCACCGCTGCGGCGCTGCACCGGATCGCCAACCGCCTCGAAGGCCGCTAGCCGCCCCACGTCGTGCGCCGCAGCCTCTCGCGAGTGGGAGGCTGCCGCGAATCCTTGGCCCTGAATCACGCGGAAAGCTCCCACTGACGGCGAGCACGTCACCCAGCGGCGCCGGGCGGCAGTCCAAAGGAGCGCGGAAGGCGCGGGGTTGGCGGCGCGGCTCGACGGGCGCAGGGTGACTAGACGTCGGTGCGGTGGAAGTTCTGAAACGACCGCGACGGCGTCGGACCGCGCTGGCCCTGGTAGCGCGACCCGTACTTCTCGCTTCCATAGGGGAACTCAGCCGGCGAGCTGAGCCGGAAGAAGCACAGCTGGCCGATCTTCATGCCCGGCCAGAGCTTGATCGGCAGCGTGGCGACGTTCGACAGCTCGAGCGTCACGTGCCCGGAGAAGCCGGGGTCGATGAAGCCGGCCGTGGAGTGGGTCAGCAGCCCGAGTCGGCCCAGTGACGACTTGCCCTCGAGGCGGGCTGCAACGTCGTCGGGCAAGGTGACGATCTCGTACGTCGACCCGAGCGCGAACTCTCCCGGGTGCAGCACGAACGGGTCCTCGCCGTCCGGCTCCACGAGTCGGGTCAGCTCGGGCTGGTCGACGGCCGGATCGATGTGGGGGTAGCGGTGGTTCTCGAAAACGCGGAAGAACCTGTCGAGCCGGACGTCGACGCTCGACGGCTGCACCATCTCGGCGTCGAACGGCTCGATGACCACGCGACCCTTGTCGAGCTCGAGCTTGATGTCCCGATCGCTGAGCAGCACGCAGCGACCCTACCGAAGCCATGCGCCCCGCCCGAACGCCAAGCGCCGCGCGGGCCAGACGCAGCCTGGGATTGTGGCCGATGTCGACAGCAGATCGGGCACTTTGGCTGCCGCGAGCGGCCACTCTGGGCGTGAACCGCCGGGATCGGCCACCGACGCTTGGCGAGGGGGCCCGGCGGCGTCAGGCGGTTCGGGGCGAGAGTCAAGCGGCCGAGGCGAAAGGCTTCAAGCGGCGGAGGTGAGGGCCACTCCGACCAGCACCATCACCACGCCGGCGACCTGGATCCGGCGCAGCCGCTGGCTGAGCACCAGCCAGGCCAGCAAGACCGTGACGACCGGATAGACCGAGGCGAGGACGCTCGCGATGCTGAGGTAGCCCCGGCTGGCCGCGATCCCGAAGAACAGGTTCGCCGAGACGTCGCCCAGCGCGACCAGCCAGATCAACCGGATGTCGCGGCCGCTGACGTGGCCCAGCGATCGTCGTACGGCGGCGAACCCCAGCGCCACCACAGTGACCCCGGCGCGCATCGCCCACAGCGTCATCAGGGTGTTGGACCTGGCGCCGGCATCCATCGCGACGAAGAAGAAACCGAAACACACGCACGCGACCGTGGCCAGCAGCACCGGCCGGACCGGTGCGCCGCCGGTGAGCTCGGGGCCGCTGGTCAGCACGATGCCGACGACGGCCGCCGCGATGCCGGCCAGCTGCCAGACGTGTGGCGACTCGCCCGCGAGGAACCCCACGATCAACGGGATCAGCACGCCCATCGACCCGATCGGCGAGACGACGCCCATGGTGCCCGCGGCGAGCGCGGCGTAGTAGCACGTCAGGCCGATCGCGCCCGCACCGCCCGCGGCCAGACCCCAGGGCAGCCAGCCGAGCGGGCCGAGCCAATGCTGGGTGGCGAGTACGGCGACGGAGACGAGCACGAAACCCAGGCCCTCGGTCCACGCCATCACCACCACGGCGCGGTTCCGCCGCGACGCCAAACCGCCGAGGAAGTCCGAGCCACCCCACATCAGGCTCGACAAGAGCGCTAGGGCGGCGACCATCCCGCGGAGTCTACGGGCGGAGCGGGGTTAGGGCGTGGGCCGTCGGACAGCCGGCTCGACGCCGCGACTCGTCCGACCGGCGTCGGAGTTTCCCGTGGCCGCGGCCGGACGAATCAATGCGCGGCGGGCTCCCGGTAGTATCGGGACCGCTCGGGGTCGGCCGCTCAACGGACGGGATCGAGACCAGCGCGGGTGTAGTTCAATGGCAGAACATCAGCTTCCCAAGCTGACAGTGGGGGTTCGATTCCCCTCACCCGCTCCACACCTCGACTGACTCATCAAGGCGGCCTGTCCTCGCACAAGCAGGCGTACGGCGACAGCTCTCACGTGAGGTTGTGCCGGGCCGCGGCAGGCGCTCAGCCGCGCATCTGGCGTTTGATGTCTCGCGCCCTCTCCATCACCGCAGGCAAGAACCAGTCCGGTAGTTCGCCGCGTTCTCGCAGCGCCACCAGCTCGTCCGGCGTCAACCGGCTGGTCAACTCATCAGCCGCGCACATCAGCGGCGCGGACCGCTCATCCTGATCCTCCCGGACGTATCGGGCCATCGACGACGCCTGGCTCGCCTCCGTCCCGGCCGAGCCGCGCACCATCCCCCGTCCCTGTGCACGGGCGCCCAGGATCCGCATCGCGATGTCCCACGGTCGACGAGATCGACGTCGGATCTGCGGCAGCAACGCCTCGACCACCAACGACGAGTCGGCGACGTCCCGGTTCGGGACCCAGTCATGCGGTCCGGTCATCGCACCTCCCCCAGACGCGCGGCGTAGTCGGTTTCATCATTAACCTCGCGTCCGGCGCACGTCCGGGAAGCCAACGGTTGATCCCGGACCCGGACTTCCTCGGTCTGGGCAACCCGACGAGCCAAGCAGCTCAGGTGGCTTCCGTGGCCGACGCGGCGCGGGCCAATCGGTCCTCGGCCTCCGATTCGGTGAGGAAGGGGTCGGTGTTCTGACTCGACGCTTCGGCCTTCTTGGCGTCGAAGCATCGAAGCCACAGGCCCGCGAGCCAGGCCCCACCAAGTTCGGCCGGACTCCACGGCCGACCACGCGCCTCTGCGTAGGCGGCGAGGAAGGCCTCAGACTCCTCGACGTCCGGCAGGCTCTCCGGCTGGCTGCCCACCGACCACACCGCGGCTGCCAGCCCCGCTACCGAGAACTCCGGCTGGACGCCGACGCTGTCCCAATCGAACACCGCGGTCAGCCGGTCGCCCGTCCAACCGAGGTTGCCGGCGTACCAGTCGAGGTGGCCGATGACCTCAGACCGCCCATGTGCTCCACGCAACTGCTCACGCACCTGCTCCGCCACGCGGTCGAGCCAGCTGGCGGTGGCCCCGTTGAGGTCGACCGCCCGGTCGTCTGGTTCGGGCCAGAGCTCGGCCCGCCCCTCGCCGTACCAGTCGGCCCAAGGAGGGGTCGGCTGCAAAGACCCCACCTCGGACGGCCGTGGAGCGAGTCGAACGAGTTCCGCGAGCCCCGCGGCGAAAGGAGTGGCAGGCGCGGCGCTCGCCGGCCATGACGACGCCTGGTCGACGAAGGCCTCCGCGCTCACCGCCCATAACCCGACCCGGCCCGCGCCAACCAGCGGCTCTGGACACGGGTAACCCGTCTCGAAGAGCTGTTGGTGGACCGCCGCGCACGCTCGCAACCGGTCACTCCATGGCCGCACCTTTACGACGGCGCGTCGGCCGTCATCGAGGCGAAGGCCGACCACGTACGAAAGGTAGCCGGACGTGAAGAGGAGGTCAGCGACGTCTCCGCCCAGCGCCTCACGGCACCAGTTGGCCACGAACCCCGGATGTACCGCCGCGCGAGCCACTCGACCAAAGCTCAGGCGTCGGCGACGGTGGTGAAGAGGATGACGGACGCGAGGAAGGGCGCAGTCTGCAGGTGCGTGAGCCACTTCGCGGCGGCGTCTTCGCTCAGGTAGTCGGCAGGCGGCTCAGTGTCGAAGGCGGCGACGCTCATGACGCTCATCCTCGCAGCCGACTACATCGCCTGGCTGTTCGGCGGCGTGGCGGTGGTGGCGGCGGTGTGGCGGTGTGGCGGTGGGCGACGGTGGCGGCGCTGGTCGGACTGCGGCTGTGGTGACCGTTGCTTGAGCCTCGACGAGCCGGTCACGGGGTCGCCGCGGATGCCTGAGTCGAGGTGGACAGTGACCTGGGCGAACTCGTGCGGGCTGACCGTGACCGTCAGCTGCTTGGGGCGCGGCATGAGAGCAGGGCCGGGAGGCTTGACGGTGAGCACGTAGGTGCCAGGCGCGAGGACGAGGCGGAAGGAGCCGTCGTGGCTGCTCTGCGTGTGGGCGACGATCTCCGGTGAATCTGGCCGCCGTGCCTCGACGGTGGCCCGGATCGGCCGCGGCGGGCATGGACTGGCGGTCTGTTCGACCGGGCAGGTCGGGGACACCACGGTCCGACCCGTGACACCGGACGGGCCGCTCAGGCTGGGACTGCTGCTGGACGGGCCGCCGGCGCTGCCGCCGGGATCGCCGGTGCTGCCCGGTCCGCTGCCCGAACCACAGGCCGCGAGCAGCAGCGGCAGCAGGATGAGCAGCGCGGCCGGCCCGACCCACCTGCTCCGCCTCCGGGTCCGGCTCCCCATCCGTCCTGCATACCAGGCGGATCCGCCCCAGCCCACCCTTGCTCTCGACGTACCGCCGCCCTCACCCGCGAAGGTGGCCGATGGCGGCGGGACCGGCGGTTGTGGCCGACGCAGACAGCCAAACCGGCTCGAGAGCTGTCGGGATCGGCCACATTTCGCTCGGCAGTCGAGCCCGCGGGCACGGGTCAGAGCTGGGTGACGGCGTCGCCGACGGCGATGGAGCCGCCCCCGGTCGGGACGAGTCGGACGCCGAAGTAGACGTGGCGATCCCACCGCCGGTGCCGGGCCAGGGTGCGGATCGGCTCGACACCTCCGACCAGCGTGTCGGGGTCGACAGTGGGCACCACGCAGCGGTCACAGTGCTCGGCGAACCGCATCTCGACCGAGCCGATCTGCACGCGCTTCCACCCGTCCTCGACGAACGCCTCCTCGACACCGTCAACCACCACATTGGGCCGGAACCGGCGCATGTCCAGCGGCACCGGCGACGAGCCGCCGTGCTCGGCGACCGTGGGGGCCACCCACTCGTCAAGGCGGGCCAGCGACGCCGTACTCGCCACCATCACCGGACCGGCATCGGCCAGCGACAGCCGGTCCGACGGCTGGCCGCCGTGTGAAGCGGAGACGGTACGGCGACGGGGGTCCGCCATCCAGACGAGGCGGACCGGTCGGCCGACCACAGCGCTGAACCACTCGGCGGCCGCCGGCCCTGCGTCGACCGCCTCGTCCAACCGCGACAACCGCACCGCAACCCTCGGGCCGTCGAACGGGGTCGGCACCGTTAGCGCCGGCTGCCCGGGGGCGTCGAGGCGGAGGCCCTCGTCCTCGAGCGGCGCGACCCGCACGGTCAGCAACGCTCGGGCCCTGGCCGCGGTGACCGGCGAACCGTCGGCTGCGACGACCATCCACCGCCGGTCGTGCCGCAGCCCCCACGGCTCGACCGGCACCGACTGGGCCGGCATCCCCGCGGCGCCCTTCACCGGGTAGACCCACAACGCCGACACGCGCACAGCAGGCAGGGTAATGCCCTCGTCGAGCCGGCGTGGCAGCGTGCGTCCACCCGACCCGACACCGCTTGGCCGGCGAATCGGGGGCCCATACGTCCGGATTCCCCGGACAAGCCGGTGTGGGGTGCGGCCAATGACGCCGTCGGGCTTGCGATCTTCTCGATCATCGTGTTCTGGCTGGGCGTGGTGATCGCGCTGATCGGCGCCGTGGCGGAAGGCATCCGGGTCAGCCAGCAGCAGCGCGACCGCTCCCCCTGACGTCCTGCGGAGCGGGATGCCTGCGCTGGAGCTGGCTAGTGCGGGCGCCAGGCGTCCTGGTCGTTGGTCAGCTTCATCACGTCGGGCGGCAACGAGCCCTGCGCCAACATGGCGACGGTGACCTCCTCGAACACCTCCCGCAGGTTCGCCCGCGCCGCGATCCAGACCAGCTGCAGCACCTCCGCTGAGCCGCTGTAGTTCACCGACTCCGGCCGCAGCCCGTAGACGCTGACCAGTGGTCCGTCGACGGCCCGGATGACATCGGCCACCGTGACACCGTCGGCCGCGGTGGCAAGTCGCCACCCGCCGCTTTGACCCCGGACGCTCAAGACGATGCCGGCCCGACGCAGGTCCGCAAGGATCGCCTGCAAGAAGCCGCGCGGGATGGCCTGTGACCGGCCCAGCTCCTCAGCCGACACCCGGCTGCCGTCAGTCCGCGAGGCCAACTCGATGAGCGCCCGCAAGGCGTAGTCGGACTTGGCCGAGACTCGCATGCCCTAGTGTCCCTCTCCGCAGGCTCTCCCGGCGCCGCGCGGCTCCCGCCGACGTACGTCGATGTGCGTGACCACTCCTACAGCCACGCCGGCATCCAGCACCAGCGCTGCCACCTCCGCTGCCTGGGCCACCGCTGTCTTGGCCTCGCCGCCATCGCCGGTGAGACGTCGGCCGTCCTCAGCCGCCCAACGCCGCCTGCACGACTCTGAAGCGGCCGCCCGGCGACGGGCCCCAGTTTGGCAGATGACGGATAGCGTGAAGCCGTGAACTCGGTCCTCCACGCGATCTCGTCGCTACCCCCGTGGGCTGCGTATACGATCATCGCCGCCCTCGTCTTCGGCGAGGCGGCGATCTTTATCGGTTTCGTGCTGCCCGGCGAGACGGCTGTGCTTCTCGGAGGGTTCCTCGCCAGCACCCATGAGCTCAACATCGCAACGCTATGCGTGCTGGTGTTCCTCTGCGCGGTCGTAGGTGACTCCGTCGGATACGAGGTCGGCCGACACTTCGGGCCCCGACTGCTCCGGCTCAAGCTGCTCAAGAAGCACGCGTCACGGCTGGACAGCGCGCGGGACATGCTGCGCCGCAGGGGCGGTCCGGCGGTGTTCGTCGCGCGATTCACCGCCTTCTTCCGCGCCGTGATGCCGGCGCTGGCCGGCCTCAGCCAGATGCGCTACCTGCGCTTTCTGGTCTGGAACGCGCTCGGCGGTTTGCTCTGGGGGGTGGGCTTCAGCATGCTCGGCTACTTCGCCGGGGCGTCGTACAAGAAGGTCGCCCACACCGTCGGGACCGGTTCAGCGATCGCGCTGGGGGCGATCATCGTGATCTTGATCGTCGTCTGGCGGGTCCACCACAAACGACAGGAGCGGCGCGAGGAGACCGAGCACGATGACCGGCGGCAGTCCGGCGACGACAGCACATCGGACGGTAGCGGCCCGTCTGGCGATAGCGGCGCGTTGGACGACAGCGGAGGCTCGGCGAGACGCGCGTCGACCGACGAGGCGTAGCGCCAGCGTCAGCCAGCGGCGGTCAGCGGTCGACGCGGTCGGTGTAGTGCCGCTCCTCGACGTACTTGCTGCGACGGCTCTGCATGTTCATCAGGAGTGACAACACGATTGCCACGAT
>JAICMS010000051.1 GCA_025929075.1 Propionibacteriales bacterium
ACGACCCCACGAGGTTCTTGCCCTCGGCGGTGTTGATGCCGGTCTTGCCGCCGACCGCCGCGTCGACCATCCCCAGCAGGGTCGTCGGCACGTGCACGACAGCGATGCCACGCAGGAACGTCGCGGCGACGAAGCCGGCGAGGTCGGTCGTCGAGCCGCCGCCGACCGCGACGACGGCGTCTGACCTGGTGAAGCCCAGGCGGCCTAGCTGAGCCCAGCACTCCGCCGCCACCTGCGCGGTCTTGGCAGCCTCGCCGTCGGGGACCTCGACGAGATGAACGTCGACATCTGCCGCCGCCAGCCGCCCGAGCACCGCACCCGACAACCCGCGGAGACTCGGCGTCGAGACGACGGCCACCCGCCGTACACCCGCACCCACGACCGCGACCACCTCCGAGCTTGCGCCCGCACCGACGACGACCTCGTACGGCGACTCGCCGGCAACCTGGATGCGTCGGACGCCGGTCACGACCGCAGCCACCGCTCCACCTGGTCCGCTACGTCCTCAACGCTCAGCCCGTCGGTGGAAACGGTGAGGTCGGCCACCTCCTCATACAGCGGCCGCCGCGCATCGAGCATGGCTTTGAGCTGCCCGCGGACGTTGCCGAGCAGCAGCGGTCGCGCGGTTCCCAGGCCGACCCTCGCGACGGCATCGGTCAAGCCGACGTCGAGGAAGACCACCACCTGGCCGGCCAGCAGTGCCCGCGTGTCCTCGTCGAGCACCGCCCCGCCGCCGAGCGCGACGACCGCTCCGGACTCCCCCAGCGCCGCGGCTACCGCCGTACGCTCCAGCGCACGGAACACCGGCTCGCCCTCGTCGACGAAGATGTCGGAAACCGACGTGCCGTGCGCGGCCTCGACGAGCGCATCACTGTCGACGAACGGCACCGCTCGCCGCTCCGCGAGCAGCCGGCCCACCGTTGACTTGCCGGCGCCTGGCGGCCCCACCAGCACGAGCAGCGGTCGATCGGTCACCGGAACCTCATCGCGGCGAGGTAGCCGTCGCGGTTACGCCGGGTTTCCGCAACCGAGTCGCCGCCGAACTTCTCCAGCGCCACGTCGGCGAGGACCAGCGCGACCATCGCCTCGGCGACCACCGCCGCCGCCGGCACCGCACACACGTCGGACCGTTGGTGGTGAGCGACGGCGGGTTCACCGGTAGTGACGTCGACAGTCCGCAGGGGGCGCGGGATCGTCGAGATCGGCTTCATCGCCGCGCGGGCGCGCAACAGCCCACCCGTCGACATCCCGCCTTCGGTGCCGCCGGAGCGTCCCGAGGCGCGGCGAAGGCCTTCGGGGCCGACCTCGATCTCGTCGTGCGCCGCCGACCCGCGACCGCGAGCAACCGCGAACCCGTCACCCACCTCGACACCCTTGATCGCCTGGATGCCCATCAGCGCGCCGGCCAGCCGCGCGTCGAGCCGCCGGTCCCAGTGCACGTGCGAACCGAGCCCCGGCGGCAACCCGTAGGCCGCTACCTCGACGACGCCACCCAGCGTGTCGGCGTCCTTGTGGGCCGCGTCGATCTCCGCGACCATCGCCGCACTCGCATGCCGGTCCAGGCAGCGCACCGGGTCGGCGTCCAGCGCCGCCACCTGGTCCGGCGCGGGCACCAGTCCTGGCGGTGCTTCGACCGACCCGATCGCGATGACATGGGAGACGAGGCGTACGTCGAGGGCCTGAGCCAGAAACGCGGCTGCCGCGGCCCCGAGCGCGACTCTGGCCGCCGTCTCGCGGGCACTGGCCCGCTCGAGCACCGGCCGCGCCTCGTCGAACCCGTACTTCTGCATCCCTGCCAGATCGGCGTGGCCGGGCCTCGGCCTGGTCAGCGGGGCGTTACGGGCCAGGTCGGCGATCGTTTGTGGGTCGACGGGGTCGGGCGACATCACCTGCTCCCACTTCGACCACTCGGTGTTCGCGATCGTGACCGCGAACGGCGCCCCTGTCGTCTGTCCATGCCGCAGCCCTCCGACGACCGTCACCTCGTCGGCCTCGAACGTCATCCGGGCTCCGCGACCGTGTCCGGCCCGCCGCCTGGCCAGCACCTGTTGCAGGTCAGTCGTGCTCAAGGCGACACCGGCCGGCAACCCCTCCAAGATGGCGACGAGCTCGCGGCCGTGCGACTCCCCCGCGGTCAGCCAGCGCAGCATGCGCAAAGTCTGGCACGGCGACCGTCCACACCGGTCCGCTCGGATAGCCCGCCACCCGGCACCTCTGGCCGGTCAACCCGGCAAGCTTGGCCGCTCAACCCGGCAAGCATGGCCGCTCAACCCGGCAAGCTTGGCCGCTGAACAGTCACCAGGAGGTGTACCAGTTGGCGACGGCCTGGCCCCACAACAGGCCGACCATGGCGCCGGCCAGCATGAACGGGCCGAATGGATAGCGCTTCCGGTCGACCACCCGCATCAGCGCCAACGCGCCACCGCCGACGGCACCGAGCAGGAAGCCGGCGTAGAGGCCGGTCAACAGCTGCGGCCAGCCCAGCAATCCGAGCCCGATCCCGATCACGCCCGAGAGCCGCACGTCGCCGTACCCGAGCCCCTTGGGGTAGACGTACCACATGAGGAAGTAGAAGCCGCCCATCGCCAGCCAGCAGAGGAGCACCCGCAGCAGCAGGTGCGGCTGGCCGTCAGCGAGCGCGGCGATGACGACCAGCACCACCACGACCCCGTACGACGGCGCGATCAGCTGGGTCGGCAGCAGCCGGGTCTGCGCGTCGACGTACCCCAGCACTGTGCCCGCCGCACACAGGTAGACCCACGGCACCAGGTCGGGGGTCCAGCCGAGCCGCCAGCCGGCCAGCGCGCCCGCGCAGGCGGCCACCACGGCGAGCTTGGCCGCCAGGCCGCTCCGCACCGAGAGCTCGGCGTACGACGGCCGGCTCGGCGCCACCGGGTCAACAGCACTCTGCCGGCGCGGCGCTGCTGTCCGGTCGCCCTCGTCGTCAACTGTGGCTGTGTCGGCCAGAGCCTCGCGACGGGCTGGTTGGTCCGCGTTCGCCGGCTCTGCCCCGACGGTCGGCTCGCGAAGCCTGCCGATCGCCGCCGGTCCGAAGGCGGCGATCAACGCCGAACACGCAGCGGCCACCGGGATCGCGACGGCCTGACCAGACATGAGCCGGAGCCTAACGGGCTGAGCAGCCTCGAACCGGCAGCTTCCGGGGCAAGCGCCCGCCTTCCGGGGCAGATCTGCCCCGTTAACGGGGTGCCCGCCCCGAAAACGGGGCAAACACCGCCAGGGGCCGGCGGGGATGATCTCGCAGGCTAGGGGATGCCGTACGGCGAGGTGAAGAAGTGGTCAGGGTCGACCTGTGCCTTGATCGACTTGAGCCTGGCGAAGTTCGCGCCGTAGTAGCTGCCGACCGTCCGCCGCGGCTCAAGGTAGTTGACGTAGCCGCCGACCGACGACCCGGCCACCGCCGAGTGCGCCTGGGCGATCCAGTCGTAGGCCGCGTGGATCTGGTCGAGGGTCGGATGGGCGGGCATATTCAGGTACCACTGGATGTCGGCGAGATGCCGCCGCCAGGGAAACGCCGTCGCCGTCGGTGTATGCCCGTGGACCGCACCGGTGAGCGGGTCGAGGATCGCGGTGCCCGAGTGCCGGCTCGCGGCGCGGTCGGCGATCACCTTCACCAGGGCGTTCGACAGCGTCGTCGACATCGACGCCACCACATCGCTGCCCGCGGCGAAGCCCTGCCGCGGCGAGGACGTGCCACCGCCGAGGAATTGAATGCCGTCGAGGAACGACTTGGTGAACAGCGAGGAGTCGGTCGCGTCGTAGCCGATCGCCGCCTCCATCGCCGCGGCCTCGGTGTCCTGGTCGCCGGCCCGACAGACGCCCACGATCCGGACGTCGGTCGAACCGTCCGAGGAGGCGTCGAGGTGCACGTTGGCCCAGGCTGAGTGCGGCATTGGGCCGATCCGCGCGGCCCAGCCCCGCAGCACCGCCGCCGCGTGGGACCAGGAGAAGTCCAGGATGAAGAACCCGAAGCTGAGCGCCGGTTGGGTGTGGTAGCGCAGGAGGGTCACCACGCCGAAGTTGCCGCCGCCGCCGCCCTTCAGCGCCCACAGCAGGTTCGGAGTCCGTTGTGCGTCGATCTCCCGGACGGCACCCGAGGCGCTGACCATCCGGGCCGAGACCAGCTGATCGGCGGTCAGGCCGTACTGTCTGCTCGCGACGCCGACGCCGCCGCCCAGCGTCAGCCCCGCCGCGCCCACTGTCGGACAGGTGCCGGTCGGGATCGTGCGCCCGTGGCCGGCGAGCGCGGCATGCACGGGGTAGAGCTTCGAGCCGGCTCCCACCGTGGCGATCTGCGTCGAGGCGTCGTACGTCGTGTGGTCGAGCCTGCTGACCGAGACGACCATGCCGCCGCGGATCGTCGACGCCCCGACGTAGGAGTGGCCGCCGGCCTTGGGCCGGCACGCCACGCCGTACTTCCTGGCGAACGTGATCGCTTCACTGACGTCATCGGAGGACGCGACCTCGACCACCGCGGCCGGCCGGATGGTGTCCCATCGGGGGTTGAAGAGCTCCTTGGCCTGGGCATAGCCGGGGTCCCCCGGAAGCAGCACGTCACCCTGGATCGAGGCAGCCAGATCCTGCCACGGCACCGAGGTAGCCCGGCCGGCTCGGCTCGTCGCGCCGCCGGTCGAGCCCGATGAGCCGGAGGGGCCGGTGCGCAAGGCAGAGGCTGCCGGCGCGTGGCTGCAGCCGGTGGCGGTGACCGCCACTCCGGCGGCTATCCCGCCGAGGACCGCTCGCCGGGAAACCAGAGCTTCGCTCATGCTCAAAGGACGCGGGTGGCCGCCGCCCGGTTGCCCAGCGGCGCCACGTGGCCGCCCACCGGCGCCGCCTGGCTTCCCACCGAACACCTCCGGCTCGGCGAATTCGGACATGTCACCCACCCCTTCGCGGGATACGGGGTGTCTGGTGGGCGAGACCGGCCGCACGCATCTGTTCCAGCGGGGCTTCGGGGCAGCCGGTCATCAGCTCGACCTGCCGGGCCGCCTGGTGCAGCAGCATGGCCAAGCCGCCGACCGTCCGCCTGCCGGCGTCTGCAGCCGCCTCGAGGACGGGCGTCCACGGCGGGTCATATGCGACGTCCACCACCGCCACCGCGGCTGCAGCGACCCGACCTGCGACCAGCGGCTGTACGGCGACCGGCACTGTGGTCACGGCGACGTCGACTCGGGGCCAGTCGCTCGGCCAGTCGGCCGGCTCCGCCATCATGTCGAAGGCAGCCGCCAGGTCGGCGATTTCGGCGGCCCGTTGCGACGACCGACCGGCGACGACGAGGCGCCGACATCCGAGGTGCGCCAGGGCTGCCACCGCCGACCGGGCTGTGGCGCCGGTGCCGACCACCAGCGCGGAGCCCACCGTCCCCGCCGAGACTCCACCCTCGCGCAGCGCCGCCACCAAGCCGACCACATCGGTGTTGTGGCCGGTTCGCGACCCGTCGGGCTCGAGCAGCACGGTGTTGACGGCTCGCACCCGCTGGGCCAACGGATCGACGTGATGGCAGAGGTCGACAACCGCCTCCTTGAGCGGCATCGTCAGCGACAGCCCGCGCCAGACCCGGTCGAGGCCGTCGACGAAGCCGGCCAGCGACTCGCGGTCGACCTGATGGGCGTCGTACTCCCAGTCCAGCCCAAGCGCGAGGTACGCAGCCCGGTGCAGCACCGGTGACAGCGAGTGCGCGATCGGGCTGCCCAGCACGCCGCAGCGGCGGCGCTCAGCAGGCGGACGAGGTCTGGCAGTACTCGTGGTAGATCGTCTCGTTGTGCTGCTGCTGGGCGAAGGTCGTGGCGAAGAGCGTCTTGCCGGTGCGCAGGTTGACTGTGACGAAGAAGCGCCAGGTGCCGGCCGCCGGATGCAGCGCCGCCTTCAGCGCCTCAGCGCCCGGCGAGTCGATCGCCGTTGGCGGCAGTCCGGTGTGCGTATAGCTGTTGTACGGCGACTTCAGCTGTCGGAGGTTGTTCGAGGTGGCGATGTGCCCGCGGCTGTTGACCGCATAGTGCAGGGTCGAGTCCAGCTGCAGCGGCATGCCGATCTGCAGGCGGTTGTAGATGACCCGCGCGACCTTCGGCATATCGACAGCGCGCCGCGCCTCCGCCTGCACCAGGCTCGCCACGATGACCACATCGGTCGGGCTGCGGTGCAGGTTCGCGGCCGCCTTGACCAGCCCGAGGTTCGACGCCTCGGCGTCGAACTTCGCCGTCATCTCGCGCAGCAGGCTGGCCGCGGTCGTTCCGGGCGTCACATCGTAGGTCGCGGGGAAGAGATAGCCCTCCGCATGACCCTTGGCGTACGGCGGCAGGCCGAGCGCCTTCGTGTCGGCGAACGCCTTGTCGACCGCGGTCTTGCCGAGCCGGGTGTCAGCCACGATCGCAGCGAGGATCTCGTCGGCCCGCTTGCCCTCGGGAATGGTGACGGAGTGGCTGATCATCGACCCCGGTTGCAGCAACAGCGCCAGCGCACTGGCCGCCGACATGTGCCGGCGCAGCCGGTAGAAGCCGACCTGGATGTCGCGGGACCGACTGTCGTTGCGGGCGGCGTCGACGAACGCCTCCTCGCTCTCGACCACCTGCGCCTTGGTCAGCGTCGCACCGATGTCGGACGCCGTGTCGCCCTGGCGGACCTGGACGACGACGGACCCGTGGCCGGTGCCGGAGTAGTCGGCCGGGCCGGAGAAGTGGGACAGCGCGTGCTTGATGACGTCGACGCCCTTGACATAGGCGAAGGTCCCGATGCCCGCGAGGATCGCGCAGGCGACGAGCACCGCCAGACAGCCCCGCCACGGCCGGTGTCTCGGCTCATGCTCCTCTTCCTCGCGCGTGCCGATGCCGAGGTGGGTCACCGGTGCCTCCTCACTTCCTCACCAGGAGGCCGCCCGGTCGCCCGCTCGGCGTCCAGCGCGTGTTGCAGGATGACCACGGCCGCCGCCTGGTCGACGACCGTGCGCCGGCGCCTGCCGGTCGCGCCCTGCTCGCGCAGCACGCGCTCAGCGCTCACCGTAGTCAACCGCTCGTCGACCAGGCGAACCGACACGTCGACCTCGGCAGCGTCGAGGCCGGCAAGCAGCCCTGAGACGAAGTCCCGGACGCCGGTCGCCGCGGGTCCGTTCCCGCCGGACAGCGACAGCGGCAGGCCCACCACCATCTCGACCGCCTGATGGTCCCTGGCGAGCTCGGCCAGCCGCCGAACGTCTCCCTGGCCGCGGGCAACCGTCTCCACCGGGGTGGCGAGCAACCCCTCGGGGTCGCTGGCCGCCACACCGATCCGCACCGTGCCGACGTCGACGCCGAGTCGGCGGCCGGGCCTCATTGCGAGGTGACGCACCGGCCGATGGCGGTCTCCACTGCGCCGATGGCCGCCCCGGCGGCGGACGGGTCGGTGCCGCCGCCCTGCGCGATGTCGTCCTTGCCGCCGCCACTGCCCCCCAGCACCTGCGCGGCCTCCTTGACCAGCGTGCCCGCGGAGAGCCGCCAGTCACGGGCGACGTCGTTGAGGCACACCACGACGCTGGGCTTGTCCGCCTGGGTGCCGACGACCGCGACGACGACCGGACGGTCGGTGCCGAGCCGGCCACGCACGTCGAGCGCGAGCCGGCGGACGTCGGCCGCCCCTGCACCGTCGACGACCGCCCCGGCGAAGGCGACGCCGTACACGTCGCGAGCCTGGTCCGCGAGCGTCTGCGCCGACCCGAGCAGCGCCTGCACCCGTACCTGCTCGATCTCCTTCTCTGCGGCGTGCAGTCGCTGGAGGATGTCGGCGACCCGCTCCGGCAGCTCCTCCGGCCGGGTCTTCAGCACCTCGGTCAGCTGGGAGACGAGCACGTGCTCGCGGGCCAGGTAGCGGTAGGCGTCCGCGCCGACGAGCGCCTCCACCCGCCGGACGCCGGAGCCGATCGAGGACTCGCCGAGCAGCTTGACGACGCCCAGCTGACCGGACCGCCCGGCGTGAGTGCCGCCACATAGCTCCCGGGCCCACTCCCCTACCGACACCACCCGCACCTGGTCGCCGTACTTCTCGCCGAACAACGCCATCGCGCCACTATCACGCGCCTGCTGCTGCGTCATCAGCTCCGCGTCGACCCGGAGGTCGGCGAGGACCAGGTCGTTGACCCGCGCCTCGACGTCGGCGAGCACCGACTCCGGAACGGCACCGGTGGCGGAGAAGTCGAAGCGGAAGCGGCCGGGGGCGTTCTCGCTACCAGCCTGGGTGGCGGTCTCCCCGAGCGCCTCGCGGAACGCCTTGTGCACCATGTGCGTGGCCGTGTGGGCGCGGCTGATCGAGCGTCGGCGGTCGACGTCGACGACCGCGCGGGCGCCCGCGCCGACTGTCACGTCGCCGGATCTCACCAGCGCCCGGTGCACGATCAGCCCGGTGATGGGCGACTGTACGTCGACGACCTCGAGCACGGCGCCGTCGCCCAGCTCGATGACACCCCGGTCGGCGAGCTGGCCGCCGCCCTCGGCGTAGAAAGGGGTGCGGTCGAGCACCAGCTCGACCTCCTCACCCTCGCTCGCGGAACTCTCCGAGCCGGCAGCGCCGACCAGCCCGCGGACGGTGGCTTCGGACTCCACCTCCTGGTAGCCGGTGAACTGCACGGGCACACCGAGCGCGTCAGCCACCTCGCGATAGGCGCCGCCGTCAGCGTGCCGGCCGCGTTTGGCCCTCGCGTCCGCTCTGGCGCGAGCCCGCTGCTCACCCATCAGCTGGCGGAAGCCCACCTCGTCCACGAGCAGGCCTTGTTCGGCGGCCATCTCCAGCGTCAGGTCGATCGGGAAGCCATACGTGTCGTGCAGCTGGAACGCCCGGCTGCCAGGCAGTACGGCGTGGCCGCCCTGCTTGATCTCGGTCGCGGCCAGATCGAAGATCGCCAAGCCGGCGCGCAGGGTCTGCCGGAAGGCCTCCTCCTCGGCGTAGGCCACGGCGCTGATCCGCGCCCACTCGGCGTCCAGCTCGGGATAGGACAGCCGCATCTTGGCGTAGGACACCGGGAAGAGCTCGGGGAACGCCGGCTGCTCGACACCTAGCAGGCGCATCGCCCGCACCACCCTCCGCAGGATGCGGCGCAGCACGTAGCCGCGGGCTTCGTTGCCGGGCGTGACCCCGTCGCCAATGAGCATGAGGCCGCTGCGGACGTGGTCCGCCACGACTCTCAGCCGGACATCGGCGGCCGGTTCGTCGCCGTACCGAATCCCGGCCATCTCAGCGGCCCGCTCGGCGACCGGGAAGATCTCGTCGATCTCGTACATGTTCGACTTGCCCTGCAGCAGGTAGGCGACTCGCTCCAGCCCCATGCCGGTGTCGATGTTGCGGCTCGGCAGTGGGCCTACCACGTCGAAGTCCGCCTTGCTCCTGACGGCGCTGAGCTCCTCCTGCATGAACACGAGATTCCAGAACTCCAGGTAACGGTCGCCCGCCTTGGCGACGTCCCCCTCGGGGCCGTACTGAGGTCCACGGTCGAGCAGGAGCTCACTGCACGGGCCGCCCGGCCCCGGCACTCCCATGTGCCAGTAGTTCTCTTCCTTGCCCAGGCGGTGGATGCGGTCCTCCGGGAGACCGGCCACCTGCTTCCACAAGTCGAGGGCCTCCTCGTCGTCCTCGTAGACGGTCGCGTGCAGGACCTCCGCGTCGAAGCCGAACCCGCCGTCACTCTCGGCGCGGGTGACGAGGTCCCACGCGAACTCGATGGCCTGCTGTTTGAAGTAGTCGCCGAAGGAGAAGTTGCCGCACATCTGGAAGAACGTGCCGTGTCGGGTGGTCCGGCCGACTTCTTCGATGTCGACCGTGCGGACGCACTTCTGCACGCTCACAGCACGGCGGTACGGCGGCGTCTGCTGGCCGAGGAAGTACGGCTTGAACGGCACCATCCCGGCGTTGACGAACAGCAGGGTCGGGTCGTCGAGAAGCAGCGACGCGCTCGGCACCAGCTGGTGGCCGTACCGCTCGAAGTGCGCCAGGAACCGGCGCCGGATCTCAGCGGTCTGCACGAGAGTCGTCCGGCGACGCATCGAGGGCGGCAGTTGTCGGAGGAGCCGCCTCGATATGCCGGGAGTCGTCGATCTGCTGGCGCAGCTGCGCCTCCCGCTCGGCCATGCCGGCGGAGACCTCGTCGGTGAACAGCCGCATCGCCAGTCCGAAGGCAGCAGCCCGCGCCGCGATGCCGTCAGGGGTGACATTGCCGGCCAGCCGCTTCGCCCGGACCAAGCCGTAGACGCCGGTGGCAGCGCCGGCGGCGAACCACAGGAGCCGACTCATGACCGCCAGCCCTGGTGCACCGGACGGAGTCGACGTTGCCGTCTGAGCTTGCGCTGACGTCGCAGCTCTTTGCGGACCGCCAGTCGGTAGCGCAACCGCCGCTCCTCATCGAGGGCGCGCCGCAGCCCGTACGAGAACGACATGACCTTGATGAGCGGCTCGGCGAGCGTCACGGAGGCGACCCGCCAGCCCGACGGCGCGGACTCGACCTCCCGCCGGTCGGTGGCGAGCGCGGTGATGACCGGCACGGCGAGCCCGCGGCTCGGGCCGGCAACGGCAGCCTGCTCCGGACGGGGCTCGGGCTGCGCGCCGACCTGGCGCTCGAACTCGTCGAGGCGGCTCGACAGTCGCCGTACCTGCCCTCTCAGTACGGCGACGAGGACGCACAGCGCGACAACAGCGAGCAGGCAGAGCGCCACGCCGGCAGTCAGCGCCACTGCGGTCGTCGTCATCGCCCCTCCGCCCAGCGTTGCTAACAAACGCCACCCTACCGCGCGGCCCTCGGCTCACCGACCGGGATTACCGCTCGTCCGGCGCCTCGTCGAGCACCGCCCGGATCGCCGCCAGCCGCTCCTCGAGCGGCGCCTCGGCGCCATGTCGGGTCGGCCGGTAGTAGGTCCGGCCGGCAACCGCATCCGGTGCGAACCGGCCCGGAGCCACGCCCCGCGGATCGTCGTGGGCATAGCGGTAGCCGGCACCATGGCCCAGCCGGGTCGCGCCTGGGTAATGCGAGTCGCGCAGTTGGGCTGGGACGCCTCCGATCCGACCCGCCTCGACGTCAGCCATCGCAGCATCCACGGCCACGACGACGGCGTTGGACTTCGGTGCCACGGCGAGCGCGATCACCGCCTGACCGAGGTTCAGTCGGGCCTCGGGCAGGCCGATCAGCTGGACGGCCTGCGCGGCGGCGACGGCTGTAGTGAGAGCCGTCGGGTCGGCGAGCCCGATGTCCTCGCTGGCCAGGATGACCAGTCGTCGGGCGATGAACCGCGGGTCCTCCCCGGCGGCGATCATCCGGGCCAGGTAGTGCAGCGCGGCGTCGACGTCGCTGCCACGGATCGACTTGATGAACGCGCTGATGACGTCGTAGTGCTGGTCGCCCTCGCGGTCGTAGCGCACGGCGGCCTTGTCGACGGCGAGACCGAGAGTCTCCACGTCGACGAGAGACTTACCTCTGGCGTTGCTCGCCGAGACGGCGGCCTCGAGGTAGGTCAGTGCGCGCCGCGCGTCGCCTCCGGCGAGCCTGACCAGCTGGTCGAGGGCCGATGGTTCGATCTCTGCAGTCCCTGCGTAGCCGCGGTCGTCGGCAAGCGCCCCACGCACCACCGTCTCGACGCCGTGGTCGTCGAGCGGATGCAGGGTGAGCAGCAGCGACCGGGACAGCAGCGGCCCGATCACGCTGAAGAACGGGTTCTCGGTCGTCGCTGCGATCAGCGTGACCCAGCGGTTCTCGACGGCCGGCAGCAGCGCATCTTGCTGTGCCTTGCTGAACCTGTGCACCTCGTCGACGAACAGCACGGTCCCCGGCCCTCCGCGGGCCAGCTGCTCGCGGGCGGCAGCGATCGCCTCCCGAACCTCCTTGACCCCCGCCGACACGGCAGACACCTCGACGAAGCGTCGGCTGGTCTGCAGGGACACGATGCCGGCGATGGTGGTCTTTCCGCTGCCGGGAGGCCCCCACAGGATCACGGCCGCGCTGTCGTCGGTCTCCACCAAGCGGCGCAGCGGCGAACCGGCATGAAGGAGGTGCCCTTGCCCGACCACCTCGTCGAGCGTCTGCGGGCGCATCCGGACGGCGAGCGGCGCTACCGGGGACGGGCGCGTCGGCGCGCGCGGCGGCTCGCCGAGGTCGAACAGGGCGTCGCCGCTCGTGGCCTCAGGGTCGCTCATCCGCTCACTGTAGGGCCGCGGTCGAGGAGGAATGGCGCTCGACTGGGCGGAGGGCTCAGCTGACCTGGACTGGCGCGTCGCCGGACTCTGAGAGGTCTTGCAGGGAGGGCGCCTCGGACTCGCTTTCAGCCACCAGGGAGGAGACAACCTGTAGCGGCTCGGCGAAGTGACACGCCACCTGACGGCCGCCGACCTCCAGCAGCGGCGGCTCCTGCTCGGCGCAGATGGCCTGCGCCTTCCAGCAGCGGGTGCGGAACCGACATCCGGATGGCGGGTTGACGGGACTCGGCACGTCGCCCTCGAGCCGGATCCGCTCCCGCCGGCCACCCACGACCGCCTGCTTCACGTCGGGAGCGGCCGACAGCAGCGCCTGGGTGTAAGGGTGGTGCGGCGTCTCGTAGATGCTGGAGCGATCTCCGATCTCGACGATCTTGCCGAGGTACATCACCGCTACCTCGGGGCAGAAGTGCCGGACGATCGCGAGGTCGTGGGCGATGAACAAGAAGGCGATGCCGAACTTCTGCTGCAGGTCCTGCAGGAGGTTGATGACCTGAGCTTGGATGGAGACGTCCAGCGCCGACACCGGCTCGTCGGCGACGATCAGCTTCGGGTTGAGCGCCAGCGCGCGGGCGATGCCGATGCGCTGGCGTTGGCCCCCGGAGAACTCGCTCGGGTAGCGGTTGAAGTGCTCGGGGTTGAGCCCGACCGTCTCTAGCAGCCCCTGCACCCGGTCGACGACCTGGTTCTTCGGCACCGCGTTGTGCACCAACAGCGGAGTACCGACGATCGAGCCGACAGTGTGTCGCGGGTTCAGCGAGGAATACGGGTCCTGGAAGATCAGCTGGATGTCCCGTCGGTAGGGATGCATCTCCTTCTTCGACAGATGGCCGATCTCGTGGCCCTCGAACTTCATCGAGCCCGCCGTCGGGTCGTACAGGCGGGTGATCACCCGGCCGGTCGTGGTCTTGCCGCAACCGGACTCGCCGACCAGTCCCAGGGACTGGCCGGCGCCGATCGAGAACGTGACGCCGTCGACGGCCTGCACCTGCCCGATCGTCCGCCGGATGACACCAGACGACTTGACGGGAAAGTACTTCTGAAGGTCGGTGACCTCCAGCAACGGCCCCTCGGTCGTGGTGGGAGGCTCCTGGGTCACCCGATCTTCTCCTTGACCTCGGACTCGTACACTGCGTCTGGGTCGGAGATGTGGCATCGCAAAAGGTGATCCGCTCGCCGTCCCTGTCGCAGCTCAGGAAGTTCAGTCTCGCACCTTCGCGGCCCCCCGTCGACCTTGTCCATGTATGTGCAACGCGGATGGAAGGCGCAGCCCGAGGGCGGGCTCAACAGGCTCGGTGGGGTGCCGGGGATCGGGATCAACGGCTTCGACACGTCGCCGACCACGTCGGCGATGCTGCCGAGAAGTCCCCAGGTGTACGGCATCTCCGGCTTGGTGAGGATCTCCTTCGTGGAGCCCTTCTCCACACATCGGCCTGCGTACATCACCAGGACGTCGTCGGCGACCTCGGCAATGACGCCGAGGTCGTGGGTGATCAAGATGACAGCCGAGCCGAACTCCCGTTGCAGCGACTGAATCAGGTCGAGGATCTGGGCCTGCACCGTTACGTCGAGCGCGGTGGTGGGCTCGTCTGCGATGAGCAGCTTGGGGTTGTTGACGAGGGCCATCGCGATCATTGCGCGCTGTCGCATGCCCCCGGAGAACTGGTGGACGTAGTCGTCGACCCGGCGATCGGGTTGCGGGATCCCGACCAGGTCCAGCATCTCGATCGCCCGGCGCCGAGCCACCGACTTCGACACTTTGTGGTGGATTCGGTACGCCTCGCTGATCTGCTTGCCGATGCGGAAGAACGGGTGCAGCGCAGTCAGCGGATCCTGGAAGATCATCGCCACGTCGACGCCCCGCACCCGCCGCATCGTGTGGGCGCTCGCGCCGACCACCTCACGGCCGCCCACGCGGATCGAGCCGGTGAGATGGGACCGTTTGATGTCGTGCAGCCCCAAGACCGCCATCGAGGAGACGCTCTTGCCGGAGCCTGACTCTCCGACGATCCCCAGCGTCTTGCCCATCTCGACTGAGTAGGAGAGGTCGGTGACAGCGTAAACGAGGCCGTCGTGGGTCGGGAACTGCACGGTGAGGTTTTCAACGACGAGGAACGGCTCGCTGCCGGACGCAGCGGGAGCGCCCCCCTGCGACTGGGGGGCCTCGAGGACCTCTGTCACGACAATCTCACTCTCGGGTCCAGGAAGCTGTACATCACATCGACGATCAGGTTACCGACCACGATGAAGATAGCCGCCACCAGGACCGTCGCCGAGATGACGGGGAAGTCCAAGTACTGGATGGCGTTGATAGCGTACAGCCCGATCCCGTTGATGCTGAAGATCTTCTCGGTGAAGATCGTCCCCGACAGCAGGGTGGCGAAGTCGAGCCCGAAGATGGTCATCACTGGGACTATCGCCACGCGGAGGGCATGCTTGAACACTGCCTTGTTGCGGCTGACTCCCTTGGCGGTTGCCGACCTGATGTAGTCCTCCCCGAGCGCCTCGACCATGTAGCCACGGCTGAACCGGGCGTACGACGTCGAGTTGGTGATACCCAAGACCAACCACGGCAGCAGGAGGCCCTCTGCCCAGCCGAGCGGATTGTGCGTGATCGGCACGTACTGGCTGTTGGGGAAGATCGCCCAGGTCGCGACGAGGTAGATCCAGGCGAGCAGGCAAACAAGGAAGTAGGGAAGTGAGCTGACCAACAGGCTGCTGGTCACTAACGCCTTGTCGCCGAAGGTGCCACGCCATCGGGCGGCCAAGGAGCCCATGAAAGCCCCCAGGCACAGATAGATGATCGAACCGACGATCGCGATCGACAGCGTTGCCGGGAAGTAGTGCTCGAGGGTCTGTCGCACCTCTGTCTGGTCGCGGTAGGAGATCCCGAGGCAGGGGGCCGAGCAGTTGTAGGTGGCGCCCATCTTGATCTTGCGGTCGACGAACAGGCCCTTGACCCACTCGGCGTACTGCTTCTCGACCGACTGGTTGAGGCCGAGCTCGTTGGTGAGCAGCTGCAGCCTCTCAGGGGTGCAGCGGCCGTTCTGCTGGCAGTAGATCTCGGCCACGTTGGTCGGGCCGAGGAAGAATAAGGCGAAGACGAACATGGAGGTCAAGACGACAACGAGGAACGCTGAAACCAGCCGTCGAACGATATAACCGAACATGTCTGCTGCCAGCTCCTTGGTTCGGGTGGTGGGGGGGGGGGGGGGGGGGGCGCCCCCCCCCCCCCCCCCCCGGCCAAGGGGAGGGGAGGGGACCCAGCGCCCCCCCCACAGCGCAAACACACCCAGGGGCGGGCGG
>JAICMS010000165.1 GCA_025929075.1 Propionibacteriales bacterium
AGAGGCCTTCCACTCGTAGGCCATGTCGGTGAGGTTGACGAAGAAGTCGTTCGTCAGCGACTCGGGCCGGTCGGTGAACACGCCGTACGGCGACCGGCCGAAGTTTGCGTTGAGCATCCGCATCCCACCAACCAGCACGGTCATCTCCGGAGCGGTCAGCGTGAGCATGTTCGCCCGGTCGATCAACAGGGTCTCGGGAGCAAGCTTCTCGCCAGGCGCGACGTAGTTGCGGAAGCCGTCGGCCCGTGGCTCCAGCACCGAGAACGACTCGACGTCTGTCTGCTCCTGAGAGGCGTCCGTGCGCCCAGGCCGGAACGGCACCGTGACTTCTCGACCGGCGTTGCGGGCGGCCTGCTCAACCGCCGCGCAACCACCCAGCACGATGAGATCGGCCAGCGACACCTTGGTGCCGTCGGAGCGGGAGGCGTTGAAGTCCTGCTGGATCCCTTCGAGCACCGACAACACCTCGGCCAGCTCGGCGGGGTTGTTGAACTCCCAATTCTTCTGCGGAGCCAGCCGAATTCGGGCGCCGTTCGCGCCGCCGCGCTTATCGGTGCCGCGGAAGCTGGCGGCCGACGCCCAGGCGGTCGTGACCAGCTGCGGGATCGACAACCCGGACTCGAGCAGCTTCCTTTTGAGAGCGGCGATGTCCTCTTCGCTGACCAGGCCATGATCGACGGGCGGGACCGGGTCCTGCCACAGCTGCGGCTCCGGTACCCATGGCCCGAGATAACGCGAGACTGGTCCCATATCGCGGTGCAGCAGCTTGTACCACGCCTTCGCGAAAGCCTGCGCGAACTCGTCCGGGTGCTCGAGGAAGCGCCGCGCGATGGGTTCGTAGATCGGGTCCATCCGCAGCGACAGATCGGTGGTCAGCATCGTTGGGGGGCGCTTGGCGCCACCTTCGTCAGGGGCGGGTACGGTGCCGGCTCCGGCGCCGTCCTTCGCCTGCCACTGCCACGCCCCTGCCGGGCTCTTCACGAGCTCCCACTCGTAGCCGAAGAGAGTCTCCAGGAAGCTGTTGTCCCAGCGGGTGGGTGTCGGCGTCCATGTCACCTCGAGACCACTGGTGATCTGGTCGGGGCCGCGACCGGTCCCGAAGGTGTTCCGCCAGCCCAGCCCCTGATCCTCCAGCGGCGCCGCTTCCGGCTCCGGACCGACGTACTCGGGCGCCGGGGCTGCTCCGTGGGTCTTGCCGAACGTGTGGCCGCCGGCGATGAGGGCGAAGGTCTCCTCATCGTTCATCGCCATCCGCCGGAACGTCTCCCGGATGTCCTTGGCGGCGGCCAGGGGATCGGGCTTGCCGTTCGGGCCCTCGGGGTTGACGTAGATCAAGCCCATCTGCACAGCACCGAATGGCTTGGCGAGCTCCCGGTCACCGCTGTAGCGCTCGTCTCCCAGCCAGGTGTCCTCCGAGCCCCAGAAGATCTCCTCCGGCTCCCAGATGTCCTCGCGGCCGAAGCCGAAGCCGAAGGTCGCGAACCCCATCGACTCCAGTGCCACGTTGCCGGCGAAGACCACCAGGTCGGCCCACGAGATCTTCTTCCCGTACTTCTTCTTGACCGGCCACAACAGGCGGCGAGCCTTGTCCAACCCGGCGTTGTCGGGCCAACTGTTGAGCGGTGCGAACCGCTGGGCGCCCTGGCCGCCGCCACCTCGACCGTCCGCGGTCCGGTAGGTGCCGGCTGAGTGCCAGCTCATCCTGATGAACAACGGCCCGTAGTTGCCGAAGTCGGCTGGCCACCACCCTTGCGGTGTCGTCATCAGCTCGACGAGGTCCCGCTTGAGCGCTTCCAGATCCAGGGACGCGAACTCCTTGGCGTAGTCGAAGCTCTCGCCCATCGGGTTGGCGCGATGAGACGGCTGGTCGAGGACCTCGAGGTTCGGCTGGTTCGGCCACCAGTCCCGGACGGTCTTCGGCCGCGTCTCTGCCGGTGTGGGCGAAGGGATCGCCGGGTTTTCGCTCTCGCTGCCGTGGTCAGTCACGTCTGCCGCTCTCCTGTCGTGATCGTGCTAGCTGTTGGTTGCCGCTGTGAGGCAGTCGGGACAGACGCCCCAGTAGGTGACCTCGGCCTCGTCGATGGTGAAGCCACGGTCGTCGGACGCCGTCAGACAGGGGACCTCGCCCACGGCGCAGTCGACGTCGGCGATGGCGCCACACAACCGGCACACCAGGTGGTGATGATTGTCCCCGACCCGCGCCTCGTAGCGTGCGACCGAGCCGGACGGCTGCAGGCGCCGAACGAGGCCGCCGGCTGTCAGTGCGCGTAGCACGTCGTACACGGCCTGATGTGAGACCGTCGGAATCTCAGCCCGTACGGCGCCGATGATCAGCTCGGTATCCGCATGCGGGTGCTCGTGCACCGCGCTGAGCACCGCCAGCCGCGGACGCGTCACGCGGAGCTCGGCCCCGCGCAGCATCCGCTCGAAGTCGGTGCCGGTCGACATGGGGGAAGTATTCTCCATGTTCTTGAGTGGATCAAGAATCCGATCTCCGCTGGGCGAAGGATCGGATCGTTACCGTAGTGCCATGGCGACGGGGTCGGCGCAGCGGCAGACTCCGACCCGCCCAACGCCGGCCGGCCTGCGCAAATCAGCCTGGCGACTCCTCGCCTCTACCGTCGGCTCCTGCTTTCGCTACCGGGTGACCGGCTTGGCGGCCGAGGCGGCGTTCTTCGCGATCCTGTCGCTGCCGCCGCTCGTCTTCGGGCTGGCCGGGAGCGTCGGCTACTTCATGAAGAAGATCGACCCGGGAGAGATCACCACCCTCCGCGCGAAGCTGCTCGAGCTGTCCGGTCATGTGCTGACTCAGACGTCGGTCCATGACGTCGTCGAGCCGACACTCAACGTCGTCGTGAAGGGACTTCCCCGCTTCGACGTCGTGTCGATCGGCTTCGTGCTGGCTCTGTGGTCCGGGTCGCGGGCCCTCAACGTCTTCGTCGACACCATCACGATCATGTACGGCCTTGGTGGGCATCGCGGCATCGTCCGCACCCGGATGTTGTCGTTCAGCCTCTACGTCATCGGTCTGGTGGTCGGCGTGGTGGTGCTGCCGCTGGTCGTTGCCGGCCCCGAGCTCGTCGACAACCTGCTGCCGGCGCAGCTGGACTTCCTCAACGCGTTGTACTGGCCGGTTGTCGTCGGGTTGTCCGTCACGTTCTTGACTACGCTCTACCATCTCTCGGTGCCGGTCCGGACCTCTTGGCGGTACGACCTCCCCGGAGCAGCCTTCGCCTTCATGATGTGGGTGCTCGGCAGCTATGTGTTACGGGTCATCCTGCAGACGACGAGGACCTCGATCTACGGGCCACTGGCTGCGCCGATCGCGGTCCTGCTCTGGCTGTACCTGACAGCCCTCGCGGTCCTCATCGGGGCAGCCCTCAACGCCGCGTTCGACCGGGTCTGGCCCGAGACGTCGACCGCCGGCGCCCGGCTCGACCTGGTCCGTCGGCTTCGCCGCAAGGCCGCTACCGAGCGGTTCCGGCCCCGCGACGTCGACGACATCTGATGCCGCGGCCCGCCAGAACATGAGGCAAATCTGTGGCGGCGTCCGGCAACAGATGGTTGGCTTGGCCGCGCATGAGCGACGGAACCTTCGACATCAGACGCCTCGGCTGGGACGACGCCTGGCGTGAGGCGGCTGACGCCTGCGCGGTCAGCGGCCGCGTCGGGCGGGTTTCGCGGGTGGACAGGGGACTGCTGACAGCCCTGACGGTCAACGGTCCGGTCCGGGCGACTTTCGGCGCCGACGTGCTCGACGCGATGGCGGGCAATCCGCTCTGCGCGCCGGTGACGGGCGACTGGTGCGTGCTCCGGCCGTGGAGCGACGGACCGTTCACCGTCGAGGGGCTGCTCCCTCGCCGTACGACCGTGGTCCGGGCCGAGGCGTCGGGCAGCTCCCGAGGTCAGGCGTTGGCCGCGAATGCCGACGTCGTTGCGATCGTGGTCGCTTTGCATCCTGAGCCCAACCTCGGCCGGGTCGAGCGACTGCTCACGCTCGCCTGGGGGAGCGGGGCACGGCCGATGGTCGTCTTGTCCAAGGCCGACCTCGTCGGCGACGCCGAGCTGGTCGCGACTGATGTCCGGGCCGTCGCGCCCGACGTCGACGTGGTGTGCACCAGCACCGTCGACGACTCCGGCATCCAGCAGGTGCGATCCCGAGCCGGCCGCAACGCCACGCTCGCATTGGTCGGTCTGTCCGGACACGGCAAGTCGTCGCTGGCCAATGCACTGGTCGGAGCGGAGGTGCTCGCCGCCAAGCGCATCCGTGCCGACGGCAAGGGCCGGCATACCACGGTTCGGCGCGAGCTTGTGCCGCTGCCCGGTGGCGGCGCGGTCATCGATACGCCGGGCCTGCGGGGCGTCGGCGTACCGGGCGGAACGCTCGGGCTCAGTGTCACGTTCGCCGAAGTCGACCGGCTGGCGGCCGGCTGCCGGTTCCTGGACTG
>JAICMS010000102.1 GCA_025929075.1 Propionibacteriales bacterium
ATGTGGTGTAGACCCCGGTCATCGTCCCGACCCGATGTGGGAAGTGCTGCTTCACCAGCGATGGCAGCAAGACGTTTGCTGTGGCCATGCCCGCCAGCGCCGGGATCGTGGCGAGGATGAACACAGCGGCGTCGCCGGCGTCCGCGCGGACAGCGATACCGGCCGCCAACAGAGCAAGCGACGCCAGCATGACCCGATGCGCGCCGAACCGCCGGGCACACCAGGGCGCCAGCGCGCCGAATGCTGCGAAGCACAGCACCGGCAGTGTCGTCACCACCCCTGCGACGGCCGGCCCGATCGACAGAGACTTGCGGATGTCGTCGAGCACCGGCCCCACGCTGACGGCGGCCGGCCGCAGGTTGAAAGCGAGGACGACCAGGCCGATCGCGATGACGACGCGCTCGCGGTGGCTCAGCCGTGGCTCCCGTTGGTCAGCCATGGCGCGGGGAGGCCCCGCCTAGCGATACTGCGGTCGCGTGGCGGCTCGTGTCGCCTGGAAGTAGGCGCTGCTCTCCGGCCGCCAGAGCAGCACCAGGATCGCGATCGCCAGCAGCACACTGATCACCGAGAGCACCGTGAAGCTCGATGTCGACTGGTTCTGCGACAGGTTGATGAGGAACTGCAAAATGTTCAAGCCGCCGAGCACGGTGGCCACGATCCGTGCCCACGAGCGGCCTTGACCGTTCTTCCAGGCCATCCATGCCCACAGCCCGATCGCGATCAGCGAAATAACGAGCGTCGTCACGACCGCCGCGTGATACACGGTGTCGAGTTGCGACGCGGTGAAGGTGCCGTTGTCTTGAAGACGGCTGCGGATGTTGTCCTTGAGGCTCCCTAGGGTCGCCAACGCGACGACGAGCTCGATGACACTGAGCGCCGCCCCGACGTACATCAGCATGACGGCGGTCCGGACCGACGACGGCTGCGGCACCGGCGCGGCTGGCACATCGGCGACTCCGCCCGGGTACGCCGGCGGTCCGCTTGCATACGAGGGGTACGACGAAAGGCCGCCGTTCCCCGGCAGCGGTTCTGCACCAGTCGGCGGCTGCTGTGGGCGGGCGTCGTCTGGCGGCGGTGGCTGCTGTGAGCTCATCGGCATCCTCCCTGCTCGGCGCAAGCCACCCTACCGGCCGAGCGGTATCGTCAGGCGGTGCGCGACCAGCCTGCTCAGCAGCCCGCGGCTGTCGTTCGGCTGCGCCTCCGCTACGCCAAGCGCGGTCGGGCCAGGTTCGCCAGTCACCGTGACTTCGCGAGGGCGTTCGAGCGCGCGGTACGCCGAGCGGCTCTGCCAGTGGCGTACTCCTCTGGCTTCAGCCCACACCCCCGGATCTCCTACGCCAACGCCGCCTCGACGGGCGCGGCGAGCGAGGCCGAGTACCTCGAGATCGGGCTCACCCAAGAGGTCGACCCGGCCGCCGTACGGTCCTCCCTCGATGCCGCGCTCCCGAGCGGGCTGGACATCGTCGAGGTGGTGATTGCCGGCGGGAGCCCGCTCGCCGAGCGGCTGGAAGGCAGCTGGTGGCGTATCGCCCTCCCGGGGATCGAGACGTCGGCGGCCGAAGCCGCGGTCGCTGATTTCCTGTGCCGGGACGAGGTGCCGGTTTCGCGCCTGACCAAGCGCGGCATGCGCTCCTTCGACTGCCGCCAGCCCGTCGTCGGCATCACAGTCAGCGATGGCTCGGACGATGGCCGATCATGTGCGATACTGGAAGTGGTCGTGCGGCACGGTACTCCGACCGTGCGACCCGATGACATCCTCGCTGGACTGCGTGAAATCGCTGGTCTCGAGCCGTCGGGTGCGCCTTTGCAGACCCGGCTGGCGCAAGGGCCGCTTGACCCGCAGACCGGTGTCGTGGGCGATCCGCTCTTGGCTGATCGCGCCGCGCACGTGCAGGCCGAGGGCGCTGAGCAGTTCGGCGGCTCTCCACGCCGGGACGGTCCGGAGGGTGGCGTCGAGGCTGGCGCGTAGCGCTCATCGCTCCGTCGTCCGGCCCCACCGCAAGCTTTGCCGCGGTCGGCCCCAGGGCTGGCCACGGCGACCGAACCGCCTTCGCGCGGCGCGATGCGCCCGAAGGCACGAGGAGCGTTCATGCTCGACGAGACGTCATCGTCGGAGCCGTCGGAAGCGACGACTTCAACACCATCAACCACAACGGAATCACCGCGCCCCACCCGTCGCCGCGCTGCAAGCCGGCCCGCAGGGCCTCCCCAGGCCTCGGCGGCTGACACGGAGGCCGCCTCAGCGGCCACCGCGCCGACAGGAAAGGCACCCCGAAAGCGCACGGCGAAGAAGGCGGCAGCGACAGCCTCCACTCCCGACGCGCCGCTGCCTGCCGCCGAGCAGCCTGCCCGCGAGCCACAGGCACCCTCAGCGTCGACCACGGCACCGGTCTCGCCGTTTGCCCCGTTGTTCCAACCACCGGCGCCGACGGCTTCCACCCAGCCGAGCGCGGGCACCGCCGAGCCGACAGCGGCGAAGAGGCAGCCGGCCAAGCAGACCGACCACCAGCAGCCGCCTGCGAAGAAGTCGGCGACCAAGCGGGCATCGAGCAAGCAGCCAACCAAGCAGCCGGACAGCAAGCAGGGCGCTGCCGGCCGCGGCTCCGACCCGACAGAGCCCCCGGACGGCACCGGCTCCGGCGTGGCCACGAGCAACGTCCCCGACGGTGAGGCCGCGACAGCTCCTTCCTTGGGCGACGGCGCACAGCCGGCCAGCGGTTCACGCCGTCGCCGTCGCCGCCGGCGCGGTTCGTCCGGTACGGCGGGTGGTGAGTCCGGTACCGAGAGCGCGGCCGCCTCGCAAAACGACAAGTCCGGTGCTGGCTCCTCCTCCGAGGACGCGCCGATCCACACCGTCGATGGCTCGACCCGGATCGAGGCCAAGAAGCAGCGTCGCCGCGAGGGCCGGGACGCAGGCCGCCGGCGTGCCCCGATCCTAAGCGAGTCGGAGTTCCTCGCCCGGCGCGAGTCGGTCGAGCGGGTCATGGCGATCCGGCAGCGGGGCCAGACCACGCAGATCGCCGTACTGGAAGACAACGTGCTGGTCGAGCACTACGTTGCGCTCGAAGCCCAGGGCTCGATCATCGGCAACGTCTACCTCGGCCGGGTGCAGAACGTGCTGCCGAGCATGGAGGCCGCCTTCATCGATATCGGCAAGGGTCGTAATGCCGTTCTGTACGCCGGGGAGGTCAACTGGAACCTCCGCGACGACAAGAACGCACCCCGCCGGATCGAGAACGCGCTCAAGGCGGGCCAGTCGGTGCTGGTCCAGGTGAGCAAGGACCCGATCGGCCACAAGGGGGCGCGACTCACCAGCCAGATCAGCCTGCCCGGCCGTTACCTCGTCTACGTGCCGAGTGGCGGCACCAGCGGCATCAGTCGCAAACTGCCGGACAACGAGCGCAACCGGCTCAAAGACCTGCTCAAGGACATCCTGTCCGACGACGCTGGAGTCATCATCCGCACTGCCGCGGAGGGCGCAAGTGAGGATCAGCTGACCCGTGACGTCAACCGGCTGACCGCCCGCTGGGAGGACATCGACAAGAAGGCGAAGTCGGGGAAGGCGCCGCAACTGCTCTACGCGGAGCCCGACACCACCCTGAAGGTCGTCCGCGACCTCTTCAACGAGGACTTCACCAAGCTGGTCATCTCCGGCACCGATGCATGGGACATGGTCGAGCCGTACGTCCAGCACGTCGCGCCCGATCTCATCGACAGGCTCGAGCGATTCGAAGGCGATGACGTCTTCGAGCACTACCGCGTCGACGAGCAGATCGCCAAGGCCATGGAACGCAAGGTGTGGCTGCCTTCGGGGGGCTCGCTCGTCATCGACCGCACCGAGGCGATGACGGTCGTCGACGTCAACACGGGGAAGTTCACCGGCGCCGGCGGCAACCTCGAGGAGACCGTCACCAAGAACAACCTCGAGGCGGCCGAGGAGGTCGTTCGCCAACTTCGGCTGCGTGATGTCGGGGGCATCATCGTCATCGACTTCATCGACATGGTGCTCGAGAGCAACCGCGACCTGGTGCTGCGCCGGCTCGTCGAGTGTCTCGGTCGCGACCGCACCCGCCATCAGGTCGCGGAGGTCACGTCGCTCGGACTCGTCCAGATGACCCGTAAGAAGATCGGCACTGGGCTCCTCGAGGCGTTCAGCCACACCTGCGAGACGTGCCAGGGCCGCGGGGTGATCATCGAGGGTGCTCCGGTGGAATCGCACCGGCATGACGATCGGCCGTCGGGTACGTCGAGTGGTCGGTCCTCGTCCCGACGTTCGGAGGCCAAGAGCGGCGGCGACGGCAAGTCCAAGCGCGGGGAGGACAAGGCCAAGCCCCGCGAGGACAACGCCAAGGCCAACGGCGGTTCCTCCCAGGATGCCGACACCTCAGACAGCAACGGCGAGTCCACTGCACCGAGCGAGGTCGAGACCGCCCCGCGGTCGACCAGTTCACGTTCGCGCTCGCGCGGCTCCCGGTCCCGGTCGTCCAAGGCGAAGGTTCCGGCCGGTGTCGGTGGACGAGCCGACGAGCCGAGCGGCAGCTGAGGACGGGAGAGCGTTTTGACCGGGCCTGGCATTGCTCCGTACACTTGCCTGTCGGCGTGTCGTGTCGCGCCCGGCCGCCATTGGCCGATGCAGCGGCGACCCGCACGCTGCCTCGCCGCACTGGCGTGGCCGTCAGGTTTCGAGGGCAGAGAGTGAGTCGTTGATGTACGCGATCGTGCGCAGTGGCGGACAGCAGCAGCGCGTGGCGGTCGGCGACGTCATCCGTATCGACAAGGTGTCGACCGAGCCCGGCAAGAAGCTGTCGCTGCCGGCGGTCCTCGTCGTCGACGGCGACTCGGTCACGTCCGACGCCAAGGCGCTGGCCAAGGTCGACGTACAAGCCGAGGTGCTCGGCCCGTCGACCGGCCCCAAGATCCACATCCTGAAGTACAAGAACAAGACCGGGTACCGCAAGCGGCAGGGCCACCGCCAGCACTACACGCAGGTCAAGGTCACCGCGATCAACACCCGCTGACGCATCCACGGAGCTGAGGAACGATGGCACACAAGAAGGGGCTGGGCTCGAGCAAGAACGGCCGAGACAGCAACGCCCAGCGGCTCGGTGTCAAGCGCTACGGCGGTCAGCTGGTCAACGCCGGCGAGATCCTCGTCCGGCAGCGAGGCACCCACTTCCACCCCGGCACGAACGTCGGCCGCGGCGGCGACGACACGCTGTTCGCCCTGGTCGGCGGCAACGTCGAGTTTGGCACCAAGCGTGGCCGGCGTGTCGTCAACATCGTCCCCGCCGACAGCTGACAGCCCGGCGCGACGGATGCCGTCGCGCGTCCGAGCGGCACACTAGGCGACCCGGATGGCCGTTCCTTCGTTCGTGGACCGTGCGGTCCTGCGCGTGCGTGGAGGCAACGGCGGCGACGGGGCAGCCTCGGTCCACCGCGAGAAGTTCAAGCCGCTCGGCGGCCCGGACGGCGGTAACGGCGGGCGCGGTGGCGACGTCGTCCTGCGGGTCGACCCCGATGTGACCACGCTGGTCGACTACCACCACTCCAAGCTGCGCCAGGGCGGCAACGGCAAGCCGGGCCGCGGCGACAACCGCAACGGCGCCAACGGCGACCCGGTGGTGCTGCCGGTGCCCGCGGGTACGATCGTGAGCACCTCGAACGGCGAGCCATTGGTCGACCTGGTCGGCATCGGCACGGAGTACGTCGTCGCCGAGGGCGGCCACGGCGGGCTGGGCAATGCCGCGCTGGCCACCAAGAGCCGCAAGGCGCCGGGCTTCGCCCTGCTGGGGGAGCCGGGGGAGGACCGGACGGTCGTTCTCGAGCTCAAGATCGTGGCCGACGTCGGGCTCGTCGGGTTCCCCAGCGCCGGCAAGTCCAGCCTGATCGCCGCGATCTCGCGAGCCCGGCCGAAGGTGGCCGACTACCCGTTCACCACGTTGGTGCCCAACCTCGGTGTCGTCACGGCCGACGAGTCGACGTACACCGTCGCCGACGTTCCTGGGCTGATCGAGGGAGCGAGCGAGGGTCGCGGGCTCGGCCATGACTTTTTGCGCCACATCGAGCGGTGCGCCGCGCTGCTGCATGTCATCGACTGCGCCACCATCGAGCCGGGCCGCGATCCGCTCAGTGATCTCGAGACGATGGAGGCGGAGCTGCGCGCTCACGGCGGCCTGGAGGACCGGCCGCGTCTCGTGGCGCTCAACAAGGTCGACGTCCCAGATGCCCGCGACCTCGCCGTCATGGTGCGCGGGGACATCGAGTCCCGCGGCTATGCAGTGCATCTCATCTCAGCGGCGACGCACGAGGGGCTGCGTGAGCTCACCTTCGCCCTCGCAAAGGTGGTGGAGGAGGCGCGTGCTGCGCGGCCGCGCGGGGTGGCGCCGCGTGTCGTGTTGCGGCCGACGGGGCCTGACGACCGAGGCTTCACGATCACCAAGGTGGAAGGAGGCTGGAGAGTCCGCGGCGACAAGCCTCGGCGCTGGGTCCGGCAGACCGACTTCAGCAACGACGAGGCCGTCGGCTATCTCGCCGACCGGTTCGCCCGACTCGGGATCGAGGACGCTCTGGTCGCGCAAGGTGCCGAGCCCGGCGATGACGTCATCATCGGCGACGAGGACGACGCGGTGGTCTTCGAGTTCGACCCCGGCGTTCATGCCGGCGCCACGATCCTGCTCGGCCGGCGCGGGCTGGACCCCCGGCTCGACGACCGCTGACCGGTTGAGCCGCCGCCGGGTCGTCCGAATCGTGTCGGGGGCTTTGCGCTGGCGGGCCGGTCGAACTGGCGCGATCCCAGCCACTAGGCTGTCCCACCTGTAGTCGTGCAGGTGGCCGCCGCGTTCTCGGCCGACTGGTCGGCGGCTGACCAATTCCCGGGACGCCCTGACTGGTCGTACAGCACACTGGTGCGAAGCCCCGAGCCCGGACCCCAGGAGTCGCCCATGGACGACGCCATGTTGTTGTGGCACGTCACCGTGACGGTTGCAGGCGACCCCCAGGACGCGTCGTCAGTGCATTCGGCTCTGGTCAGGCTGCAGGCCGAGCGGCCGTTCATGCACTCGATGCGGTACGACGAGGAGCGGGCCGAGATCTGTTACTGGGACGAGGGCGAGGACATGCTCGACGCCGCGTCCCTGGCCCTGCGGATGTGGAGCGAACACCGGCTGTCCGCCGGCCTTCCCGACTGGAAGGTCGTCGGCCTCGAGGTCGTCGAGCGGGACACCTACCAGAGCCGGCTCGTCACAGTTCCTATCGCCGGCGCCGACGCGCTGCCGCGCCCGTTCTAAGCGACGTAAGGCCAGCCTCCCCTCTCCCCGGCCGGTCGGGGGAGGGCAGGCGATAGCCTTGGGCCATGCCCTCGATCTACCTGGCGGCGCCCACACCGGAGCACATGCACCACATCCCGGTCGACCCGATCTGGATCGGTCTCGCTGCATTCGTGATCCTGCTGCTGCTCATGACCGGGCTGTTGATGTTCGGCAAGGGTCGGCCGCACGCTTGATGCCCTCGCGTGAGCCGCGCGTCGGCGTGATGGGTGGCACGTTCGACCCGATCCACCACGGTCACCTGGTCGCGGCTTCCGAAGTGCAGGCGTGGTTCGACCTCGACGAGGTCATCTTCGTTCCGACCGGCCAGCCATGGCAGAAGAGCGACCGGGCCGTCTCGGCAGGCGAGGACCGCTACCTGATGACAGTCATCGCCACTGCGTCCAACCCGCGCTTCTGGGTGTCGCGCGTCGATATCGAGCGTGGCGGGCCGACGTACACGATCGACACCCTGCAGGACGTGCATCGCGAGCGACCGGACGCGCAGCTGTTCTTCATCACCGGGGCCGATGCGCTGGCCCAGATCCTCACCTGGCACGACGCCGACGAGGTCTTCGAGCTTGCGCACTTCGTCGGCTGTACCAGGCCGGGCACCACGATCGACAGCACGACGCTGGCCGGTCTCCCCGCCGATCGAGTGACGATCATCGAGATCCCGGCACTGGCGATCTCTTCGACCGAGTGCCGCGCCAGAGCCGAGAAGGGCGAGCCGGTCTGGTACCTGGTGCCCGACGGCGTCGTGCAGTACATCACCAAGCGGCAGCTCTACCGGCCGCCGTCCACCACACTCCTCACGCCAGAAGGCACCGCCTCGTGACCGCAACCGACCGAGCCGTCGAGCTCATCACCACGGCCGCCAAGGCCGCCTCGGACAAGCTCGCCGAGGACATCGTCGCCTTCGACGTCTCAGACCAGCTCGTCATCACCGACGCATTCCTGCTCTGCTCCGCTCCCAATGACAGGCAGGTGCAGGCGATCGTCGACGAGATCGAAGGGAAGCTGCGGCAGATCGGCGCCAAGCCCGTGCGGCGCGAGGGTCAGCGGGACGGACGCTGGGTGTTGCTCGACTACGGC
>JAICMS010000025.1 GCA_025929075.1 Propionibacteriales bacterium
AGCGGACCCAGCAGTTCCTGTCCAAGGTGCTTTGAGCCCGCGCACAATCGCCGCTGAGACCAAAAAGTCGGTGAGGCAGCGTTTGCGGCGCGCCATCGAGGGGACTGACGAAAAATCTCCTGCCCGACCTCGGGGGTGGGGATAGACACATCCCAATCGGAAGGATCTCCTTATGAAACGCACCATTGTCGCCGTGCTGTCTGGCGCAGCCTGCGTGGCCGCGATGGCCGGCCCTGCAATGGCAAGCACGCCCAATGCGACGACGACGACGTGCACCGGCACTCTCACCGGCAGCTACGACCGTGTGGTGGTTCCGGATGGGGCGACGTGCACCTTGCACGGTGCGACCGTGACCGGAAACATCACCGTCGGCATTGGGTCCTCGCTCTACACGATGAACAGCACGATCGGCGGCAACGTCATGAGCCGCAATGCAGCAACCGTCCGGCTGATCAACACCTCGATCGGTCACAACGTCATGGTCCGCGGCACCACCGGGATCGTCCGGATCGGCAGCAAGGACTGCCGGGTCGACCCGTCGGCCGCCGGCAACCTGATGCTCAAGTTCAACCTCGGAAATGTCGCGGTCTGCGACATGACTGTCGGCCATAACCTCGCGGTGCTCGGAAACGCAGGACGTGTCGGTCTCTACCGCAACATGGTGGGGAACAACACCCTCGTCTTCCGCAACACTGGCTTGGCCAACCGGGTCCGCAACAACACGGTGACCGGCAACCTCAACTGTCGAGGCAACGTCGACAAGGTGATCTCCGCCCGCAACACTGCCGCCGCGATCATGGGTCAGTGCACAGCCTGACCCCGGCGCAGCACAAGCGAGGCACCCTCGGTCCGACCCCTTGGCCGAGGGTGTCCTCGCGTGTGAGCCCGCCGCCTTCCTACGGCGGCTGACTCGCTATTACGAGTCCGAAAAGCATCAGTGGCGGCGCGTCGGAATAGGGCCTAATGTCGGGAACACCGAGCGCACCCGCCGGACATCCCAGCCAGGGTCGACCCGGACGCTCCTCTCAACCGGGTGGAGTGACGAAGTCCAGAGGAGAGCCAGATGAGACGTTCTCGAGTTCTTCCCGCGATGGGGGCGGTATTCGCCGCCCTGCTCGCGATTGGATCGTTCGCATCGTCAGCGGACGCATCCCACGGCAACAGCGCAACCCCAAAGGTCGCGAGCGGACACCACATGGTGGCCCAGCACGTGTCGCCTGCGAAGAAGCACGGCAACTGCTACAGCAATCTGCAGAACGACACCGGCACCGGTATCTTGTCCCAGAACTTCGAAGACTCTGGGTACGACATCTATGACTCCGCTGGCGCCGTCTATTTCCAGGTCACGAAGCCCTGCTTCGTCGACCTCGTGTACGCGCCAGGTGTCTACTTCAACGGGTCCGGTCCGGCTGACTCTGAGACGGTCACGTTCTACACCGACAACGGTGGCGTTCCCGGCTCGGTGATCAACTCCCAGACCGTGGTGGGCGCCGACGCCTTCGGCACGTTCACCATCCCGATCGCCCCTGTTCGCATCCCCGCCGGCTCCGCGTGGGTGTCGGTCGTCGCGAACATGTACTTCGCCTCTGGTGGCGAGTGGGGCTGGGAGCTGTCCAGCAACACCAAGGGTCACGGCGACTCGATGTGGGAGAACCCGGGCAACGGTTTCTCGTCGGGTTGCACCACCTGGGGAGACGTCGCTACCTGCGTCGGCTACAGCGGCTCCTTCATGGTCCAGCTGGAGAAGCAGTACCAGCAGTGACCTGAGACCTGTGCCTGCACAGGAGACATCAACGGCGACCCCCTCGCGACGCGAGGGGGTCGCTGCCCGTTGTGGGGGTAGCGGTGCGCCGGATTCGGTTCTAGTGTCATGACCGAAGGCAGTGCAGAGGAGAGCCAAGTGAAGCGTTCTCAGATCGTTCCCTCGATCGGCGCCGTCTGCGCCGCCTTGCTCGCGATGGGGTCGCTCGCCTCGTCAGCGGCGGCCTTCCACGGCGATCGTGCGATTCCCGGCGCCGTTGGCACCCGGCAGACGGCCAGCCAGCATGTCGCGCCGGCGAAGAAGCACGGTAACTGCTACAGCAACATGAAGAATCCGACCGGCATCGGAATTCTGTCGCAGAACTTCACCGACTCTGGACTCGACATCTACGACTCCGCCGGCGCCGTCTACTTCAGGGTGGCCAAGCCATGCTTCGCCAGCGAGGTCGACGTACCCGGCATCTACTTCAACGGGTCCGGCCCAGCTGACTCCGAGACTGTCACCTTCTATGCCGACGACGGCGGGATGCCCGGCTCGGTGATCAACTCACAGACGGTCGTCGGGAACGACAGCGATGGCACCTTCACGATCCCGTTGAACCCCGTCCGGATTCCGGCTGGCCCGGCATGGGTTTCCGTCGTGGCGACGATGTCCTTCGCATCGGGTGGCGAGTGGGGCTGGGAGCTGTCAAGCAACGACAAGGGTCACGGCGACTCGATGTGGGAGAACCCGGGTAACGGGCTGTCGACCGGTTGCACCACCTGGCAGGACGTCGCCACCTGTCTGGGCTACGGCAACTCCTTGATGATCCGCGTCGTGAAGCAGTACCAGCAATGATCTAGGCGTCTGACACGTTTCGGGGAGTCGTTATGCATAAGGTGGCAACCGGTCTCGCGCTCGTTTCTCTCGGGGTGGCTCCGCTGGTGGTGACCTCCACAGCGCCCGCTCAGGCGTCGGCAGGTCAGGGAGCGTGTATCGCACATCGACCCATCTACATCGAGGATGTCTTCGAGCCCAAGTACTCGGCTGGTTGCTCGGGCCATGACGAACCGGAGCTCGATCCGCTCTCGGGGCTGCCCGGCTCGGCGCAAGACCTCACCTGGACTTTCGATTTGCCGGGCAACGGAGCGAAGTACGACGTGGATGCCGTGGGACCGACGTTCTGGTTCGGCGGGCCGGTCACTGATCCCAACAGCTTGTTTGGTCAGGCCTTCGAGGAACTCCAGTTCTACCCCAATGCGGTCGTCCAGCGCTGCACACCCAACGGCGGTTTCGAGGTCAAGCACGTGGTCGGGGCTTACTCGGTGTGTTCGCCCACCTGGTCGATCCACACCACGGGCCAGAAGCCGGTTTATCACGAACCTGCTGCCTTCAATGCGATGCTCCGGGTCAGCGGCGGGAAGAGTCCGCTCGTCATGCACGCTGGGGACCGGGTATCTGTCCACTTCTTCGTGACCGCTGAGCAAGATGGCTGGCACATCGCGGTTACAGATCTCACGTCGGGGGGCTCGGGAACGATCGTGCTCAACAGCAAAAAGGACGGCCCATTGATGCCGGCCTACTCGAGACAGCGCATCGGCAATTCGCTCAAGTGGGGTGCAGTCCACGACGCGCCCGCTTCGTTCGTCTGGGAGATCGGCCATACGTCGCCCTTCACTCACCCAGCTTCGGCGTTCTGCTGGCCTGGTGAGCCGAGCTGCTACTCCTACGACCGGGCTGCCTGGGCCAACCAGTCGCCGCCGATTCATATCGACTCTGTGACCTTCGCCGACGGCTCGGCGCCGACTGGCTGGGCGGTGGTCTCCGACTACGGCGGCAAGGCCGAGGTCACCGACCCGAACGAGACCGGCTCAACCTGTGCGGGCTACGGAGGTCCGTTCTGCATCTACCCCTGGTACACCCAGAACAGCGACGGCTCGTTCAGCTACGGAGTCGACTATGCGACAACCGTCAACGACTTTGGAAAGGTTAGCCAGTTCCAGCAGCAGCCGAAGTGCGGCGGGCCATTCGGCAGACACAGCACCTATTGCGCCACCCGGATCCTCTGAGTCTGTCCTGGGGCTCTTGCTGCCGAGCGTCGAAGCTCGACGTCATCAGCGGGCGAGGCAGCTTCGAGCGGCTCAGAGTTTGCCGAGGGCGATGGTGCCGGTGTAGTCGACGAGGTAGTGGTAGCCGTGGGGTGAGGTCCACAGCCAGACCCCGGATCGCAGTTGTTTGACCTTCCATTGGCCGTGGGTCTTGATCCGGTGCTGCAACCGGCTGAGCCGGCCGAGGTTGTCGAGTCTGGTTTGGCCCGGCGGGCCGCCGTCATCGGGTGACACATACGGGGTGGTGTGGTCCAGGTCGCCGCGGCGGCGGCTGGTGGAGGTGGCGTGCGGGAAGCAGTCGGCCGGGGAGCGCAAGTAGACCGCGTCGGCGATGTCGGCGGGCACCTCGTAGGCGTCGGCAGCCCGGATCGGCCGGTTCACGTCGATCACCGGCTTGAGAACCACGTTGCGGTGGCCGAGCCAGTCCTTGACCTGGTCGACGAGGATCGGGCCGAGGTCTTCAACTCGCGCCACGTTGTACCGACCGGCCAGGGCCTGCTCGGAAAGGTGGACGCAAAGAACGGCGGTGCCGACCGGCTTGTTCCGCTGCCGGGGGGTGGCGGTGCGGGGCCGGCCGGGTCGGGTCTGGTCGACATCAGGGTCGTCGGGATCTGACTCCTCCACCCGCAGGGCAGCGAGGCTGAGCAGCTCCCTGGTCGCTTCGGTCGAGGCCAGCACACCAAGGGCTTTCGCCCGGCGGGCATCGACCGGGTCGGGATCGCCCATGATGGTGAGGGCGTCGGCGATCGCGGTGACCGCGGCATCGAACGCCTCCACGTCAGGAGCGGCCGCCCGGCCCACCAGGGTCAGGGTGCCGCTGTCGGGTTTGCGGCCCACCCACACTCCCTGGGCGCGTTTCGCTGCTTGCGCGGCGGCCTGCGCGGCGGCGGGGTCGGCGGCCATCACCGCGGCGGTCGTGATCGCGTCCAGCCGGCCGGCGCTGACCCGGGTCGCATACCGGGCCACGGTGGCGTCCACGCAGTCTGCTGCCTGTCGGCTGAGCCTTCGGGTGGTGTCGGCGACCCGGCGTGCGGCGAAGACCCGCACCTCGCCGGAACAGAGGAGTCGCCACAGTCGGGGCAGCCGGTGCCGCACGTCGAGTGCGTCGGCGAGCAGGTGCATCCCGGCCGCGGGGCTCAGCCCGAGTCGGGCGGCTAGCTCGGCCGGCGCGAACTCTGCCACCATCGGGGTGCCGTCCCCACCAAGCTGGACGAGGCGTTCCATCCCGGGGAGACCACCCGACGGCGACTCCGCAAGGACGCCGTTGAGGTCTGCCCAGTGGGCAGCCAACCGCAGCTGCCGGGCCTGCGCCAGGTTCACCAGCAGCTGCACGTCACCGGACTCGGCCAGGGTCGCGTCGGCATCCAGCTCGTCGACATCCCCCAACGCCGTCATCACCGCCGCCACCGTCGACCCGCCAGCCTCCTCAGCGACATCGCCGTCTGGCAACTCCGGCTTGGCGCCCACGACGTCACCGCCTGCGACATCGTTGGCTGCGGCGTGGTCGCGGCCGCAATCGGCGTCATCCGCGACAGCGTCACCGGCGCGGTCATGCGCAGCGTCGTCGACGAACCCCGGCTCGCCCGACGCGGAGCTTCCACTCTCAGCCTCGGGTTCTTCGGAGTCGAACAGCATCTGCGCCATAACCCCAACCTAGAACCCGCCACCGACAGTCTCGGACCTAAAACCCCTTATCCACAAAGCAAATCGCTGATTGACGCGCGGCCAGCACCCCAAGGTGGGCGGCCCACGACGGGCTTGCGCAAGCTGTCAAAGGGCACGCTTTGGTTATTGACATCGCCGCGCCAAGAGGGTCAACCTCAGAGGAGCCGACACGAGGGGTTGGGATGAGTCGAAGCCTACGATGCATCATGGTGGTCGTGGCCTTGGCGACTGCCAGTAGTCTGGCGCAGTTTGCGCCATCCGCTGATGCCTCGAGTTCGCTTGGCCAGAGAGCCTCTAGCAAAGCCGGACTCGGATGGGCGGCCGTGGGTTCTCATTACCTCCATACCTGTGGGCTGCGAGTCGGCCATACCTTGTGGTGCTGGGGTTACAACCCATACGGGGAGCTCGGGCTCGGCAATCGGGGGACCGAGGACACGCCCCAGCAGGTGGGTATGGACGCCGATTGGGCCTCTGTTCAGCTCGGCGAGTTTCACACCTGTGGGGTAAGGCTCGACCACACCCTGTGGTGTTGGGGATACAACGACGAGGGTCAACTCGGACTCGGCGACACCACCGACAGGTCGGTCCCGACCCAGGTCGGCACCGACCACGACTGGGCGCGCGTACAACTCGGAGGATGGCACACCTGCGCGATCCGGCTCGACCACACGCTGTGGTGTTGGGGACTCAACGACGAGGGTCAGCTCGGACTCGGCGACCACATCGACAGGTCGGTCCCGACCCAGGTCGGGGCCGACCACGACTGGGCCGACGTCCAGCTCGGGCGTGAGCACACGTGCGGCATTCGGCTCGACCACACACTGTGGTGCTGGGGGTACAACAGCACCGGCCAGCTCGGTCTCGGGGACACCACCCAACGGAACTCCCCAACCCAAGTCGGCTCAGAGGCGGTCTGGAGAAATGTCCAACTGGGATCGGGGCATACGTGCGGCATACGGGTCGATCACACCCTGTGGTGCTGGGGTGCTAACGATTACGGTCAGCTCGGGCTGGGGGACACCACTGACCGCCTCCTGCCGACACAGGTCGGCGCACAGAATGGCTGGATCCAGATTCAGGCGGGAGCGGCGCACACGTGTGGCATAGCCATACACCACAGTCTGTGGTGCTGGGGTCTGAATGTGAGCGGTCAGCTCGGAGTGGGAGACACTGCCGAACGTGACGCGCCAACCCTGGTGGGAAGGCACTCAGACTGGGCGCAGGTCGCACTGGGCCAGAGCCATACCTGTGGGATAAGACATCACCACACCCTCTGGTGCTGGGGGTCCAACCAGGAAGGTCAACTGGGACTTGGCGACTTTATCGACCGGCTCGTCCCGACGCGTGTCTGAGCAACTGCCGCCTCGACCCGGAAGAGGAATCGCACACACCCGCGAGTCGAGGAAGCCGTGAGTCGTCCACTGCAAATGTCAGTGACCAAGATGGTTCGCTGGTCAGCGGGGAAGTCCTGGCTGGCTTGGGGCATGTCCGCGCGGGGGCAAAAGGCACCCCCGCGCGCCGACGTGGAAGTGGCGCTCCGACGCCGTACCGGTCCCCCGTGGTGGCGCCACCGCCGGCTTGACTACTTCAGCCGAAAGACTGCGTCGTCACGAATTGAGTTGACACCCGCATCGCCGGCATGGCCGAGGAGTGGGAGCGGGTTGGTCTGGTTCAACATCTCCTCGATGCCTCTGAGTGTCGAGTAGTGGTTGTAGGCGACGCTAGAAACTCCGCCAACGGTGGTGTAAGGCGTGATGACGATCAGGGGCACGATGAAATTCTGGGCGTTGCCCTCGTCCCAGGTGATGATGATAGCGGAGTTGCCGCTCTGGTAAGTGGGCGAGTCTAGGAGTTGCGGCAAATAGCCCTTCAACCAGTTGTCTCCATTGCGTATCCGCTGATCCTGCGTCGAGTTTGGAACGACGTGCATGATGTCAATCTTGTTGGGGATTACGAGATTGAAGTGTGCGGACAGCGCATCGGCGGGGTTCTGCGGGAATGGAACGGCATACTGAGGGCAGATTGTCGGATGGATACGGGTGTAATACTGGAATGGGCTGTGGTTGATGACAAAGTTGCCGCTACCCGGGTTGTAGCAGTTCGACGGCATGGATTCGGCCCATTCAACGGCGGCGTCTGGAACAGCCGGAGAGTTGATGTCGAGCAGTTCGAAAAGGCTTGACGGTGCCTGGGGCCAGACCGTGATGTCACGGTTGGAAGTGATGGGAAGTTCATGCGTGCAGTTGCCCACGCTATCCGCGTTGTCGCATCCGGTGTAGCCCGATGTCAGGGCGATGTAGTTGGCCAGGCTTGTCGTCGAGAGCGACGCCGTGTTCTTCGAGTAGCTGCAGGCCTTCATGATCGAGTTGATGTACGGCGCGTCGGTTGTGTCGGAGAGAATTTTCCTCAGAGTCTTGTTCTCGAACATGATGAGCGTGACGTGTGACCAGGCCGCGGGCGGTGTGCCGGTGCCGGCGCAGGGCGTGGACGCGTTGACCGCTGGTACGGTCCCGGAGGCAGTATGCGTTCGCGCTGAGGCGGATCCGCTCACATCAAGTGAGAGAGCAGCCACAACAAGGACAGCGCAAAGCCCGGCAAGTGCGCGGGCGAACGTGGAGCGAGCGCTTCTCCGGAACTTCAGCATGCTGGGAAGGTACGCCCGAATCCACATGACAGCAAGGGCGCTGTCGTCGTGGGTTGAAATCTTGAAAAAGCTCACTGTTGCGACAAGAACTCGGGAAAGGTCCGCCGGTGAGTTGTGGCTGGTTTCCTGAAGGTGACCTGCGACGGAATCAGGTGATGCGTCCGGTATATACGTATGCCGGCGCGCCGCCGCAATACGGGCCATAGTCAACCCCCAGGGCTGAGTGACGTTTTCGCAGGTCGGAGTGGTGCCCCCGAGAGGATTCGAACCTCCGACACACGGTTTAGGAAACCGTTGCTCTATCCCCTGAGCTACGAGGGCCCTGCCTGAAGCATGACGACAAAGCGCTGCTGCTTCGCCGAAGGCTTCGGATCGCGGCGGACATCGTGCACCGACTCACCCACCCGATCCGCCGCCATCGTACAAGGGGGCGCCCCCTGGTCCCTACGTGCCGGAAGCGCGCACGTCGGCGGCCGGTCGGTCGAAGGCCGGATGGACGCTGGAAATCTTGCGCACAGTAGTGAGGTGGCCGCCCAGATAGCCACCGACCACACCGCAAACGCCACCGGCGAGACCGAAGGCGACTCCGGCTGGGTGTCGGCCCCGCAGCCGGGAGGTCAGCGAGGCGGCGAAGCACATCAGGCCAACCGAGTTGCTCAGCGCGTGTACCGTGCCGACCCGCTTCTCCTGCTGTGCGATCGGCGCCCACTCAGCAAGTCCGGTGAGGGCCGTGGGGACCGCCGTAGCGATGCCGGCGCCAACCAGCAGTGTCGCCGCAGACCGCGAACGCCGACCGCCGACAAGGTCGAGGAGGACGGCCGACATCCACATCCCGAGCGGCAGGTCGGTGAGCATGGGGTGCACCGCATGGCCGAGCCAGCGGCCGTGCAGAAGTCGTCGCCGTACCGGAGAACCGATCAGGGCGTCGCCGAGCGGCCGGGCCAAGGAAACCAGCCGGTCAAGCGGCGCCGCCGACTCCAAAGCCTCCATCGCACGAACCTGAGGTGGAGCAGCTGAATCGATCATCTGCTGCCTGTACCCAACCCGATCCGGCTGACTCCCGAACGCGCCAGCCGGGCCCGGTCACCTCAGTCGAAGACCGCTGTCCCGTGCTTCAGCCACCAGGCTGCGGACGCTCGGTTCTGTTCGGAGAACTCTGGGTTGCGAGCGAGCTCGTGAAGAGCGGCGTCGCCGCGCATCCCGAGGATCCGGACCGTTGCAGAGTCAAGCCGTGACCCATCGTTAATCAGGCCGGCCACGAGCTCATCGCTGTGAGTGATCGAACCCGGCACGCTGCCAAGGGCTCGCGCGATGTAGTACGCAGCCGGGATCGGGGCCTTGGACAGCCAACTCGTGACCCGCTCCTGCTGATCGGCGGTGATGACGTAGGACAGCACCCGGGCCAGATGAGGAGTCATAGCATCCTCCAGGCCGTGGCTGTGGATCTCGATCGCCAGCACCTCTGCCAGCTGGTCTCTGAACGGGCTGGCCTGAAGCATGGCACTGGCGTAATGCCGATGGGTGTACCTGGCAGAGAAGAGTGCATCCCGGATGAGGCGCGGCGTCATCTTGTCGACGTCGTACAGAGTGGCCATCGGCATGCGTGCCCGGAGGTCGCGGTTGACTCCGTCGGAGATCGACGCCGCATGGTGGGTGGGGACCAGTTCGTCGAGCTGGCCGTCAACCAGTTGGAAGGCCCCGTGCAACTTCTCGGCGGTTGCCTTCATGAGTCGCCTCCGAGCCGACTCAGGAAGGGCCTCGACAAGTTCGACGACGCCTGCGGGGTCGCTCACCGGGCGGTGGATGGCCCGCAAAAGCAACGCCTCTATCCGAAAGAGCTGCGTGCTGTTGTAATGCCCGAGCTCCGCCTTTCGCGCCACCACCGAGACCGTTGCGTCGTAGGGAACGCCGCCGTGGTCGACGAGCTGGTCGATCAGCAGATCTCCGCTGACAGTGTCATCCGCGGTCTCTAGAAGCCGGACGAGCCAGTCGCTGTGTGGTGCAGCAGGATCGGCGAGCCACTCTTGTACGGCGGCAATGACCCGTGGCCGGGCCACTTGGTGGTGCAACAGCACCTGTGTCGCCTCGAACCGCTGCGTTGCGGCGAGACCGACGCTTCGCCCGAGCTGGTCGACCACCCGCTGCGCCAACCGCTGCCAGAGTTCGCTGGGCAGGTAGACCATCTGGGCAGCAGCCACGTGCTGGCCGAAGTCAGCCCAATTTGCGCCGGTCGCCGCTGGCGAACTGACAAGCTCGATGAGCTCGTCGAGCCGATCGTGGAACTGGGCCAGCGAGGGATCGAGCGTGCTGCCCCGCGCCCGCTCAGAGTCCTCGCCGTACACGCGTCGCAGGGAAAGCGCGACCGAGCTGATCTGCCCGGGGCGTAGCCCGAGCACCGACTCGTACGCGGCGAGCGCCGCTTGCCTGGCCGGTACGTAGCCCGACTCCCATCGGCTGATGACGCTCCGGTCGACCTGGACGCCCTGCACTGCCAGGGCTGTGTTGAAAAATGTGCCGTCAATGAACCGGATGTCCCGATGATGCAGACGCCACATCAGCAGTAGCCAGCCCACGCGCGAGTCGACTTCTATGGTTGCTGCGGTTCGCGATGAGCGGTCTTCGGGAACCTGGTAGGGCCTTCCCCGTCTGCCCATGGGTCCTGTCGCCTCCCTCTGAGTTCAACAGCTTGCCTCGGAGGTGCGCTCCGTTCCGGGACAGTAAGCGCAATACGGCCGCCTTGGTAAGCCCTCAAAGCCAGGCTGGCTCCAGCTGACGACCTGTGATTCAAAGGTTGTGTCGGTGGCTGTCAGGCCGTCGGACAGCCGATTCTTCAAGCACAGAAGAGAAATCGGCTACCCGAGCTCTGCTCATCCGTTTGGGGGAGGCAGGCGTCAGCCGAACGGCTGTCAGGAAGTTTGTGACCGCCTAGTCAAGGTTTGTCACGGTGCTTGCACAAATCGGGCGAGCTCTACCTGGCGGGACAGGAACTGTTCTAGTAGGCGCCCCGCCGTCTAATGACGGCGGGGACCGTGGACACGGCGATCCGTAGGTCCCGGGAAGCGGACCAGTTGTCGACGTAGTCGATGTCAAGTCGAATCGACTGCTCATGGCTAAGGTCGGAGCGTCCGCTGACCTGCCAGAGTCCGCTGATGCCCGGTTTGACGGCGAGCCGTCGGCGCGCCCACTCGTCATATTGAGCGACTTCTTCGGGCAGGGCAGGGCGAGGGCCGATGAGCGACATGTCGCCCTTGAGCACGTTCACCAACTGCGGCAGCTCGTCAATGGAGAGGGCCCTCAGGATCGCACCGACGCGCGTCACACGCGGGTCATGCCTCATCTTGAAGAGGTACCCCGCACCCTCGTTCTGAGTTTCCAGTTCCTTCCGCCGACCCTCTGCCCCCACGGCCATGGAGCGTAGTTTCAGCATCTGGAAGGCCTCACCATTGCGACCGACGCGGCGCTGCCGAAAGAGGGCAGGCCCTGGGTCGTCGAGCTTGAGCGCGATGGCAGACACCACAATGAGTGGTGCAGTCAGCAGGAGCAGGAACACAGCCAGGCTCTTTTCAAGAGCCGCCTTCAGGCCGGCGGCAAGCTCGCTCGGGCGGTGCGTCTCCACGAAGAAGGAAAGGTGCCGCCCGGCCTTCGACTCGCGTAACCGCGTGGCCCTTGTATCCCGGAGTGGGGTCACGAGCAGCAGTTCGATACCTGCTTGCTCGAGTTGCCACTGCAGCCGCGTGAGGTCCTCACCCGAAAGTGAGCCATCGGGGAAGAGAACTACTGTCGAGATCGGCAGTTCGCTGGCCAACTGTCCGATGGAGCGTCCTTCAGCCAGGATCGGTACGCCTTCAATGACTGGGGCGGTTGTCGAGCGGCTGGTCAAGGAAGCCGCAACGACCGTGTAGTCATTGGCTGGCCCGACCTCGCTCAAGAGCGAGGTGACGTGCCTCTCGGGCCCGACCGCCAACACCGTTCGGGGGATGTCGAGCCCTACGGCACGCCGAACGTAGGGGATGGCCACGACCAGTGTGCACGCCGCTCCAGCGAGGCCGAGGCCGGTGAGGACGGCCAAGCTAAGCCGGTCATCACTTTGGCTGCCGATCACCGAGTGATAGGCCAAGAAGCCGCCAATGAGCAGTGCAGTGCGATTCAGCGACCACCTGGCTGACCTGGCCGCCCAGATTGTGCGGCTCCCAGGGGACAACTGGACCGCGAGCCAAAGGACTGTGAGAAACGCGAGAGTCGTGAGCCCGAGCGCCACGGCAACCTGCGCCAGGGCGGCAGCCAGGATCGTTCGACTTGCCAGCACGGCTAGCACCGCCTTGCGGTCGGCAATCGCTCGCTTGCCGGGAGCGCCCGTCAACGGGTGCTGGACGCAGCTGGGACCGCCAGCGAGCACAGTTAACTCAACCGGTGTCACTTCAGCCGTTGAGTCAACGAGACCCACCGCTTCGGTCATGCTACGTGGCCTCCCCCGAGTGAACGTGTGAGCCGAAGACTTAGTGATCTTTTCGCTGGTTATTGACTCGGTCAATTGCCGAGGGCGCAGCGCGGTCCAACAACTGTCGCGATTACAGGTGCGCTCCGGGCCACAAGAGGGAGGTTCAGCAAATCTGAACGAGACAGGCGACTATTTGCACTGTCGGGAGAAGTAGCCAAGTATTCGCCCAGTGCGCGGCAGAAGCCGCCTCTAAGAAGGCGCTTCACTTGCCTCAGGAAGGTGGTTCCCTACGGTATGCCGCCTATCGTCGCGCGAACTGCGCTGAACTGCCGCCCGAAACTACTGAAGTCAGCTGGCGTTGGTCGTCGCGGGTGGCGACACCGGGGTGATGAGTGGCTGATACTCGTAGGCCAGGCCGTTGATCGACAGAACCAGCCCGTCCTCGTCGACGGTCAACCGGACGAGCTCCACGTGCTGCGCCGCCTGCTCCGTCACCCGCTCACCGTCCGTGGACGCGGCCGCCGATGGCGGGTCGACCTGCGGGTCGGGGACGACGGTCACCTGCACAGGCAGGCCAGACATGGTGGTCAGCTCGTCCTGCACGGTCTGGGCGGTGCCGTCGAGGTTGTAGTCGCCTTCAACGACGTCGAGGTTGGGGCTTTTACCGAGGTCGAGTGGGGTCTTGTCGAAGCACCAGCCGGCGTGGCACGGCCGCAGGACGGGCAACGGAGGCGGATGTTGATGGGGCGGCCGATGGTGGCCGGGCGGTTGCCGCGGCGGCTGGTGGTGGCCGGGCGGCTTCTGCTGCGGCGGCTGCTGGCTGCGGTGCCGATGTGGCGGTTGGGCAGGGGGCCGATGAGCCGGCGGCTGGGCACTGCGCTGTCGTACGGCGGTGGCGGCTGTGGCTGCGGCGCCGGCGGTAGATCCGCCGTCGACAACGGCGACGTCCCCCTCGGCGTACGCCTTGGCCAACCGCAAGACGACGTCGACGTACTCCGCCGAGTGGTTGTAGCGGAAGATCGCCGACCGGGCCGAGGCCGGAACCGAGAAGTTGGTCGAGCCGGCGCACAGGTAGCCGGCCGCGGCGAGGGCAGCGTCGAAGTAGTTGTTGGGGTCGCGGATGCCGTCGCCGTTGCCGTCGGCGCCTGCTACCGCCCAGGTACTCGGGATGAACTGCATCGGTCCGACCGCCCGGTCCCAGGCGGTGTTGCCGTCGTACTGGCCGTTGTCGGTGTCGGAGATGCCGGCCATGTGGTTGGCGCCGTCCAAGACCGGCCCGAGGATCACCGGGGTGACGTCGCCGTTGGCGAGGACGGTCGACCCACCGTACCGGCCCTGGTCGGACTCGACCTGGCCGATGGCGGCGAGCACCGGCCAGCCGAGATGACAGACCGGGTCGGTGCTGTCGACGGACGCCGCCGCGCGTCGATAGGCCTCCAGCGCGACGCTGGGGATGTCGAGGGAGGTGATCGCGCTGGCCGCGGCCACCCGTTGCGCGACGGTCTGGGTGATGACCGTGGCATTGCCCGGTCGGTGACCGTAGCCGGGCGGCGGGAGTTTGGCGCCCGTCCGGACAACCGGAGCCCGTTCGGCCTGCTGGCCACTCGTCGGAGTCGGGGACGTGGCGCGCGCCGAGTCGGCGACGGGAAGCGCCGCGGGCGTGGAGGAAGTCGATACCAGGACCGTCGTCACCGGCAACAGCACGGCGGCGGCGACCGTGATGCGGAACCTGTGTCGGGGCTCCTCCATGCCTGCCACCATAGCCACGGGCGCAAAGCCCAAACCCCTTCGCGAGACATCCCTCCCGCTTCCTTATGTCCTGCAACGTGAGCGCTATAGCGCCTCCGTTGCAGGACGTAGGGAAAGGCGGAGTCTGGCGAAGGCGGACGTTGGGAGGCAGGCGCCGGGAATGGCCCGGGTAGATTCGGGCCGGTGAGTGCCGAGGTTCGCTATCCGATGATCTGCCGAACCCTCGACAACGGGCTGAGGGTGGTGGTGAGCCCGACCCCCGGCCTCGGTGTGGTGGCGGTGAACCTTTGGTACGACGTGGGGTCGCGCCATGAGGAGCCGCACCGCCAAGGCTTCGCCCACCTCTTCGAGCACCTGATGTTCCAGGGGTCGCGCCACGTCAAGCCGGGCGAGCACTTCTCGCTGCTGCAGTCCAACGGCGCGTCGCTGAACGCCACCACCTCCTTCGACCGGACGAACTACTTCGAGTCGATGTCGGCCGGGGTCCTCGATCTCGCGCTGTGGCTCGAGGCCGACCGGATGGCGTTCTTGGACGACGTACTGACCGAGCAGAACTTCGCCAACCAGGTGAAGGTGGTCGCAGAGGAGCGCAACCAGCGGATGGACAACGTGCCGTATGGCACGGTCTTCGAACAGCTGCTGCCGCTGGTCTTCCCCGTCGAGCACCCGTATGGCCATCTGCCGATCGGCAACATCGCCCACCTCCAGGCGGCCACGCTCGACGAGGTGAGCGCCTTCCATGCCCGCTACTACATGCCCTCCAACGCCGTGTTGTCGGTGGTCGGCGATGTCGGTGTCGAGGAGGCGTTCGGCAAGGTGGCCGAGCAGTTTGGCGATATCGCCGCCGGCGATGCACCCAAGCGCGAGCTTCCCGACCCGCTGCCGCCGATAGGAGAGCCAACCCGGGTGGACGTCGACGAGGAGGTGCCGGCACCTGCTGTGTGGTTCGCCGGCCGGCTGCCACGCGACGTACCGGAGGCGCGTGACCTTGCCGCCGCGATGCTCGCCGGCAGCATCGTCGGCGAGGGCGACACAAGCCTGCTCCATCGTCGGTTGGTGCGACAGGACCAGATCGCGCTGTCGGCCGGACTGGGTATCAACGCGCTCATCGCCGGCAACTCGCTGGTGGTCGCCTCGGTGCGAGCGGTGCCGGGCGAAGATCTGGACGAGGTGGTCGCAACCGTGAGGGAGGTCGTGCGCGACTTCGCCGATCGCGGGCCGACGGAGGCGGAGCTACAGGTGGCGCGCATGCAGGCCGAGCGCGAGTGGCTCGACGAGATGGCGACCGCCGCTGGCCGAGCCGATGCGATCTCCGGATGCGCGCTGCTCTTCGACGACCCCGAGTCGCTCAACGACCGGCTCCCGCTGCTGAGGTCGATCGAGGCCGATGAGGTGCAGGCGGCAACCCGCGAGTGGCTACTGCCGATGCTCAACGCCGAGCTCCGCGTTCATCCGGTGGGGCCGGTGGACGAGGAGGAAGCGCCGTGACCCCGTCGGTAGTCGCGCCGACGGTGCCGCGAACGGCGGGTTGGCGGTTCCCCTCATTCGAGGCGATGGCGCTCGACAACGGGCTGCGCGTGCTCGCCTACCACTGTCCCGGTCAGTTCGTCGTGTCCGCCTCGCTGGTGTTCGACGTGCCGTTGAGCGTCGAGCCGGTCGACCGCGAGGGTGTCGCCTGGCTCGCCGGCCGCTGCCTGACACAGGGGGCGGCCGGCCGAACGGCCGAAGAGTTCGCCGACGAGCTGGCGCTCTGCGGTGCCGACCTGGGCGCTGTTGCCTTCCCCGAAGGCTTCGCCGTCCGGCTGACGGCGCCAGTGTCGGGCCTGCAGCGAGGGGTGGAGCTGGTGGCGGACGCACTGCGTGCCCCAGCGTTCAGCGACGAGGAGTTCGCGCTCGCCAAGCGGATGCGGTTGCAAGAGATCGAGCAGGCCCGCGGTTACCCGAGCCACGTCGCCGTCGAGCTGCTGGACAGCACGCTGTTCGGGGCGGACCGTGCGAGCCGCCCCGTCGGTGGGACCGTCGAGACCGTCGAGTCGATCAGCCGCGACGACGTGGTCGAGTTTGCGTCGACGTACCTGCAGCCGCGCGGTGCGACAGTCGTCGTGGCAGGGGACTTCGGCGACGTCGGGCCGGCCGCTGTCGTCGGGCGTTGTTTCGGCGACTGGGATCGCCGCGGCGTCGCTGCGGTTGGTGCCTCGATGCCGACGGTGTGCCGGGAACCGAGCGTCGTGCTCGTCGACTGGCCGGGCGCGCCGCAGTCGACGCTGCGGATCGGCGGAGCCGGCATCCCGAGGTCCCACGACCAGTGGCCGGCTCTGTTCGTCGCCAACTACGTGATCGGCGGCAACTTCTCGTCGCGGCTCAACACCGTGCTGCGCGAACAGAAGGGGATGACGTACGGCGTAGGGTCAACGCTCGACACGGGAAGGGGTTCCGGCGTCTTCGGTGTCTCAACGTCGGTGCGGGCGGATGCCACGGCCGAGGCCCTCGACGACATCATGACCGTGCTGCGCGCCGGGAGGAACGGATTCGGTGACGAGGAGGTCGACGCGGCCGTCCGAGCGGTGACCGACTCCGCGCCGCTGGGGTTCGAGCGCGCCGAGGCGGTCACCGGCAGGGTGGAGATGCTCCTCACCCAGGGCCTGCCGCTGGACCACGTCGACACCAACCTGCAGCGGATCGCGGCGGTGACGACCGAGATGGCCGATGCCGCGTGGTCGCAACTCATCGGCCCGGACGCCCTGACTGTCGTCGTGGTGGGGGACGCCGACGTGGTAGGCCAGCCGCTCAGCGACTGGTCCTATGCCCCGGTCCGCATCCACCCCCGCTGACCGCCGAGCAGTCGGTATTAGGACAGGGCGGCGGTGACCAGGTCACGGGCCGCGGCCTGGACCAGGGCCAGATGGTCCGGGCCGCGGAACGACTCGGCGTAGATCTTGTAGACGTCCTCGGTGCCGGACGGGCGGGCCGCAAACCAGGCTGACTCCGTGCACACCTTCAGGCCGCCGATCGATGCACCGTTGCCCGGCGCCGCCGTGAGCGTGGCGGTGATCGGCTCCCCGGCCATCTCTTCGGCGGCGACGTCGTCAGCTGACAGCGAGCCGAGCCGCGCCTTCTCCTCCGGGTTGGCGGGCTCGTCGACTCGGGCGTAGGCCGGGTTGCCGTACCGCTCCACCAGATCGCCGTACAGCTCGCTCGGCGAACGGCCGGTGACCGCGAGGATCTCGCTCGCCAACAAGGCCAGCACGATGCCGTCCTTGTCGGTCGTCCAGACCCGACCGTCGCGGCGCAGGAACGAGGCCCCGGCCGACTCCTCGCCGCCGAAGCCGACACTGGCGTCGAGCAGTCCGGCGACGAACCACTTGAAGCCGACCGGCACCTCCAGCAGTTCACGGCCCAGCCCGGCGGCCACCTTGTCGATCATCGACGAGCTCACGACGGTCTTGCCGACCTGCGCCGTCGCCGGCCACTCCTGTCGCTGCTCGAAGAGGTAGGAGATCGCCACCGCCAAGAAGTGGTTGGGGTTCATCAGACCCGCGTCGGGCGTCACGATGCCGTGCCGGTCGGCGTCGGCATCGTTGCCGGTCGAGATGTCGTAGCTGTCCTTGGCCGCGATCATCGACGCCATCGCGGCTGGCGAGGAGCAGTCCATCCGAATCTTGCCGTCGGTGTCGAGCGTCATGAAGCGCCAGGTCGGGTCGACCTCGGGGTTCACCACCGTGAGGTCGAGGCCATACCGGTCGCGGATCGCCGCCCAGTAGTCCACGCTCGCGCCCCCGAGTGGGTCAGCGCCGATGCGGACGCCGGCCGCCGCGATGGCGTCGAGGTCGAGGATCGAGCCGAGGTCGTCGACGTACGTGCCCATGAAGTCGTACGTCGACAGTGCGGGCCTCGCCCGGTCGAGGGAGACGCGTCGCACGCCCGCCAGCCCCTCTTCGAGCAGTTGGTTGGCGCGGTCGGCGATGGCTCGGGTCACCTCGGTGTCGGCGGGCCCGCCATGCGGCGGGTTGTACTTGAAGCCACCGTCGCGGGGCGGGTTGTGCGACGGCGTGACGACGATGCCGTCCGCCGTGCCCCCGCCCCCGCGCCGCCCGCCTCCAGCCGCAGCGGCGTTGGCCCGCAGGATCGCATGCGAGACAGCCGGCGTAGGGGTGTAGCCGTCACCGGCATCGATCGCCACCCGCACGTCGTTGCCGACCAGGACCTCGACCGCCGTCTGCCAGGCCGGCCCGGACAGCGCGTGGGTGTCCCGGCCGAGGAACAGGGAGCCGTCGTACCCCTTGGCCTTCCGGTACTCGCAGATCGCCTGGGTCGTCGCCGCGATGTGCGCGTCGTTGAACGCGCCGTCGAGGCTCGAGCCGCGGTGACCGGAGGTTCCGAAGACCACCCGCTGCCCGGGTTGCCTCGGGTCGGGGGTCACGTCGTAGTAAGCGGCAAGCAGCGCGTCGACGTCGACGAGATCCTCGGGTCGTGCTGGTTGGCCGGCGCGAGGATGTGCCATCCGCCGATCCTTGTCGACGTTCGCCCCGGTGTCGAACGATGGTCTCGCGGGCCAGCGCCAGGTGCAGCTGTGGAGCGGTGACGCGGAGGCGCCTTCCTTCTCGGCCGGCCATCCGACTTGATCGAACCAGCGGCCGGCCCCACCCGTGTCTGTTATCGTTCCGTGACAAACTCGGGGAGGGTAGGGCCTTGAAGGTCTTCGTCACCGGGGCCACTGGCGTGCTCGGCATGGCGGCGACCCGTGCGCTCCTTGCCGACCGTCATCACGTGGTAGGTCTCGCCCGGACCACGGCGAAGGCCAGCCAGCTCGAGCAACTCGGGGCAGAGCCCGCGGTTGTCTCGCTCTTCGACATCCGTGGGCTGGCTGTCGTCTTCGCCGGTTGCGACGTCGTGTGCAATCTCGCCACCCACCTGCCCGTCGGCACCGCCGCGATCCGACCGGGTTCCTGGCGGGTCCACGACAAGATCCGGACTGAGGGGTCGCGGGCGGTCGCTGCGGCTGCATCGCAGGCCGGTGTCCGCCGGCTCGTCCAGGAGTCAGTCTCGCTGATCTACGCCGATGGGGGAGACGACTGGATCACTGAAGACGGCCCGATCACGGTCACCCGTGCCCTCGACCCGGCCGCCGTTGCGGAGACTCGGGCTGCCGAGTTCGGGGCGAGGGGTCGGGAGGCTGTCGTACTTCGATTCGCTTCCCTGGTCGGCGACGACGCCTCGACGCGGTGGATGCTCGAGCGAGCGGTCGCGGGCAAGGCGGTCGGCGTCGGCGACCCCACGGGTTGGGCGCACCTGGTCCACCCCAGCGACGCGGGGCGGGCGGTAGCCGCTGCCCTGCTCGCACCGTCGGGCGTCTACAACGTCGGCGCCGAGCCGGTCCGTCGCAACGAGATGCTGCGTGTCATCGGTGCGGCTGTCGGCCGCGACGACGTCGGGTTCATGCCGAAGGTCGTGGTGCGGGTCGCCGGCGAGCGACTCGAGCCGGCCACCCGGTCCCTACGGGTCTCGTCGGCACGGCTGCGGACCGCGTCAGGCTGGAAGCCCATCCACCCCGCCTTTGGAACCGACTGGCTTCCCCGCGTAAACAAGAAGGGGACAGCCGACGTCTTCGGCGACGTGCTGCCCGGCTCGACCGGTGATGACATGGCCGAGCCGGGCGAGCAGCGCGGCTTCAGCGATGACGACTATCGGCGAGAACGTCCACCACACCACTGAGGTGGCGAGCCGGGCAGCGTACTGGTCTCGGGTCGCCGCTGTTGTCGGACGGCTCGCTCAGACGACCGGCGGCGGCGTTCCCCCGCGCTGTTGCTGCAGCAGGTCGCGGATCTGAGTGAGAAGGGCAATGTCCTCGGTCGCGTGGGGCTCAGACGCTGGGAAATACTTGTCCCGCGCCTTCTGGTACGGCAGGTAGACCAGGAAGTAGACGACTGCAGCCAGGATGAGGAACGCGATCAGCGCAGTGAGGAACACGCCCACCGGGATGCCGTCCGGCTGGTATTGGGAGAAGTCCGCGCTGCCGCCCGCCTTGCCGATGATGGCCAGGATCATGGCCGTGAACGCCGTGACGACCGCAGCGAAGGCCAGCGCCATGATGAACGCGATCGCCAGTTCGACGAGGTTGCCCCTGAGGACGAAATCTCTAAAGCCCTTCATGTCACCGCTTCCCTTCCAGTACGGCGCCGATCGACGCCTGCATACGCGACGGCTCGACGCTACCAACGCGGTCCCTCGGACGCACATCAGTGAACCGCGACGTTCGCCGGGCCATCGGGCGCGCCGAGATTCGCAAATCAGCCGTGAGCGGCCAGCTCCTCCCGGACCCTGTCGGCGATGTCTGGGGCCGATTCATGAGTCCAGAAGCGCAACACCGTCCAGCCCAACGCGCGCAACTTCGCCGTTGTATCGGCGTCGCGGGCGCGATTGTGCTCGACCTTCTCCCGCCAGAACGTCGCGTTCGCTTTCGGCGCTGTGTAGTGGTCCGGGCAGCCGTGCCAGTAGCAGCCGTCGATCATCACAGCCACCCGTTGCCGGGTGAAGACGATGTCGGCCAGCCGCCGGTGACCCGGAAGCAGCGCGACATGCAGTCGGTATCGCAGGCCGGCGCCGTGGAGAAGGCGGCGTACAGCCACCTCAGGCGAGGTGTCCCGCGAACGGTTGCCCTGCATCGAACGGCGGACTCCGGCGCTGGTGGCCCACGACTCTCGTGCCACGGCTTGATGGTAAGACCGAAAAGGCGTGGGTTCTCGGGTCGCCCTGCGTGCCGACTCGAGATTGTCGGATCTGCGGTCTAGCGTTCTGCTCGGGTCAGTGAGGAGGCAGTTTTGAGGCTCGTCGGACTGTTCGCCGGCATCGGCGGCCTCGAGCTGGGATTCCACCAGGCGCTGGGGGATGCCGTGGATACCACACTGCTCTGCGAGTGGTGGGAACCAGCCAAGGATGTGCTGCGGCTGCGTTTCCCCGGTGTCGAAGTGCATCCGGACGTGCGAGAGCTCCGCTCGATCCCCGGCGATGTCGACGTCCTCGCTGCTGGATTTCCCTGTACCGATCTGTCGCAGGCCGGCCGCACCGCCGGCATCGAGGGCACGCAATCGGGACTGGTCGCCCACGTCTTTGACGCCCTGCGGATAGCCGACTCGGCAGGCCGGAGGCTCCCCTGGCTCTTGGTCGAAAACGTGCCCAACATGCTGGCTCTGGACAAGGGCAAGGCAATGGCCTACCTCGTCGGCGAGCTCGAATCGCTCGGATACCGCTGGGCCTATCGCGTCGTGGACACCAGGTTCACTGGGCTCGCCCAACGGCGGCGCAGGGTGATCCTGCTGGCGTCGACCGTTGACGACCCGCGCGAAGTGCTGTTCGGTGAGGACGCAGGAGAACGCCCGGAGGATGAACTCAAGGCGAACGCGTTCGGCTTCTACTGGACGGAGGGACGAGGCGGCCTCGGCTGGGCTCAGGACGCCGTCCCGACCCTCAAGGGCGGCTCCACCATCGGGATCCCCTCCTCGCCGGCGATCTGGGTTCCAGAAAACGAGATTGCGCGCCGCTTCGTCACGTTGAGCGTCGAGGATGCCGAGGCGCTGCAAGGCTTTGCCCGGGGGTGGACGGATGCGGGCGAGCATGCCCGCAAGAGCGGCATCCGCTTCAAGCTGGTCGGCAACGCCGTGACCACCCGAGTCTCTCGATGGGTCGCCGAGTCCCTCGCCGGGCCGAGGGGGATGAACGCCGAAGACACGATTTGGGAACGTGTCGGTGCCTGGCCGACCGCGGCATGGGGTGACGGGGGCTGCGTCCACCGCGTTGATGTCTCGGAGTTTCCTCGTCTGGCGCCGTACGAACATCTCAGCGAGGTTGTCGATCTCGCCGAGGCGTCTCCCCTCAGCACACGCGCGATGACCGGCTTTCAACGACGCCTTCTGCAGGGCAACTTGGGTCGCTACCCCGGTTTCCGCGAAGACGTGTCAAACAGCCTCGATTCTCAACTCCTCTTCACAGCGTGAGCGAGTATGCGGATGATGGCGGTCGGACGTCGGTAGCCTGCGGACGTGCACGGCCCTGAGATCCTGGCCCGGTTCCTGACGGAGCTCGGCCCGCCGGACAAGTACGGCCAGCGGTGGCAGTACCACTCCCGCTCGGACCGGCACTCCAAGGTCGGTAGTTGGGGGGTCGCCTTCGACCTTCTCGCCAACTCCGCCCTGCTTCAAGCACACGCCGAGCAGGCCAAGGTCGTGCTCGGCGTCAACCATGAGATGCGCGACTTTGCCACCGGGCGCAAGAAGGACCTCGACTTGGTGATCGCGCGACCGGCGGCACCGGGCTCGACAACGAACATGACGCTCCAGACGCTCGTCGAGCACTACGGGATTCCGCTCACCGCCCGTCAGACGGCGGATCTGGAAGCGCTGCCGGATATCCCCGTGGCCCCCGTCGGTGCCGTGCTTGTCGCCTTGGAGGCAAAGGCTTGCATGACGGCGCATGTGAAGTCCTTGCCGCGGCTCTACGACGAGCTCAACTCCTCCCATCTCTGCGTTCACGGCGCATCCAGACAGGCACTGGCGATCGGGTACGTCCAAGTCAACGCGTCGGCGGATTTCGTCTCACCCGTCATCAACAGCAAGCCCATGTCGAGGGGCAGCGAGCCCGAGGTCACACACCATCGCCAGCCCCACGACACTTTGCGGGTCCTCGAGAAGATGGCCGAGATCCCGCGGCGATCCCATCGGGAAGGCAACGGCTTCGACGCGCTGGGTATCACCGTCTTGAACCTGCGCAACGACGGATCTCCCGTCCAGCTGATCAGCCGGGCCCCAGCTCCGTCTCCGGGGGACAACTTCCACTACGGCAGCATGGTGACCCGAATGGCTAACGAGTACGACACAATCTTCGGCCGGATCTGAATCTCCCCGGCTACCTCTCTCATCGGCGAAGGGCGACTGACAGAGGAGCGATGGCGCCGGCCTCGGCAAGGGCGGCCGCACTGCGCTGGTCGACGGCCAGCACGACGAGACCGCCCTCTTGGCCGGACTCGGTCGGGCCGCGCAAGCTGATGATGCGGGCGCCGGCGACGACCAGCGCCGCCGGCGATGTCGGATCGGCCGATCCGCCACCGACCGCGGCGTAGACGTCGATACGGTCGCCGACACGTAGCAGGCCGAGCACGTCGACGTCGGCGATGCGCACGGGTGCTGCGACCGCGTCAGCTGCATACCCGGTCAAGAGCGAACGGCCGAGCAGGCGGCGGTCGGTCATTATCTCGCCGGCGCGCACCGGTGCCGCCAGCGCCCGTCCGACCAGATCATCTGCGGCGGTCACGGCGTGAGACGGCACCACGCTGACCGGGACCTGGACAACGGCTATGTCACCGCTGGACAGCAGCTCGCCGGCGTCGAGGTCGTGTGCCGCGACGACCACAGTGGCTTGCCGCGGAGGGCTGGGACTGACGACGGAGAGCGCCACCGCCGTCGCCGCGGCCGCCAGGGCTGCGGCCAGCAGTCGACGGTGGCGAGCAATCCGTCGTCGAACCTGCGCTCGCAGGACGGCCAGATCGTGCATGCCGGCCAGGGTAGGAGATCTGTTCGCCCAACAGCCTCGGTCGTCCACAGGCGCGTGGCTTGAGGTGGACGACCGAGGCCGCGGGCTGTTGCTGGCAGCGAGCCAGCGCTGGCTCGCGGACTAGGTGACCTTGAACCGCGCCGCCGCCGCCAGCCCGCTCGTCTGCCCAGACAGAGTCACGGTGTGGCGGCCCTTGCCCGCGTCGCTCGGGATGGTGATCGTGTCGCTGACCTTCCCCGTCGCATCCGCCGTAGCGGTGTCGACCAGCTGGTCGTCGAAGAAGACGTCCACGACGTCCCCGTTCGCGTAGCCGCTGCCCGTGACCTTCACCGAGCTGCCGGCAGGGCCTGACTTCGGGTTGAGCTTGGCGCAAGCAACCACGTCGACGGTGTAGGCGTCTCCGGTCGAGAACGTGAAGGTCTGCTGCCCGGTGCTGCAGGTCGGCCGCCACTTCGCTGTGTAGATGCCGTCCCCCGCAACGACGTCGCCGTGCATGCCGTCATCGGTGAGCGTGAGCTTGGTCCCCGCCGGCTGGATCTTCACGCTGACCTGCCCGGCAGGCTTCGCGCAGGTGATGTTGAGCGCCTGCACCGTCTGGGACATCGCCCCAGTGTTGGCAACAGGGGCGAGCATGCCGAAGACAGTGCTGCCGCTACAGCTCATCGAGCCGGCCGCGTTGATCCGGCGTCCGGACACCGTGCTGCCGTCCAAAGAGGCCACCTGATCACCGCCAGCGATGATCAAGTTGCGGAGCTTCCACCAAGGCAGCGAGCGCTTCCACGAGTGCAGCAGCGCGGCCAGGCCGGCCACGTGCGGCGTCGCCATCGACGTCCCTGACTCCGAGCCGTAGTTGTTGTTCGGCAATGTGCTGTAGACGCTGACGCCAGGTGCGCCGACGTCGACTGAACGATGCCCGTACTCCGAGAACGAAGCGCGGTTGTCCGTCTGGCCCGTCGCCGCGACCGCGATGATGTTGGGCAGGTCGTAGTTGGAGGGGTAGTTCGGCTGGATGTCGTTGTCCCGACCGGAGTTGCCCGCCGCGAACGCCATGATCACGCCAGGCTTCACCAGCGCCTTGATCGCGTCATAGGTGGCGGGGTTCCAGTCGCAGGCTTCGGTGCAGCCGCCGTACGAGTTGTTGGTCGAGACGATGTCGTAGCCGTACTTGACCTTTTCCATCTTCACGTATTGGTAGCACTCGATGATGCTGGCGACCGTGCCCACGCCGGACGAGGTGTGCGACTTGCACGGCATCACCTGGACGTGCCAGTTGAAGCCCGTCACACCGATGCCGTTGTTGCCGACCGCGCCGATCGTCCCACCGGTGTGGGTGCCGTGCCCGTTGTCGTCCATCGGGTCGCTGTCGCCGTTGATCGTGTCGATGCCGTGACAGTCGTCGACGTATCCGTTGCCGTCGTCGTCCACGCCCGGCTGGCCGTCACACTCGGCGGTGTTCTGCCAGACGTTGGCGGCCAGGTCCTGGTGGTTGTAGTCGAGGCCGGTGTCGATGTCGGTCACGACGATGTTGTGGGCGCCTGTGGTCTTCGACCAGGCGTCAGGGGCGTCGACCTTCGGCCAGTCCCACTGCTGCCCGTACATCGGGTCGTTCGGGGTCTTGGCGGGCGCAGCGTGCCGCATGCCGGAGATGTGGTTGATCCAGTTGGGCTGGGCGTACTGCACACCGGCCCGCTCGCCGTACAGGGACAGCGCGTGAGAGACGGTCAGCCCGGGACGAAGCTGCACCAGTTGCAGGTGCGGCACGAGATAGCCGAAGGACTTGGCGGTCGAGGCACCGATATCGGCATTGACACGAGAGGCGGTAGCCGAGGTGGTCCCCGTGGCGAACCGGACGAGAAGCTGGCCGGGCACATAGGACCCGGCCGGCAGCATGATGCCCGGACCGGAGTGGGCGGTGTCGGGCGGCGTCGAGGCCGTCGACGGACCTCCGGCGCCGAACCCGACGGCGAGAGCGATGAGTGGTACGACGACGGCGGCGACACCTCGACGGTGCCGTGTCCTCCTGTGCGGCTCAGACATCCACGTCCCCTTCCGTCGCCCGCCCGGCGGCCGGACGCCATCCGAGGTCGGCGGGCGCAGTTTGTGAGGGACGACGGTATAGGTGCTGTCGCAACCCCGGCAATAGG
>JAICMS010000003.1 GCA_025929075.1 Propionibacteriales bacterium
GGCGGAAGCAGCCGCTCGCAGCGGTCCCGCAGCCGCTTGACGTCGGCTGCGCCGAGCCGGGCGACGATGTCGCCGGGTGGGCCGACGCCGAGCGTGAAGGGATCCCACCAGTCGGCGAAGGTCTCGAACCGCAGTACGACGACGAGCCGGTCAGAGACGATGTCGTGTAGACCCGCCTGAAGGGCGAGCTCGGCGAGCTGGCCCTCGCCCGTACCGGGCCGGTCGGACTCGTCGACAGCATCGGGCACGACCTCGTGTGCCGCCTCGTAGAAGGTCGCGAGCGGGCCGGTGCCGCCGGCCGCGTCCCAGACGCAGGCCGCGACAACGCCGCCAGGTCGGGTGACGCGCGCCATCTCCCGCAGGCCGCTTGCGGGGTTGGGGATGAACTGCACGACAAGTTGGGCCAGTACGACGTCGTACTCAGCGTCGGCGAACGGCAACTCTTCGGCCGAGGCGAGCTGCACGCCGACGCCAGGGAAGCTTTCCTTCATCGCAGCGACGAAGGGCTCCGAGGGGTCGGCCGCGTCGACGGACTCCGCGCCCAGCCGGCGCACCAGCTCAGCGGTCAGCGCCCCAGGCCCGCAGCCGACGTCGAGCGCACGCATACCCGGGCTGACACCGGCGAAGGTGGCGAACTGGACGGCGAGCCGCTCGGAGAACCGGCCCATGAACTTGCGATAAGCCTCAGCCGAGACCTCGAACGCCATCGCCACACGGTATCGCTGGTGGGGAGGGGAGAGCGCCGATCGCGGCGGCGCCGGTCGGCGCCACGCACGTCGGTTGCGACCAGAGGCAGAAGGGCCAGGCGCGACCGTGGCTGATCCAGGTACTGCCGACCCCGGCGAGCGCGGCCCCGACGATGTCGGCGTGGGCGGTGTCGCCGACCATCCACGCGCCGTCGAGCGTGCCGCCGACAAGGTTTGCCGCGAGCTCGAAGATTCGGCGATCGGGCTTGGCCACGCCGACCGTCTCGGAGATCACCCAGCCGGCGAGGAGCGAGTCGAGGCCGGCACGGCGGATCTTCGCCTCCTGGCGGTTGGTACTGCCGTTGGTGACGACGACCAGCCGTCGAGCGATCGACATTGTGGTCGCCAGAGCAACCACAATGTCGATGTCATTGCCGCGGCTGACCCCTCATACCGACGGCTGCGGCGGATTGAGCGGCCATAGGACCAGCTCCAGCTCCACGTCGGGGCCTAACTCCGTGCGCAGCTGGCTAGCCAAGCCCTCCACTTGGTCCGCGTACCACCGTCGGGCCGCTTCGCTGTCCCAGCCGCTCTCATGGTCGAAGTGAGCCTCGAAGTGCGCTTCCCAGCTCCGGAGGCTGGCCGCGAGCTCCGCCGAAAGGCCACGATCCTCTGGTTCGACCATGCCCTGCCGATCCCACAGCGGCGACTCGGCGGTGTAGTCGCTCATCAGTCGGACGTAGCCCGATGCGCGCGACCGGTCTGACGCCATGCCCCCCAGCGTGTCACCCGCTGACTCGGCTCACGCCCCCACCCGTCGTACCGGATGTGGCCTCGTCGCCACGCGAAGAGTCGACATTGTGGTCGCCAGAGCAACCGAAATGCCTCAACTTTGCGGACGGCCTCCGCCGCGGGACAACCGCGACCAGCCTCGGTTCGCCCGAGCCGTTCCGTGAGCTCCTCGTCTGACTCACTTCCCGGCTGCTGTCGAACCGAGGCCGGTCCACGATGCCCGACCTCGACGCCATGGGCTCGCCATCGGCGCCACCCTCCTTCGAGGTCGGGCACTGGTTTCGCAGACACGCGGCGGCCTCGCCTCCCACCGGCCGTGTCAGCGCTGTTCGCCGGTTGGCCGGCGCCGCAGGCCCCCGGTCAGGTTCCACGCGCGGTCGTACCCCGCGGCGAGGCGGGCCAGCGCGAGCGCGCCGACGAGCAGACCGAAGTCACGCAGCGCGATGTCGTAGAAGCCGGAGTAGCTCAGCAGGTTGATGATGATCCCCGCGAGCCACAGCGCCACGACGTAGCTGGCGTAACGGGGCTTGATCGTGACGAGGACTGCCGCCAGGATCTCGATCCCGCCGACGACGTACATGGCGGTCTGTGCGGAGAACGGCAGGATGTCCACGATCCAGGGTGCCAGGTATCCCGGCCAGTCGGCGTTGAGGACCTTGGCGAACTTGTCGATGCCCATCCACAGCGGCAGCACGACGTACCCGATGTGCAAGAGCACGTAGGCGCCATACGCGGGATCTCGGATGCTGCGCTCCCAGGTATCGACGAGATGGTGGGTGACCGGCGGGTGTACCGCAGTGGCGGTCATGGTGACTCCTTCTATCGATAACGGGTGTTGCTTTTAGTGTTGCCTCGGTCACACCATTTGTCAAGGGCAGTTAGTGATAGAGTGGCCTGGTGAGTCCGACCGATGCCGGCCTGGACGCCCTGGCCGACTTGAGCAACCTGGTCGACCCGGTACGTCGTCGGTTATACGAGTACGTCGTGTCCCGCTCCTCGCCGGTGACGCGCGAGGAAGCGGCCGCGGCCGTCGGCATCGGCCGGACGCTGGCGGCGTACCACCTGGACAAGCTGACCGCGTCAGGGCTGATCGAAGCCGGCTACGCCCGACCGGAAGGACGTGGCGGCCCGGGCGCCGGGCGGCCGGCCAAGCACTACGTCGCGGCAGAGCGGGAGTTGTCGGTCAGTGTCCCGGCTCGCAGCTATCTCCTGATCGCCAAGGTCCTGGCCGAGGCGGTGGCCGCGGACACCAGCGGCGCGGCGCGCGCCGCCGCCACCAGAGCAGCCCGCGAGATCGGACAGACAGTGTCGGCCGGCGCTGATCTGGAGACGGCGCTGCGCGGATGCGGTTATGAGCCGGTGAGCACCGCTGACGGTGACATCGTCTTGCGGAACTGCCCCTTCCACCAGTTGTCGAAGGCCCATGTCGACCTCGTGTGTGGACTCAACCTCGAGCTGATCACGGGCATCCTCGAGGGCACGGACGAGCGGGCGGACGAGGCGGTGCTTGCACCGCAGGACGGTCGGTGCTGCGTGATCATCCAGAACAGCCGGGCTTCGAAGCCAGCGGGCTAGCTCTCGGCTGGTCCGGCAGGCCAGCAGAGGCGGCGCGAGCGTGGTGTGCCGGCTCGGATCGCCCCTGGGCCAGCGTGATGCGGCGAGTCAAGATGGTGGCGTGAGTGAGCGTCCGGGTAATGGATCTGCCACCAGCGGTGCCTCGGCTCTCGGTTGGCCCTGCTGGATCGGGGTCGTCGCCGACGACCTGGACCGCCAGCGCCGCTTCTACCGTGACGTCCTCGGCTTCACCGAGATCGACGACGGTCCCGGCTGGGTGCAGTTCGACTTCGGCGACGGTCGCCTGGTCGAGGTGATCCAGCGATCCGACGAGGCTCAGTACGATGCCGTCCGCTGCCAGGTTGGGTACGAGGTGGCCGACATCGCCGGCGCCCGAGACGCTCTCGTCGCCAAGGGCGTCGAGGCGATCAGCGACCTGCTCGGTGACGCGGCCGCCGGCGGTCGCTGGTGCTACTTCCGCGACAGCGAGGGCAACGTGTTCGAGCTCAAGGAGCGTGGCTAGCCGCCCAGCTACCCGGTGGGAGCGGACACCCTGGCATGTTCAGCGGCAACCGGACGCCGGCCGTGGCCCAAAGTCGCGCGCATCACGTTCGGGCCACCGCGCGTGTTCGGTCGGGGACGGACACCGGGCAGCCACCTTCCCGCGGGATGCGTCACATGCCACTCAGAAGCCGCTGAGCATGAGCGGACTGGCCGGAACGCCTTCGTCGAGCAGACGCGCGAGGAGGCGGGGGAGTTGGCGCGGCGCGAAGACAGCTGCCCCGTCGACGAGCTCCCGGCGCGACCACCACCTGACCGCTCGCACGTTCTCGGCGGCAAGCGCCGCTGCCGACAGCGTCGGAGCGGGGTCGACGTGCGCAGTGCGCAGCAGGTGGACGTGGTCGACCTGGCCGTCCCAGTGGGTCATCGGGAAGATCGCCGTCTTGATCCAGATCTCCGGACCCAGCTCAGCAATCGTCAGCCCGGTCTCCTCGCGCAGCTCGCGCTGCAGCGCGGACAACCGGCTCTCGCCCGGCTCGAGGCCGCCGCCGGGGTTGGCCCAGAAGCCCGCGGCCGGCTCGACGCCATCCCAACGGAAGTGCACCAGCAGCACGTTGTGGTCGGGATCGAGAATCAACGCTCGCACGCTCTCCCGAAGTCTCACGACGAAGGAGCGCGCGCGTAGACGCTGATGTGCCGAGCGGAGCCGGCGCTGAACGGCTCGCCACGCCACCCGTCCCATCGATTGACGAGTCGCAGGCCGGCGACGCGGGCCATCAGGTCGAGCTCGCTCGGCTCGGCCAGTCGGCAGGAGATCGGACCGAGCCGGACACCGTCGTTCGACAGCCTGACGTGGCTCTCGTCGAGGATCTGCGTCACCGGGTCGTAGCGGTTGACGTCGAGTACGACGACGTCGTTGGCCACACGTTCAGCGTCGACGAAGCTCATCCGACCGCGCAGCCAGGCGCTCGGCACGCCGGCCTCGACGACGAAGACGCCGTCCGCTGCAAGATGTCGGGCCGCGTTGGCGAAGCAGGCAACCTGACCGTCCTGGCTCAGGATGTTGAAGATCGTGTTGAAGATCAGGTAGACGAGGCGATAGCCGCCGAGCGCAGGTGCTGTCACACCGGTCATGTCGCCCATCGTCACGTCCAACGCCTGACCGCCGGGCTTGTCGCGCAATCGAGCGACCATGTCGGCCGACAGCTCGATGCCGTCCACCCGGATCCCCCGCTCGGCCAACGGCAGCGCGATCCGGCCGGTGCCGATCGCCAGCTCCAGCGCGGGGCCGCCGCCGGCCAGGCGGGCGAGGAAGTCGACCGTCTCGTCCTCGTCGCCGCGCAGCTCGTCGTCGTACTCAGCCGCTACGTCGGGGCCGAAGCTGGCCGCCGGATCGAAGCCCTCCACACCGGCAGCCTCCCCGCTGCCGCGACAGCGCCGCAAGTCGTTTGCAGCCGGTAAGGGGCTCGGTCACACCGTTGAGCCCGCGGTGACGACTGATTCGGTGTTCGTATGCCGGCGCCGTCGAGCACCGCATAGCCTCCGCCTCATGGGAATGATCAAGCAGTCCAAGATCAGCACCGTCCGCGCCGATGCCCAGCGGGCGCGCGAAGAGGGCCGCCGGGTCTTCGTCGCCGTGTTCAAGGCGGGGGTGCTCAGCAGCGGCATGTTCTCCGGTGGGCTGGGACACATCGCCGAAATGATCGAGGCGGTCGAGGCGGAGGGCTGGCGACTGGAGCACTTCACCTACGACAGCACCGAGAGCCGGACCGACCGGGTCTGCGGCCTCTTCCGCCCGCTCGCCGAGCCCGGCCACTGACGGGCGGGGGTCCTAAGCACGACGCATTTAGAGGGATTACGGTCGCCCTGGCGACCCAAATCCATCATGATCCGTTGACGGTCAGACCTGCCGAGCCCTTGCGTGCATGGCCCGGCCCATGCGCTCGACCGCCTCGGTCAGCACTGCGGGGGAGGTGGCGAAGTTCAGCCGGACATGGCCCCCGCCGCCGGTGCCGAAGACGTGGCCTGAGCTGAGGGCGACCTTGGCGCGGTTGAGGAACATCAGTGCCGTGCCAGAGAGCTCCGACACCACGGGCAGCTCGTCGCGGCCAGAGCCTGCGTCCGTCTCGGCCTCCTCGATGCCGAGGGCTCGGCAGTCGAGCCACGCCAGGTAGGTGCCCTCCGGTGGGAGGTAGCCGACAGTGGGCAGGTGTTCGGTGAGCAGGTCTCTCAGCAGTCGACGGTTGGCGTCGAGTCCGGCGAGCAGAGCGTCGAGCCATCCGCCGCCCTGATCGAAGGCGACGGTGTGGGCGAGGATGCCGAGGTGGGACGGCCCGTGGCTGACCTCTTCGGGCAGCCGCCGGAGATCCGCCTCGGCACGAGTTCCGGCGATGAGCAGGGCCGCCTTCAGTCCCGCAAGGTTCCAGCCCTTGGAGGCAGACATCAGCGCGAAGGCGCCCTCGGCGCCGGGGACGCTGAGGTACGGCGTGAATCGAGCCCCGGGCAGGACGAGCGGTGCGTGGACTTCGTCGGCGATCACCCGCACGCCGTACCGCTCCGCGAGAGCCGCCACCGCCTGCAGCTCGTCGGCGGTGTGCACGGTGCCGGTGGGGTTGTGCGGGTTGCTCAACAGGTAAGCGGGTCGGCCCCCCTCAGCGCGGGCGCGACTGAAGGCGGCTTGCAGGGTGTCGAGGTCGAGCCGTCCGTCGGTGCCGAGTGGAGCCTCCCTCACCCGGCGACCGTCGTGGGTAATGAACGCATAGAACGGCGCGTAGACCGGCGGGTTGACGATCACGGCGTCGCCGGGGTCGGTCACGAGTCGCAACGCCTCGACCACACCCAGCATGACGTCGGGCACGATCGCGGTCCGGTCGACGTCGAGGCCGCCCCAACCCCATCGCTGTACGGCGAAGGCGCTGAGCGCTTCGGCGTACGCCATGCCAGTGTCGTGACTGGGGTAGCCGGTGTCTCCGGCGTCGATCGCATCCTTGAGCGCCTCGACGATGGGCGGCGCGAGTCGGACGTCCATCTCGGCGACCCAGAGCGGCAGGACGTCTGGCGGATGGGCGCTCCACTTCATGCTGGTCCGCGCCCGAAGCTGCTCGAGCGACAGCTCCTCCAGCGGGTTCATCGGTTCAGCCACCTGGTCCCACCTCCTCCCGTTACCGCGGCGCCGACCGGCACGACGAGACAAGTCAACCCGGCCGTAGGCAACCGTCGATGCGCGCACCTGCTCCGGAGACGACGTTGGTGGCTTACTCGGGTGCCATGTCGACGAAGCGGGAGTAGTGGCCCTGGAAGGCGAGCACGATGTCGCGGGTCGGGCCGTTGCGGTTCTTGGCGACGATGAGGTCGGCCTCGCCGGGGCGGCTGGAGTCCTTCTCGTAGGCGTCCTCGCGGTGCAGCAGGATCACCAGGTCGCTGTCTTGCTCGAGGGCGCCGGACTCGCGCAGGTCGGACAACAGCGGCCGCTTGGAGGTGCGCTGCTCCGACGACCGGTTGAGCTGGGCGATGGCCACGACCGGGATCTCGAGCTCCTTGGCGAGCAGCTTGATCTGCCGGGAGAACTCCGACACCTCGACCTGCCGGCTCTCGACCTTCTTCGCCGAGGTCATCAGCTGCAGGTAGTCGATGATGATCAGCCGCAAATCATGCCGCTGCTTGAGCCGCCGGGCCTTGGCGCGGATCTCCATCATCGTCAGGTTGGGCGAGTCGTCGATGAACAGCGGCGCCTCCGACACCTCGCCCATCTTGCGCACCAGCTTGTTCCAGTCGTCGTCGCTCATCTGCCCGCTGTGCATGTGGTGCATCGGCACCCGGGCCTCCGCCGACAGCAGTCGCATCGTGATCTCGGTCTTGCCCATCTCGAGCGAGAAGATCACCGTGGCGAGGTTGTGTCGGATGGCCGCCGAACGCGCGAAGTCGAGGGCGAGCGTCGACTTGCCGATCGCCGGCCGGGCCGCCACGATCACCATCTGGCCGGGATGCAGGCCGTTGGTCAGCTCGTCGAGGTCGGAGAAGCCCGTCGGCACGCCCGACATCGCGCCGTCGCGGTTGCTGATCGCCTCGAGCTCGTCGATCGTCAGCTCCATCAGCTCCGACAGCGGCACGTAGTCTTCGGAGACCCGCCGGTCGGTGACGCTGTAGATCTCTGCCTGGGCCTGATCCACGACGTCGTCGACCTGCCCCTCGCCCGCGTACCCGAGCTGCACGACCTTGGTGCCGGCGTTGACCAACCGGCGCAGGATCGCCTTCTCGCGCACGATGCCGGCGTAGTAACTGGCGTTGGCCGCCACCGGAACCAGCGCGGCGAGGGTGTGCAGGTACGTCGGTCCGCCGACGCGAGCCAGGTCGCCGGACCGCCCCAGCACGCCGGACACCGTGATCTGGTCGGCCGGCTCGCCGCGGGCGTAAAGGTCGACGATCGCGTCGTACACCAGCTCGTGCGCCGGACGGTAGAAGTCAGATCCGCGCAGGACCTCGATGACGTCGGCGATCGCGTCCTTGCTCAACAACATCGCTCCGAGCACGCACTGCTCGGCGTCGTCGTCCTGCGGTGGCAGCCGGCCGGTGTCGGCGAAGTCAGCATGGCTGAAGCGGTTGTCGCTCGTCGGCCCGCTGCTGCGCAGCTCCGCAATGCTCACGCGACTCCTTCATACGGCCGATCAGACCCGGACATCTGCGAGGCTAGGGCGCGGCACCGACACAATGCGGCGCTCGTCTCCACTCGGAAGTCCGAGCTCACCCTCACCCAGCCGAGGTGACGTTAGTTGGCCCCGACAGATGTGGGAAGCGCGTCGTCAACATCCCTTGTGCGGCGCGCCGACAACACTTGGGGACCGTCTCGGCGTGTCCTGTGCATAGCCTGCGCATACGGCTGTGGAGGATCCGTGGTGCGGGTGCCGAACCGCCGGTGCTTCCTGCGGCATCGCGGATCCCAGGATGTGGACCGAAAATTCTTGCGACCTGCGTCCGTCGCCAGGCAGCCCGCGCAAGGGGGAAACCACCATGCCGGGCAGTGACTCGGGCGGCGTGGGCACAGGCCGGCAGCAGGACCGGGAGATCGCCCGGCTAGCCGTCCCGGCGTTCGCAGCGCTGATCTCCGAGCCGCTCTTCCTGCTGGCAGACTCCGCGATCGTCGGGCACCTCGGGACCTCGCAGCTCGCTGCCCTGGGCGTCGCCGGTGTCGTCGTACAGACCGTCGTCGGGATCTTCATCTTCCTTGCCTACGGCACGACGTCCACCGTCGCCCGACACCTCGGCGCAGGCGACACCGGTCGGGCGCTGGCAGTGGGAGTCGACGGCGCCTGGCTGGCCCTGCTGCTCGGCGCGGTGGCGGCGGTCGGGACGCTGGCGCTGAGCCGCCCGGTCGTCGACGGGTTCACCAGTGATCCGTCAGTGCGCCACTACGCGCTGACCTATCTGCACATCGCCGCCTTCGGCATCCCCGCGCTGTTGGTGATGCTCGCCGCGACCGGGGTGCTGCGCGGACTGCAGGACACCCGCACGCCGTTGGCCGTGGCGGTGACCGCCAACCTCGTCAACATCGCCTTGAACGTCTCCTTCGTCTATGGACTCGGCTGGGGCATCGCCGGCTCCGCGCTGGGGACGCTGACGGCGCAGACCACCGCGGCGGTCGTCATCGGGTACGTCGTGGTGCGGGCCGCCCGGCGGCACGGTGCCCGGCTGTCGCCGCAGCGCGTCGGCATCGCCGCGGCCTGGCGGGTCGGGGTCCCGCTCGTGGTCCGGACGCTGACGCTACGAGCGGCGCTGCTGACCGCCACCTACGTGGCGGCCGCGATCTCCACCACAGCCGTCGCGGCCCACCAAGTCGCCTTCACCGTCTGGACGTTCCTGACCTTCGCTTTGGACGCGATCGCGATCGCCGGGCAGGCCATCACGGGTCGGCTGCTCGGCGCAGGTGATGCGGTCGCGGCCCGGGCGGCGACGCGCCGGATGATGGCGTGGGGGCTGCTGGCCGGGCTGGTGCTGGGCGCGCTGCTCGCGGCCGCCCGGCCCGTCGTCGTACCGCTCTTCACCACCGACCCGCAGGTGCGAGCGCTCGTCTCGACGGTGCTCCTGATAGCAGCGCTGCACCAACCGGTGTCGGGAGTGGTGTTCGTGCTCGATGGCGTGCTGATCGGCGCAGGCGACGGGCGCTATCTTGCGTGGGCTGGGCTGGCCACGCTCGTCGTCTTCGTGCCGTTGGCCCTCGCCGTGCTGTGGGCGGGCGGCGGGCTGACCTGGCTGTGGTGGGCGTTCACCGCGTTCATGCTCGCGCGGCTGGCCACGCTGCTGTGGCGCGAGCGCGGCGACGCGTGGCTGGTGCTCGGCGCTGCCGCCCCGACCCGCTGACCCGCCAGCCCCCGCGAAGTGCGGGAAACTGGCGAACTTGTGTCCCGATCTGCGAACCACTTTCCCGCAGTTCGCGGTGCGCGCCCTAGGAGGCGACGACTTCGAGGGTGAGGTCGGCCCACATCTCGTCGTGCACCCGGACCTTCACCTGGTGGACGCCGACGGTCTTGATCGGGTTGCCGAGCTGGATGCGCCGCTTGTCGATCTCCGGACCGCCGGCGGACGTGACCGCCGCCACGATGTCGTTGATCGTGACCGCGCCGAAGAGCCGGCCGCTCGACCCCGCCTGAGCGGGGATCGTCACGGTCAGCGCCTGCAGCTGGTCACGGATCTCCTCGGCCCGCCCGAGGTCGCGCACGTCGCGCACCGAGCGGGCCTTCTTGATGGAGTCGATCTGCCGCTGGGCGCCCTTGGTCCAGGCGATCGCGAAACCACGCGGCATCAGGTAGTTGCGGCCGTAGCCGTCCTTGACCTCGACGACATCCCCCGGAGTACCGAGGTTGGCGACCTCCTGGGTCAGGATGAGCTTCATCGTGCGTCTCCTGTCGGTGAACCCGGCGGTCAGCGGGCGGTCGAGGTGTAGGGCAGCAGGGCCATCTCGCGGGCGTTCTTGATCGCCGTGGCGACATCGCGCTGGTGCTGCGTGCAGTTGCCCGTCACTCGACGCGCCCGGATCTTGCCGCGGTCGGAGATGAACTTCCGCAGCATCGCGGCGTCCTTGTAGTCGACGTACGCGGTCTTGTCCTTGCAGAACGCGCAAACCTTCTTCTTCGGCTTGCGCAGGATTTGCTTGGCCATTGTGGTGCTCCCTCTTGGTGAGCCCGGCTCGCGCCGGAATGGTTGGTGGGTGTCGGTTCAGCGCCGCCCGCCCGAAGGACAGCGGCGCAGGTCGATCAGAAGGGCGGTTCGTCGCCGGCGTCTCCGGCAGTGGGGGCCGCCCAGGGATCGTTGGCAGCCGAGCTCTGGGCGCCGGCTGCGGCCGGTGCGGCCGAGGCCCACGGGTCGTTGCCGCCGAAGCCGCTGTCGCTCGAGCCTCCGCCGGAGCGGCTGGTCTTGGTGACCTTGGCCGTGGCGTAGCGAAGGGACGGCCCGATCTCGTCGACGTCGATCTCGAAGACCGTGCGCTTCTCACCTTCGCGGGTCTCGTAGGACCGCTGCTTGAGTCGGCCCGACACGATCACCCGCGATCCGCGCTGCAGCGACTCGGCAACGTTTTCGGCCGCCTGGCGCCAGATCGAGCAGCGCAAGAACAGCGCGTCGCCGTCCTTCCACTCGTTGGCCTGCTTGTCGAAGAAGCGTGGCGTCGACGCGACGGTGAAGTTGGCCACCGCTGCACCGGAGGGGGTGAACCTCAGGTCAGGGTCGTCGGTCAGGTTGCCGATCACGGTGATCGTGGTGTCGCCTGCCATGTAGAGCCTCCGTGGAGTGTCCCGTGAAATGTCTCCTGGGATGTCGCCATCCCGCGGGAGTCGCCGCCTCGGGTAGGCGGGTGGAATGTTCGACGCGCGTCGTGGCGACGCTTGTCAGTGGACCTCTGGCCGGATGACCTTGGTCCGCATGACGGACTCGTTGAGCCCGAGTTGGCGGTCCAGCTCTGCGACCGTAGCGGGCTCCGCCGACAGGTTCACCACGGCGTAGATGCCTTCGTGCTTCTTGTCGATCTCGTAGGCCAGCCGGCGCCGCCCCCACACGTCGACGGACTCGACGCTGCCGCCGTCCTGGCGGACGAGGTTGAGGTAGGCGTCGAGCGACGGCTCGATCGTGCGCTCCTCGAGGTCGGGGTCGAGGATCACCATCAACTCGTAATTGCGCATGTGCTGCTATCCACCTCCCGTGGACTTGGCGGTCACGGGCGTTCCGTGACAGGAGGTCACGCGGCGCCTGCATCGTCTGTCCGGGCGTCGGCCCGGCTGCCCCGCGTGCGCCCAGCGGCTCGCCGGGCGACGCGCCAAGGCTAGCAGCGGGCCGCGGCTGCGCGGTAATCGTCGTCCACAGGCCTGGCCGGTCGCCGTACGGCGTGGGGACAGCTCCGAGTCCGACGGGGCAAGCACCTTGTTTCCGGGGCAGGTTTCCCCCGAATTCGGGGTGCCCGCCCCGTAAACGGGGCAAGCACCGGGCGGGGGCCGAGGGGAGCGGCGGAGGAGGCCGGTTGCGGGCGGGGGCCGAGGGGAGCGGCGGAGGAGACCGGTTGCGGGCGAGGGGCGGTTGCGGGGTGGAGGGGTTACTCGGTGGCGATGGCTTGGAGTACGTCGAGCTTGGCAGCCCGACGCGCGGGCAGCACCGCTGCCAGCACTCCGATGACCGCGGCCGCGACGACGAACACCACCAGCTGGATCCACGGGATGCTCAGCACGTTGAGGCCCTGGTCGGCGAGCGCCCTGACCATCGCCGAGCCGAAGACGATGCCCATTGCCACGCCGAGCACGGCTCCGAGGACCGCGATCACCACCGACTCCAGCCGGACCATCCGCCGCAGCTGCGCTCGACTCAAGCCGACCGCACGCAGCAACCCGATCTCGCGAGTGCGCTCGATGATCGACAGTGCCAGCGTGTTGACGATGCCGAGGATCGCGATCACGATCGCGAGCGCCAGCAGCCCGTAGATCATGTAGAGGAACTGGTCGATCTGCTTGCTCTGCGCGTCGATGAACTGCTGCTGGGTCTGCAGCGAGATCGTCGGCAGGTCGGCGACGGTCTTCTGGATCTCCGCCGTGACCGTGTCGATGTCCGCCTTCGGCGCCTTGCTGACGAACAGGTAGGCGTCCATCGGCTTGAGGCCACCGGCCTGCAGGGTCTGCAACGACACGAGGTAGGGCATCGGCATCGAGTTGGTAGCGAACGTCCCGGCCACCACCACGGTCTGCGTGCCGCCCTGGAGCCTCAGCGGCACCCGCTCCCCGACCCGGAGGTGGTTCGCCTTCGCCGTACCGGCATCCACCAGGATCGTGTGCGTGGCAGCCGCTGACAGGGCGCCTACAGCCATCCGGACGTTGAGCGTCCGAGCCAGCTGGCCGACGTCGGCCGCCCCGATCGTGGCGTCGTTCCCGTCGACCTTGCCGCTGGCGATCCGGAGCTCGGCCACCGTCTTCACGCCGGGCAGCGATCGGATCGACGCGGCGATGGCGGGCGAGAACGGCGACTGGGTCTTGCTCGACACGATCAACGGTGCTGTCACCGTCTGTCGGATCGCCTGCTCGGTGCTGGCCTTGGTCGACTGACCGAAGATCGCCATCGTGGAGACCAGCGTCAGCCCGATCATCAGGGCGCTCGCTGTCGCGGCGGTCCGGCGTGGGTTGCGCAGGGAGTTGGCGGTCGCCAGCTGCCCGACCGTGCCATAGAGCGACCGATACAGCGCACCGAGTACGGCGACGACCGGGCGCCCGACGACCGGGCTCAGCAGTGACACCCCTACCAACACCGCGAGTGCCCCCAACCCGATCCCGGTCAGCCCACCCGAACCGGAGCCGATCCAGCCGGCGACGATCGCCGCGATGCCCAAGGCGATGAGCACGCCGCCGACGACCAGCCGCCGGCCCATGCCGGACTCGCCGAGGGTTACGTCGTCGCGCATCGCCTCGACCGGTGCGACCCGGCTGGCGCGGCGGGCCGGCAAGTAGGCCGCCACCAGGGTGACGAGGATGCCGACGACGTACGAGACGACGACGGTGCGAACGTGCACCGGCATGGTGGTCCCACTCACGTCGAGACCGATCAGCCCGAAGAGCCCCTTGAGCGCGATCGCCAGCAGGTAGCCGGCGCCGAGCCCGATGGTCGACCCGATGAAGCCGACGGCAAGCGCCTCCAGCAGCACCGACCTGTTGACCTGTCGGCGGGACGCGCCCATCGCTCGGAGCAGGGCCAGCTCGCGGCTGCGTTGGGCGACGAGGATCGAGAACGTGTTGATGATCAGGAAGATGCCAACCACCAACGCGATCGCTGCGAAGACCAGCAGGAACGTGTTGAGGAAGCCGAGGATCTTGCCGATCTCCTTCTGGTTCTGCGCCGCGACCGCGTCGCCGGCGCGCGCCGTCACCCCTGTCGGCAGGACGCGGCGGGCCTGGTCGCGAAGTTCCACTTGTGACACCCCGGGCTTGGTGGTCAGCCCGACCTCGGTGAAGACGTCTCGACCGTGGAAGAACAGCTGCTGGATGGCGGGCCGGTCCCACATCGTCAGCGTCGCCCCCGCGAGGGAGTTGCCCTCGCCGAACGTCACAATCCCGGTCAGCCTGGCGGTCATCATCGGGGGGGTGCCTGGGGTCTGAAGATGGACCGTGTCGCCGATCCGGTAGCCGCTCTTGTCGACGGTCTGCTGGTCGAGGGCGATCTGGTGGACTCCGTGCGGCAGCCGACCGGCGGCAAGGGTGAGGATGCGGTTGCCCGTGATCGCCTTCGTCGGGGTGAAACTGAACGCCAGCCCGGGGGCTCCGCCGCCACCGACGACCTTGCCATCCGGGCCGATCACGTACACGCCCTGCACCTGGTCGTTGCCGTGCGCCGCGGCGGCTCCCGGCAGCCGGCCGAGCTGGCGGACGACCGAGGCGGGGATGGTACGGGTGTCCGCGACCGAGTCGAAGCTGCAGGCGCCCTTGGGGCACACCTGGACGTCGGCAGTGGTCCCTTTGACGATGCCGTCGAACGTCGCCCGCAGCGTGTCGGTGAAGATGAACGACCCGGCCACGAAGGCCACGCCGATCACGATCGCCAGCCCGGACAGGACCAGGCGAACCTTGCGGGCAAGCAGGTTCCGCAGCGTCACCTTGAGCATGCTCAGGCTCCCGCCTCGCTGCCGGTGGCCATCGTTCCCGTCGCCGCGGCCGAGCCCCCTGCCGCAGCGGTGAGGCGCTTGAGCTGCTCCAGCACCAGTTCGGCACTGGGCTGATGTAACTCGTCCACGACGAGGCCGTCGGCGAGGAAGACGACGCGGTCGGTGTAGGCGGCCGCCACTGGGTCGTGCGTCACCATCACGACCGTCTGCCCGTGGCTGTCGACGGTGTCGCGAAGGAAGCTCAGCACCTCAGCGCCGGAGGTCGAGTCGAGGTTGCCGGTGGGCTCATCGGCGAAGACCACGTCGGGCTGCGAGAGAAGTGCCCGGGCGCAGGCCACCCGCTGCTGCTGCCCGCCGGAAAGCTCGCTGGGACGGTGCGACAGCCGGTCGCGCAGGCCGGTCACGTCGACCACGGTGTCGAACCAGTCCGGGTCGGGCTTGCGTCCGGCCAGCGACAGCGGGAGCTCGATGTTCTCCTGGGCGGTGAGGGTCGGAACAAGGTTGAACGCCTGGAAGACGAAGCCGACCTTGTCCCGGCGGATCCGGGTCAGCTCCTTGTCCCCGAGCGTCGACAGCTCGACATCCCCGAGGTAGACCTCCCCGGAGGTCGGCTTGTCGAGCGCGGCCATGCAGTGCATCAGCGTCGACTTGCCAGATCCCGAGGCGCCCATGACCGCGGTGAAGCGCCCGGCGGCGAACTCGATGGAAACGCCGTCGAGTGCTGCGACCACGGTGTCCCCTCGGCCATAGGTCTTGCGCAGGTCGGCGGCGCGCGCGGCGACGCGGCGGCCCTCCGCGGGCAGGCGGTCCGCGGTGACGGCAGCAGAGATGTTCGACATGACTCCTCGTCTTGGGCTTGGGGACGCGCCCCCGGTCCGTTGCTTCGGGCGCGCGTAGCCGATCTCGGCGCCCTCAGGCTAACCAGGGCACACCACCAAGCCAATCCGGTTGATCACCTATACCGCCCCGGAACCGTCCCGGGTGTTGACCCGGGTCCAGCCCCGGGACCGGTCGCCCTCACGGTCGGGTGAGCACCGGCCGGTCGTCGTACCCGATCCCTAGAGTGGTCGCCATGGCAGGCCAGCGGATCGGAGCCCACGTCGACCAGCAGGACCCCGTGGCGGAGGCAACCGCCCGGGGGGCCGACCTCGCCCAGTTCTTCCTGGGTGACCCGCAGGGCTGGAAGGGACCGGTCGTGCAGTACGACGGGGGGCCGGACGCCTTGCGCGCCGCCGCCACCAGCGCCGGAATCGACCTCTACATCCACGCGCCGTACGTGCTCAACGTCGCCACGACCAACAACCGGATCCGGATTCCGTCACGCAAGCTGCTCCAGCAGCAGGTCGATGCGGCGGCCGGGATCGGCGCCAAGGCACTGATCGTCCACGGGGGGCATGTGCTGAAGGCCGACGACCCGGCTGCCGGGTTCGACAACTGGCGCAAATGCGTCGAGCGGCTGGAGATGAAGGTGCCGCTGCTGATCGAGAACACAGCCGGTGGCGACAACGCAATGGCCAGGATGCTCGAACGGATCGCCAAGCTTTGGGAGGCGATCGGCTCGGCCGACGGCGGCGACAGCGTGGGGCTCTGTCTCGACACCTGCCATGCTCATGCCGCCGGCGAGGAGCTGGGCAGCCTCGTCGACCGGGCCCGGGCGGTCACCGGAAGGGTCGACCTGGTGCACGCCAACGACTCGCGGGACCCCTTCGGGTCCGGAGCCGACCGGCACACCAATCTCGGGACCGGCAGCGTCGGAGCGGACAACCTCGTCGCCGTGGTTCGGGCAGCCGGTACTCCGGTTGTCGTGGAGACTCCGGGCGGAGTCGAGGGTCAGGCCGCCGACATCGCCTGGCTACGCGACCGCGGCATCTAGTGTCCCGCGGCAGACGTTCGTTTACCGTTGCGCCCGGTTCGGACCGCCGCCTCGGCGATCACCGCTCGGCCCGCCGCGTTCCCTTAAGCCTGGTGATCTCTCGTTCCAACCGCTGGGTTTCGGCCTCCAGCTCAAGCACCTGAGCAATGCCGGCGAGGTTGAGACCGCTGGCCAGCAACGTCGTGATCCGGTCCACCTGCTGGACGTCGTCGCGGCTGTACCGCCGAGTGCCGCCGGAGGTTCGCTGCGGCTCCAGCAGGCCTTTCGCCTCATAGTGCCTGAGCATCTGCGGATCGACGCCGGTGAGCTCAGCCACGACGGAGATGCCGAACAACCCCCTGTCGGCGGGGAACTCCGCGATCATCGATCCGGCCTCTCGTTCACCGACGGAGACCAGCGCACCGGGCCGGCCACGAACTCGACACCCGCGCTCGGACTCCCACCGGGAGGGCGCGGGTGTCGAGCCCTCCGGGGTGTCCGCGGGGTGCCCTTAGGCTGCTTCCCCCTCTCGTCTGCGGCGGTCGCACGATCGTCGGCGCTGAGCCGTCGATAGGCCTCCTCAACGGCGAGGAAGTCGGCGGTGGCGGCCGGGTCACCGCCGAGATCGGGGTGCAGCTGGAGGGCCAGCCGGCGATAGGCGCGCCGGATGGCATCGCGATGGGCGTCGGGTTCCAGTTCGAGCCGAGCGAGCAGCGCGGACCGCTCAGACCGGTTCAAGGGGACAGGCTGCGCACACACGGCGAGGGTCCTCCTCTCCTCCACGGCTAGCGCACATTCTAACTTGACATCGTGACGGTGGCGACACAAAATCTATTTCAGTGGTCATAGATAGTTGGTGGCCCGGCCGTCGGGCTGCCAACCCAAACACGAACGGGAGGTGCAGCCCCATGCTGATGCGAACCGACCCCTTCCGCGACATCGACCGTCTCACTGAGGCCTTCTTCGGCGGCCAGTCCGGCCCCACGATGATGCCGATGGACGCCTACCGGGAAGGCGATGACTTCGTCGTCCACATGGACCTGCCGGGCGTCGAGCCGAACTCGATCGACATGACGGTCGAGAAGCACGTCTTGACCGTGCACGCTGAGCGGCAACAGCCGAAGTCGGAGACCGAGCGTGTGGTCGCTGAGCGTCACTACGGGAGTTACAGCCGGCAGCTGTTCCTCGGTGACACGCTCGACGTCGACAGCCTGACGGCCTCGTACGACGCGGGAGTGCTGACCATCCGCATCCCGGTCGCCGAGCAGGCCAAGCCCAGGAAGATCGAGATCAGCGGGAACAACACCCGGCAGCAGTTGTCCAAGGCAGGCTGACCCGGCGACATCGGCTCAGACACGCCGGCCGACAACCCCGCGATGAAGGCTCCGCCACGACGGCGGAGCCTTCATCGTTCTGGTCACTGGTCGGCGTTCGGTAACGTGTCCGGCCATGGAGGCGATCGCCGTCCGCCCGATCGGCGCCGCGGAGCACCTCGACTTCCTCGCCACCCAGCCCGACGCCAGCTTCCTGCAGACCCCTGCCTGGGGCGAGGTCAAGGCCGAATGGCGGCACGAGTCGGTCGGCTGGTTCCGTGGCAGAGCGCTCATCGGCGCCGGTCTGGTCCTCTACCGACAGCTGCCGGTCGTCCCGAGGTCGCTGGCCTACCTGCCGGAGGGGCCGGTGCTCGACTGGTCCGCGTCAGATCTCGCCGACCAGCTCGCCGCACTCGCCCGCTACCTCCGCGGCCGTGGCGCGTTCGGCATCCGGATCGGGCCACTGGTCGCCGTACGGTCCTGGGGCGCCGCGACCATCAAGCAGGCCATCGCCGACGGTAGGCACCGCAGATTCGGCGAGGTCGCGCCCGACACCAAGGGCGAGATCGGCCTGACCGTTCGGGCTGCCCTCGGGGCCGGCGGCTGGCGACAACTTGGCACCGACGCCGGCTTCGGCGCCGGACAGCCGCAGTACGTCTTCCAGCTGCCGCTCGCGGAGCGAACCGCCGACGACGTGCTGGGCGGGATGAACCAGCTCTGGCGGCGCAACATCAAGAAGGCGGCCAAGTCGGGTGTCGAGATCACCCAAGGCGGGCTCGGCGACCTACCGGACTTCCACCGGCTGTACGTCGAGACGGCGGCCCGCGACCACTTCACCCCCCGGCCCCTCGGCTACTTCGAGCGGATGTTCACCGCCCTGCGCGGCGAGGACTCCGACCGGATCCGGCTCTATCTGGCCCGCCACGACGGCGACCTCGTGGCGGCGACGACGTGGGTGCAGCTGGGCCGTCACGCCTGGTATTCCTACGGCGCATCGTCGACGGACAAGCGCGAGGTCCGCGGCTCCAACGCCATCCAGTGGCGGATGATCAGCGACGCGATCGAGGCCGGCGCCACGGTCTACGACCTCCGCGGCATCACCGACACCCTCGATGCCGACGACCCACATATCGGCCTCATCCAGTTCAAGCTCGGCACCGGCGGCGAGGCCGTCGAGCTGGTCGGTGAGTGGGACCTGCCGCTCAACCGCACCCTTTACAAGGCGTTCGACGTCTATATGAGCCGTCGCTGATGCCGGTCACGCTGTACGTCGACGGGCCACGCTGGCGGGGCCATTTGCGCCGGGTCGTGGCCGATCACCCGGGCCTGGTGCCGGTTGCCAAGGGCAACGGCTACGGCTTCGGCATCGGCAGCCTGGCCCGCCGGGCCCAATGGTTGGGCGTCGACACCGTCGCCGTCGGCACCTATGCCGAGGTCGCCGAGGTCGAGAAGCGCTTCGACGGCGACATCCTGGTGCTCGAGCCCTGGCGGCCGTTCCTCGCCGACGTGGTCTACGGTTCGCGCATCATGCACACCGTGGGACGGCTGGCCGACCTCACCGCACTGGGCCACCGTGACGACCGGCCACGGGTGCTGCTCGAGGCCCTCACGTCCATCGGCCGGCACGGCTTCGCCATCGCCGACATGACCGCCGCGATACAGTCCGCCCGCGGCGTCCGGATCGAGGGGCATGCTCTGCACCTGCCGCTAGGCAACGGTCACCTGGCGGAAGTGGAGCACTGGCTCGACCAGGCACCCGCTCGGCGCTGGTTTTTGTCCCATGTCAGCTCACCGGAGATCGACGCGCTGTGCCAGCGCCACCCCGGCGTCGAGTTCCGCCCGCGTATCGGCACGGCTCTCTGGCTGGGAGATCGCGACGCTCTGTCCTTTCGAGCGACGGTGATCGACATCCACCCGGTCACTGCCGGTGACCGGATCGGCTACCGACAACGCCGGATAGCCCGAGCGGGGGTGGTGGTGGTGGTCTCCGGCGGTACGTCGCACGGGATCGGTCTGGAGTCGCCGGCCGCGGCGGTCTCAGCCCGGCAGCGGATCACGTCGTTGGCCCGTGGCGGGCTCGATGCGGCCGGGCGGACGCTGTCGCCGTACGTCATCGACGGCCGCCAGCGCTGGTTCGTCGAGCCGCCGCACATGCAGGTGAGCATGGTGTTCGTCCCGGTGACCGCGCAGCCCCCCAGCCCCGGGGACGAGGTCGTCGTCCGGGTCCGGCACACCACCACCCTTGTCGACCACGTCGTCATCAGCTGAGCCAGCCGGTTCCGCGACCAGGCCCGCGCTCGTTGGCTCCGACTCGACCGGCTCGCTGTCGATCCCGTCGTCGAAGATGCCGCCGAGCGGGTCGTCGGACAGCCCGTCGGCTCTGACCGGGTCATGCCACGGCGACAGCACGTCGCGGACCACCATCACGACCAGATAGAACTCGCCCAGGATCCGCACCACGATGCTGATCGCGTAGACGGTGTCGAAGGCCCCCGCGGGCACCATAAAGTTCGCGATGTGCATCCAGACGGCGAAGAAGTAGAACACTTCGCTCGCCTGCCAGATCAGCAAATCCCGCCACCGAGGGCGTGCGAGCGCGGCCAACGGCAGCAGCCACAGAACGTACTGCGGCGAGTACACCTTGTTGACGAACAAGAAGGCCGCGACGACCAGGAACAGCAGCTGCACGAGCCGCGGCCGCCGCGGCGCCAGCAGGGCAAGCAGCGCCACCAGTAGGCAGGCACAACCGAAGAAGACCCACGTCGTCACGTTGATCACATGCGGCGAGGCGGTGTGACCGGCCTCCGAGGCGATGAGCCAGAGCGAGCCGTAGTCGGCGCCCCGCGAGGCGTTGAAGCGCCAGAACCAGGTGAAGGCATCCGGCGACCAGATGTAGATGGGCAGGTCGATGACCAACCACGCGACGGCGGCTGCCACGACAGTCTTGGCGTAGACGCCGAGCCGTCGCTCCCGCACGCACAGGATCAGCAGCGGGCCGAGGAAGAACAGCGGATAGAGCTTGGTTGCCGCACCGATGCCGATCAGCAGCCCGGCCAGCACCGGCCGCCGGGTGGCCCAGGCCCAGAGGAACGCGCACACGCAGCCCACCGCGAGGATGTCCCAGTTGATCGTCGCGGCCAGCGGAAGCACCGGGGCGGCCGCGATCAACATCGCGTCCCAGGGTCGTCGGCGCTGCGCACGGACGAGCAGGAACAGCCCGCCCAGTAACACCAGGAAGAAGCCCACCGCGTTGACGGCCCAGTAGATCGCGGTGTCGTACTGCACGTCGAGGACGGTGCCGACCTCGTCATGGGGGATGGCGCTGAGGTCCGGCGACCGTCCGATGGCGTTGGTGACCGCCGCGGCGGCGCCCATCCAGAGACCGGTCAGCACCGGGTACTCCAGCGTCAGGTCGTGGTAGGCCACCTCCGTCTCGGGCCGCTTGACGAGCGGGAGGTCGTTTTGCGGCTCATACGGCCACACTCCTTCGGCGAACCCCCGGCCGACGTACAGGTAGGGGATGTCGGTGTAGCACATGTGGGAGAACGGCTTCGGCGACGCGTCGTCGGCCCAGTTGGTGACGACGCAGGGCGACTTCTGCACGACGCCCAGCGCGAAGAACACCGCCGCAATCGCGAGCACGACCCGGACCGGCGTCCACCAGCTCAGTCCACTTCGGGCATGGTCCCCCAACGGGCCACCGATCGGCCTGCTGGCAGCTCGGACCAGGTCGTCGTCGAGCGTCGGCGCCACCACGTCGTCGGTGCACCGCACGCTGTCGCGGAAGACCACGCGCTCATCGTGCCGTATGCGCTCCGGACGGTTCGACGCCGCGCGGTACGGCGACCCGGCGGCCGCCTAGCAGAACGCCGCCCTCGTCGACCGCGGCTCCGCCGGTGCCACCGGATCAGCCGACAACCGTCTAGTGTCCCGCGACACTAGTAACCCCTGAGCGCGAACAGGCTCGCAGCAGTGCTGGTCGGCGGAGTGGTGGGCGGCGTCGTGGGAGGAGTGGTCGGCGGCGTCGTCGTTGTCGGCGGCGTCGTGGGAGGAGTGGTCGGCGGCGTCGTCGGCGGAGTGGTCGGCGGCGTTGTCGGCGGAGTGGTCGGCGGCGTCGTGGGGAAGGTTTGTGTGGTGGTTGGCGGAGGCGGCGGGGTGTATGTCGGCTTGGTCGTGGTCGGCTTGGCGCCGGGCAGCTTCTGTGGCGGCGGGAACTGCTTGACCGGAAGGCCCTGCATCGCGACCTTCATGTAGGCGGTCCAGGTGAGGCAGGGGAAGGTGCCGCCGTAGAACGGGTTGAGGTAGCCACCGTCGAGCGGCTCGTTGCCGTCGCCGCGGACGTACATCACCGCCGTCGACAGCTGTCGTGTGTAGCCGACGAACCACGCCGACGACACGTGTTCGGTGCCGCCGGGCGACTGAGCGGTCGCGGTGCCGGTCTTGCCGGCCGCCGGCCGTCCCAGGGCCAGCGCGTTGGTGCCGGTGCCGATCTTGACGACCTGCTCCAGCGCGTAGGTCACGTTGCTCGCCACCGGCTGGCTGAACGCCTGCGTTCCGCCGCTGTTTTGGTGCTCATAGCGCTGGCCACCGGAGTCGCTCACCGACTGCACGACGTAGGTGTCGACGTGGACACCGTGGTTGTCGAGGGTGGCGTAGCCGTTGGCCTGGTCGAGCGGTGTCACCGGCGAGATGCCGAGCGCCACGTTCGAGGTGGGCTGCAGGCCCTTGCGCGGGATGCCGGCGGCCACCGCAGCGTTGATCACCTTCTGCGGGCCGTTGCCTCCCGGCATGTGGACCGTCATGTCGACGTACGCGGTGTTGATCGACTTCGCGGTCGCGGTGATCAGGTTGACGGTGCCGTAGGAGAAGCCGTTCGGTACCCCGGACGACTCGCCCTCGTTGTGGACCAGCGTGCCGTCGGCCAGCCGCAGCGGCGAGTTGCCGTCGAAGGTGCTCTGCAGCGTGTCACCCGAGCCGAGGGCAGCGGCGAGAGCGTACGGCTTGAAGGAGGACCCCGGCTGTCCGCCGTGAGTGGCCCAGTTGAACTGGCTCTGGACGTAGTCGCGGCCACCGACCAGCGCGCGCACGGCCCCGGTTCCCGGCTGCACGGATGCCAACGCGACGTGCAGATCCTTGTGACCCGGCGGCCGCTGCTGCTGGACCGCCCGGACAGCCGCCTGCTCGTCCTTGTAACTGAAGGTGGTCACGATCCGCAGGCCGCCGGCATCGATCTGCTCGTTGGTGAAGTGATGCGCCAGCAGCTCCTGGCGGACCATCTGGATCAGGTAGCCCTTCTGCCCGCCGTACTGGTTGACGGCCTTGATCGGTGCGATCGTCGGCAGCTGAGCCATGTCTCGCTGGGCGGTCGCCTTGCCGAGGTTGCCCATCTGGGCCATACCCGACAGCACGTATCGGTAGCGCTGCAGCAGCCTGCTGGCGTTGGCCCGTGAGATGGCGGGGTCGAGGTTCGACGGCGAGTTGAGTACGGCGGCCAGCACGGCGCCCTGTCGGACGTTCAGCGCCTTCGCCGGCTCGTTGAAGTAGGCATGGGCAGCGGCGTCGATGCCGTACGCGCCCCGGCCGTAGTAGATCGTGTTCAGGTAGCCCTCGAGGACCTGGTCCTTGGTCAGCTCCTGGTCGACCTTGACGGCGAGGAACGCCTCCTTGATCTTCCGCGACAGCGTCTGCTGCTGGGAGAGGTAGAGGATCTTCACGTACTGCTGGGTGATCGTCGAGCCGCCCTGAGTGGTGTTGGAGGTCAGGTCGTTCCAGGCCGCTCGGATGATGCCCTTGGGGTCGATTCCCTGGTTGCTGTAGAAGGTGCGGTCCTCAGCAGAGATCACGGCGTTGCGCACCGGCACCGGCACCTGGCTCAACGGGACACTGTGTCGGTTCTGCACGGCGAACTGGCCCAGCACGTGCTTGCCGTCGGCGTAGTAGACCGTGGAGGTCTGCGACTGGAAGGCCGCGTTGGGGTTGGGAATGCTGATCATCCGGTAGGCGATGTAGATCGCGATCGCTCCGCAGACGATGATCACCGCCAGCCCGATGCCGCCCCACTTGAGGACCTTGCCCGCGATGTAGTTGGCGCGGTCCCACCCCGAGGTGTCCCGCAGCCGGATCTTGCCCTTCTTGCCGCTGCCTTGGCCTTTTTCCGGCTTCACTCAGTCGTCCTCGACGGTGCGCTGCCGACGCGGTGCTTTCCGCGGGACTCCGTCGCCGACGACGTAGGACTCCACCAGGTGGTTCCAGCTGCAGCCGCGACAGATCTCCAGGACGTAGATGCGGATCTCGCCATGCTCGTGCGCCATCTCCTCGATCTCTGCGCGTGACTTGATCCGGCCGGAGTACTGACCGAGCTCCTCGCCGAAGACGTAGGACAGATGGGCGAGGGGTTCCTTGCGGCAGACCGGGCACAGCGTATCCGTGGGCTCGCCATGGTGCTTGGCCGCCAGCAAAGTGTAGGGGTCGGCGTCACACAGATCGTCACGCATGATCCCGCCCCCGCGCAGCGACGACAGCTTCGCCCGCCGCTGCAGCGAGTAGTCGATGACCGAGCGCTGGGACCACATGGTGCTACGAGGGTACGCGGTTTCGCGGCCGCTGCGGTGCCCGACGGGGTGCTGTTTGGCTAGCGCCCGATGTATCGATACGATACGTTCGACCGATACATCCACGGCGTGCCCACCGGCCCGTCCGTGGGTGACCGAGCAAGGAGGCGCGGGTGGCGAGCCGCCGCGGCGACACCCTCGAGCTGGCAGTCCTCGGGCTGCTGCACGAGTCGCCGATGCACGGCTACGAGCTCCGCAAGCAGGTGACCGGGCTGCTCGGCTGGGGCCGGGTGCTGTCCTACGGGTCGCTCTACCCCTGCCTGAAGCAGATGCTGCGCGGCGGGCTCATCTGCGAGGACACCTCGCCGAGCGGCGCCGACACGCTGGCCGCACGAGCAAGCCGGCGCGGGCGGATCGTCTACAAACTCACCGCAGAGGGCAAGGAGCGGTTCGCCTCGCTGGTCTCCGCCGCGGGGCCGAGCGCCTGGGAGGACGAGAACTTCGGCGTCCACTTCGCGTTCTTCGCCTCCACCAGCGCCGAGAACCGGCTGCGCATCCTCGAGGGACGGCGCAGCCGTCTCGAGGAGCGGCTCGAGGGAGTCCGGGCGCTGCTGTCCCGCTCCCGCGAGCGGGTCGACACCTACACGCTGGAGCTACAGCGGCACGGCCTGGAGTCGGTCGAGCGTGAAGTGCGTTGGCTGACCGAGCTGATCGACAGCGAGCGGATCGGTAGCGGCCAGATATCCGGTACGGCGGCGGCCCGCCCGGCTGCCGACAGCAAGACCATCGACCACGCCCACGGAGAACCGTCGGGTGCTGACAACGGGAAATGAGGATCACCGCATGGGTTCGGTACGTGTAGCCATCGTCGGCGTCGGTAACTGCGCGACGTCGCTCATCCAGGGCGTCCACTACTACCAGGACGCCGACCCGAACGGCTCCGTGCCCGGGCTCATGCACGTCCAGTTCGGCGAGTACCACGTCAACGACATCGAGTTCGTCGCCGCGTTCGACGTCGATGCGAAGAAGGTCGGGTTCGACCTCGCCGACGCCACCACGGCCAGCGAGAACAACACGATCAAGATCTGCGACGTGCCGCCGACCGGTGTCATCGTGCAGCGCGGCCACACCCTGGATGGCCTGGGCAAGTACTACCGGGAGACGATCGACGAGAGCGACTCCGAACCGGTCGACGTCGTTCAGGTGCTCAAGGACACCAAGGCCGACGTGCTCGTGTCCTACCTGCCGGTGGGCTCCGATCAGGCCGACAAGTTCTACGCCCAGTGCGCGATCGACGCGAAGGTCGCGTTCGTCAACGCGCTGCCTGTCTTCATCGCCTCCGACCCCGAGTGGGCCCAGAAGTTCGCCGACGCCGGCGTCCCGGTCGTGGGCGACGACATCAAGTCACAGGTGGGCGCGACGATCACCCACCGGGTGCTGGCCAAGCTGTTCGAGGACCGCGGCGTGGTGCTCGACCGCACCTACCAGCTCAACGTCGGCGGCAACATGGACTTCAAGAACATGCTCGAGCGCGAGCGGCTGGAGTCCAAGAAGCTCTCCAAGACCCAGTCGGTGACGTCCAACATCCACCACGACCTCGGTGCCAAGAACGTCCACATCGGACCGAGCGACTACGTCCAGTGGCTCGACGACCGCAAGTGGGCCTACGTCCGGCTCGAGGGTCGCGCGTTCGGCAACGTCCCGCTCAACATGGAGTACAAGCTCGAGGTCTGGGACTCCCCGAACTCAGCCGGCATCATCATCGACGCGCTGCGGGCGGCCAAGATCGCCAAGGACCGCGGCATCGGCGGTGCGGTGCTGTCCGCATCGTCGTACCTAATGAAGTCTCCGCCGGTGCAGCGTCCCGACGACGAGGGCCGCGCCTGGGTCGAGGCCTTCATCCGCGGCGACGTCGACCGCTAACCAACCTCCGCAGCCCACGCCCCCCGCAATTGCCGGAAAGTGGCTGGACAAACCGGACGCCGGCCAGCCACTTTCCCGCAATTCGCGGAAGGGGGGCGGTGGGACACTGGGCGAACGATGCGATTCGTCGCCGCGCTGCGGCATCTGCTGAGGCAGCGGTGGTTCCGGCGGCTGTTCGCCGTCCGGGTCACCGGGCAGTTCGCCGACGGCTTCCTCCAGATCGCGCTGGCGTCGTTCGTGCTGTTCTCGCCCGAGCGGCAGCCGGACGCTCCGGCGATCGCCCTGGCGTTGACCGCGGTGCTGCTGCCCTACAGCGTTCTCGGACCCTTCGTCGGCGTCTTCCTCGACCGGTGGAGCCGGCGGCAGATACTCGTCGTCGCGAATCTTCTGCGGGCGCTGCCAGTCACCGCTGTGGCGGTCGAGGTGGCCCTCGACCGCACCTCGGCCGACCTCTTCGTGCTGATCCTGCTGGCGATGAGCGTCAACCGCTTCCTGCTCGCCGGCCTTTCGGCCTCGTTGCCGCACGTCGTGGAGCCGGAGGAGCTGGTGCTCGCCAACTCGGTGACGCCCACGACGGGGACGCTCGCCTTCTTCGCCGGCCTGGGCTGCGCGACGCTGCTGCGAGCGGGCCTGCCGGGACGCAGCACCGACGCGCTGATCGTTTTGATCGCCGTTATCGGTTACGTCGCCGCGGCCGGACTGGCAGCGCGCATGCCCCGCGACCTGCTCGGCCCCGACCGGCTCGCTGACTCCGAGACTGTGCCAGCGGCGCTGCACGACGTCGTCCGCGGCCTGCGGGACGGTCTGCAGCACCTGCACGAGCGGCCGATCGCGGCCCGGGCGTTAGCCGTCGTCGCCGCTCACCGATTCCTTTACGGCATCTGGATGGTCCTGACCGTCCTGCTGTACCGCAACACGTTCTACGCACCACGCCAGAGCGGCGCGGCGCTCAACGCACTCGGCGTCGCGCTGGCGGCGGCCGGAGTCGGGTTCCTGCTCGCCGCGATTCTGACGCCAGTGGCGACCAGCCGGCTGATGCCGCAACGCTGGATCGTCGTGCTGCTCCTCGGCGCAGCCGTTGCGATGGTGCTGCCGGGAAGCCTGTTCGCACAGCCCGCCATGGTGGCAACGGCACTCGTGCTCGGGCTCTCCGCGCAGAGCGTCAAGATCTGCGTGGACACCCTCGTCCAGACCGGCGTCGAAGACGACTTCCGCGGCCGCGTCTTCGCGGTGTACGACGTCCTCTTCAACGTGATGTTCATCGCGGCCGCTGCCGTGGGGGCGCTGATCGTGCCGGCCGACGGCAGGTCCTACCTCGTCGTCGGACTGCTCGCCGCCGGCTATGCCGTGGCCGCCGGTTGGTACCAAACGCGGGCGGCTACTCAGTCGATGTCCCCGGTCTCGGTGCTGCCACGAGAGCGCTGACCGCGCCGCCGACGGCTAGCTGAGCCGCCCAGCCCCTAGTGCTGACGATCGGCCCACCAGGCGAGTAGATCCTCGCGCGCTCGCTCCGCACCGAGCGGTCCTTCGTCGAGGCGAAGCTCAAGCAGGTAGCGGTAGGCCTCACCGACCGTCGGCCCCGGCGCGATCCCGAGGATGTCCATGATCTGGCGGCCGTCGAGGTCCGGCCGCATGGCCGCGAGCTCCTCGTCAGCGGCCAGCCGCTCGATCCGGGCCTCGAGGTCGTCGTAGGTTCGCCGCAACCGCTCCGCCTTGGCGGCGTTCCGGGTCGTGCAGTCGGCGCGGGTCAGCACATGGAGCCGGTCGAGGAGCGGGCCGGCGTCGCGGACGTAGCGCCGCACTGCCGAGTCGGTCCACTCACCGCTGCCGTAGCCGTGAAAGCGCAGATGCAGCTCGACAAGCCGAGAGACGCCGTCGACCTGCTCCCGCGAGAAGCGCAACGACTGCAGACGCTTGCGGGCCATCTTGGCTCCGACCGTGTCGTGGTGGTGGAACGTCACGGTGCCACCGGCCGCGAACCTCCGGGTCTTCGGCTTCCCGATGTCGTGCAGCAGAGCCGCCAGCCGGGTGATCAGGTCCGGCCCGCCGTCCGGCAGACGGTCCTCAAGCGCGATCGCCTGCTCCAGCACGATCAGGCTGTGCTCGTAGACGTCCTTGTGGCGATGGTGCTCGTCGCGCTCCAGCCGCAGCGCCGGCAGCTCCGGCAGCACCCGATCCGCCAGCCCGGAGTCCACGAGCAGGGCGAGCCCCGGTCGCGGGCGGTCCGCCAGGAGCAGCTTGACCAGCTCGTCGCGGACCCGCTCGGCGGACACGATCTCGATGCGGCCGGCCATCGCGCGGATCGCGCCCACCACCTCGGGGGCGACCTTGAACCCGAGCTGCGCGGCGAACCTCGCCGCTCGCATCATCCGCAGTGGGTCGTCGGTGAACGACTCCTCCGGCGTCGACGGCGTCCGCAGCACTGCCGCTGCGAGGTCGTCGAGCCCACCGAAAAGGTCGACGAACCTGCGCTCTGGCAGCTCGACAGCCATCGCGTTGACGGTGAAGTCCCGGCGACCGAGGTCGCCGGCCAGCGAGTCGCCGAAGATGACGTCCGGCTTCCGCGAGTCCGGGTCGTACGCGTCGCTGCGGTACGTCGTGATCTCTAGCCGGTGCTCGCCGATCTGAGCGCCGATCGTGCCGAAGTCCCGACCCACGTCCCACGTCGCGTCGACGGCGCCGCGCAAACATGCCTCGATCTGCTCCGGTCGAGCCGAGGTCGCGAAGTCGAGGTCCGTCCCCAGCCGGCCCAGCAGCGCGTCTCGGACCGACCCCCCCACCAGCGCGATCTCGTGACCGGCCGCCGCAAACCGCTCGGCCACCGCGTCGACCACCGGCGCCGCCCGGACGAGCTCGCGCACGGCCGTGCGCTGGACGTCGCTCAACGACCGCCGGCTGTCGGACACGATCCACCACCTTATGGGTGCCGGTTCGGGTCGTGGGTGCGGACGCCTCGGCCCACTAGGCTCAGACCGTGATTCGACAGGCCGGGGGGAGTCGGTAGTCGTGTCCGGCTCGTCGGCGCCGCCTCAGCGGTTGCTGCGCCGCCTCGGCGTGGCGAGCTGTGGTTTGGCGGTTCTGGTCGCCATCGTCTCACTGGTCGCGGTCCCGCCGTCGTACGGCGACAGCCTCGGCCCACAACGCGCAGCCGGACCGGGCAAGCTCCAGGTGACGATCGACACTGTGTCTCCCGCGGCGCTGAGACCGGGCGACGAGCTCCAGCTCACCGGCACGGTCACGAACCCGGACAAGATCGAGTGGCTCGACGCCCAGGTCTACCTGCTGATCTCGCCCGACCCCGCGACGACGCTGGACGGACTGCAGCAGTTCGCCGCCGTGCCCGACGACGTCGGGTTCGGGACGACGATCGTGACGTTCGGCCTGTTCGATCAGATCGGCGACCTGCCGCCCGGCGCCGAGTCCGGTTACGTGCTCACGATCCCTTACGACCAGCTGCCGATCAGCGGCGCGCCCGGCGTCTACCACGTCGGGGTCAGCGTCCTGGCCGGCACCCGCCAGGGCCGCGACATCAACTCCGACGGCCGCGCCGACACGCTCGTCCCGCTGCTGCCCAAGACACCGCCCGCCCGGTCGGCCAAGTCGGTCGTGCTGCTGCCGATCACAGCGCCGGTGAAGCGCCTCCCCGACGGCGCTTTCCTCGACGACACCCTCGCGCACTCCCTCGCCTTCGGCGGCCGACTCCGCAACCTGCTCAGCTTCGCCCAGGCCGCCCCGCCGAAGAGCGTCCAAGTGGTGATCGATCCCGCCGTACTGGCCGCCATCCAGGCGATGAGCCAGGGGTACGTCGTCCGCAGCCTCGCCGACGTGGCGGCCGGCACCAAGGGCACGCCCGGCACCGGCCGAGCCGACGCCGTCACGTGGCTGGCCGACTGGCGCGAACTGCGGGCGCGGACAACCGTGCTGATGCTGCCGTGGGGGGCCCCTGCGGTGAACTCGCTGGTCTCTCACCGTCTGGGCGGAGTAGCCCGCGCCGGCGTGGCGGCCAGCCGGCACTACGCGAGCATCACGCGGCTCAACGCGTTGGTCGCTGGCTGGCAGGCCACCAGCCGGACCACGCCGCGGTCCTTGACGCTGCTGCAACGGGCCGGGACCACCCTGCAGATTCTTTCACCCGCCAATCTGCCCGACCTTCAGCCTGCTGCCGGCCGCTCGACGCCACCCAGCGTGGTCTCCATCCCGCGACCACACGGGTCGGTGCCGGTGCTTGTCGCCAGTCGCTCGCTGGCGGGACAGCACGTCACCCACAGCACCACCGCTCTGCAACTGCGTCAGGAACTGGTCGCCGACGCCACGGTCCGGGCGCTGTCCGGCATCGCCCACCCCGGTCTGACGGTCCTGGGCCTGCCCTTCAACTGGAACCCGGGGCCGGGCGCCGCCGGTGTGGGGCTCGACGCCGCCTTCCGGCTACCGGTGCTCGCCGGCCGGCTGGCCACCAAGGTCGTCTCGCACGGCAGTGTCGACTACACGGGCACCGTGCGGGCGCCGGTCACCCGACAGCCTGGACTCTCGTCGGACCTCTTCGCCGCCATCCGGCGGCTCCGCGGCACGGGGACGACGTTCTCCTCGATCCTGTCCGGCTCAGACCGCGCCGGGATCACCTTCCAGCGACACCTCGCCGAGTCCGGATCCAACGCCTGGCGGTGGGCGCCTTTCCTCGGCATCTCGCTGACGAACGCCCAGGCGGACGCCGACGCCCGCAAGATCAGACACGTCACAGTGACAGGCCCGCCTTTCGTGGCGATGTCGAGCAACTCCGGCAGGTTCGCCATCACGGTGTCCAACGGACTGCGCAGTGAGGTGACGGTCCGCTTGGACGTCACCGCCCAGGACCCGGCGCTGCGCTTCGGTCCGTTGGACAAGGTGGTGCTGGCGCCTGGCCAGCGCCGCGACATCCAGGTGATCGGCACCGCCAAGGGGAGCGGCATCACCGCCGTCCAGGCGCAGTTGGCCACTCCGCAGGGCCACCCGTTCGGCAAGCCCTGGCGGTTCGACGTCCGCACCACAGAGATCGGGCTGGTCATCTGGGGTGTGATGGGGGTGGGGGCGGCGGTCCTCTTCGTCACTGCGGGTTTCCGGATCGTCAGGCGGATCCGAGGGGGCTGGCGCCGGCGGGGAGCCGAAGGCTGATGGGCCGATCCGACTCCTCCGGAGTCCTGTCCGCCAGCACCGTGATGGCCGCGGGCACCATCGTCTCGCGGATCACCGGGTTCGTGCGAAGTGCCCTGCTGGCGGCGGCGATCGGGCTGACCACTGCACACGCCGACCTCTTCAACGTGCCCAACACCATTCCCAACAGCCTTTACATCCTGGTCGCCGGGGGCATCTTCAACGCCGTACTGGTGCCGCAGCTCGTCCGGGCGATGCGCAACGACCCCGACGGCGGTGACGCCTACGCCAACCGGGTGATCAGTCTGGGCGCGATCGTGCTTGCCGGTGTCACCGCGCTGCTCATCGTCATCGCACCCCTGCTGCTGCGGCTGTTCGTGAGCGGCGAGTACTTCGCCGACCCCGACCTTGCCGGGGAGCAGAGCTCAATGATCGCCTTCGCCAGGTTGTGTCTGCCACAGATCTTCTTCTACGGCATGTACGTGCTGATCGGCCAGATCCTCAACGCTCGTGGCCGGTTCGGGCCGATGATGTGGGCCCCGATCGCAAACAATCTGGTGGCGATCGGAACGATCGCGATCTATTTGGTGGCGTACGCCGACAGGCCGGCCACGGGTGCCTACACCGCTGGACAGGAGGCGCTCCTCGGCGTCGGCTCCACTGTCGGTATCGCCCTGCAGGCACTTCTCCTGTTGCCCTACCTCAGGCAGACGGGGTTCGTCGTGAGGCCGCGGCTGGACTTCCGCGGGACCGGGCTCGGCCACACCTTGCGGCTGGGGCTCTGGACGATCGGCTTCGTGATCGTCAACCAGATCGCCTTCTTTGTGATGACGCATCGGGCGACCTCGGCCACCGCCGACAGCACCCATGGAGCCGGCTACTCGGTCTACGCCAGTGCCTTCCTGCTGACCCAGGTACCGCATTCGATCGTCACCGTGTCGCTGGCGACCGCGACGATCCCGCTGGTTTCCCGGCTCGCCGCCGAAGGCCGGCTCGGCGAGCTCTCCGCAGAGCTGTCGCGCACGCTTGAACTCGTCCTGGTGGTGATCGTCCCGGTCGCCGTCGGCCTGCTGGTCCTCGGGCCGGCGATGGCCACTGTGGTGTTCGGCTGGGGCGCAGCCGCCGGCCACACCACGAGCCTGGGTACGACGTTGATCGCCTTCGCTCCCGGGACGTTGCTGTTCAGCATGCACTACGTGATGCTCCGCGGCTTCTACGCGATCGAGGACACCAAAACGCCGTTTCTGATCCAGTCGCTGGTGGCTGCCGTCAACATCGCGCTGGCCATCGGACTGACCCTCATCGTGTCGCCGGACCTGGTCGCGCCGATGCTCGCGCTGGCGTACGGCGCCAGCTATGCCGCCGGCGCCACGGCATCGGCCATCGTGCTCTCAAGTCGGCTGGGCGGGTTCGGCGGTCACCCGCTGGTGCGGTTCGTCGTACGAGTAACCGTGGCGTCGCTGCCGGCAGCAGCGGTGGCGTGGCTGGTGGTGCGCGTGCTGGGCGCCGCGGGCTTCGCCGTCACCAGCCGGGGAGACGCCGTGGTCCTCATCTGCTGCGGTGGGCTCGCCGGAGGCGGCGTCTACCTCCTGTTGGCGCGGCTGATGCATATCAGCGAGATCACCAGCCTGGTGCGCCTGCTCGTCGGTCGGGCGGTCGGCCGTCGCCCACCCGCGGCGAGCGAGTCCTGACCTCACCCAGACCTTCCTTGCGTCCTGCAACCAGAGCGCGATAGCGCCCCGCCTGCAGGACGTTGGTGAGAGAAAGCGCCGAAGTAATGGAGAAGTTCGGCTCCTGCCAGCGCCTACGATTGACCGGAACGGGAACAACCACTCCTCGAGGGGAGCGCTGGCAAGGCGGGAGGGAAGTGGACACCGACTCCATCGCGCCGGGCACCGTGCTCGCAGACCGCTACGTCATTGAGGACCAGCTCGAGGAGGACGGCGAGTCGGAGTCGTTTCGCGCCCATGACAAGATCCTGGCCCGATCTGTCGTCGTTCACGTTCTGTCGTCCGCTTCCCCCTTGGCCGCTGGCATGCTTGATGCAGCAAAGCGGGCGTCTCGGGTCACCGACCCGCGCATCCTGCAGGTGCTCGATGCCGTCGATGATGGTGAACACAGCTATGTGGTCAGGGAGTGGGTGACCGGCCGGTCGCTCGACGTGGTACTCGGCGAAGGCCCCCTACCCGCCCACCGGGCCGCCTCCCTGATAGCGGAGGTCGCGGCGGCGATCTCGAGCGCTCACCGCGCCGGGCTCGCGCACCAACGCCTCTCCCCCGACGCCGTCGTCCTGACTGCCTCCAGCGGCGTCAAGGTGATCGGGCTGGGAACCTTTGCTGCTCTCCGGTCCGCCACCTTCGAAGTCGATGATCCGGAGGCCGCCGACGCCCGCGATCTAGGCCGGCTGCTCTACGCCTGTCTCACCGCCCGCTGGCCGGGTGGGGACTGGGGTGACCTCGCCGCGGCTCCCACTGAGCACGGCCGGTTGCTCCGACCCAGACAGGTCCGCGCCGGCGTACCGCGGTCGCTCGACATGCTGTGCGACCGGATCCTTGGTGACCCGCCGCGGGCTGGGCGCCCGGTCACCACGGTGGACGAGGTGCGGTCGTCGCTGTCCACGATCCTGACCAACAATGGCTTCACCGAGGCGTCGGCGCCGCAGCTGATGGCGCCCGTCGTGGCCGAGGTCGGGCCGGCCGCGCCACCGCCAGCACTGCTTGCGCTCGACAATGACGGTCCGGTGACCGGCGAGCAGGCGGCGATCACGCTGCCGGGCCAGGGTGGGGACTCCCGCACTCGCCATACCCTCCTGCTGGCCGCCGTCGCTGTCCTCGTCGTCGGAGGGCTGCTGCTCGCCTATCTCGTCGGTCGCCACGGCCTCGGCCAGACGCCTCCTGCCGAGGCGAAGACCGGTGTGCAGCACCGGACACCACCGGCGACGACGACCCAATCGCCCGCGACGCACCCCCTCCCGATCAGCTCGGCGACGGCGTTCGACCCCCCGCCGGGCAACGGCGTCGAGAACTCCGGCGAAGCCGATCTGGCGATCGATGGCAGCAAGCAGACCGCTTGGACCACGATGACCTACTACAACTACCCGAACTTTGGTCGCCTGAAGCCCGGTGTCGGGCTCATCCTGGACCTTGGCCGGCAACAAGAGGTCACCACGGTGACGCTCCGGCTGGTCGGTGAGCCCACCGGCGTGCAGGTGCGCGCCGCCCCGGCCAGCGCGGCCCAACCGCCAGACACCACTGCCGGTTTCCGGCTCGCTGCGACCCGACCGCGCGCCGGCACCGTCACGAGCATCGCGCTCGCGAAGCCGGTGACGACGAGGTTCGTGCTGGTCTGGCTCACCTCGCTGCCGAGCGAGGGGGGCAACGCGTACCGCGGCGGCATCGCCGATGTCACGATCCGCGGTTGACGCGCGCGCCCGCTCCTGTCCGAGCCTCACGATGGTGGGAATCAAGCAGCCATAGGATCTGTTGGACTGCACGCCGGCCGGGAGCATCCGGGGCCGGCGACTCGAATCCAGAGTGAGGTCAGCGTGTCCGACGACGTGCGCAACGTCATCATCATCGGCTCCGGACCAGCCGGTTACACGGCTGCCGTCTACGCCGCGCGGGCCGATCTGCACCCGCTCCTGTTCGAGGGAGCCGTCACCGCCGGTGGGGCATTGATGAACACCACCGAAGTGGAGAACTTCCCGGGATTCCCCGACGGCATCATGGGCCCCGCGCTGATGGACGACATGCGCCGACAGGCGGAGCGCTTCGGCGCCGAACTGGTCACCGACGACGTCACCGACGTCGACCTCAGCGGCGAGGTCAAGATCGTCCGCGACAGCGCGGGCAACTCCCACCAGGCCCGGTCTGTCGTGCTCGCGATGGGGTCGGGCTACCGCAAGCTGGCCCTGCCTGACGAGGAGCGGCTGTCGGGCCACGGGGTGAGCTGGTGCGCCACCTGCGATGGGTTCTTCTTTCGCGGACAACACATCGCCGTCGTTGGCGGTGGCGACTCCGCGATGGAGGAGGCGACCTTCCTGGCGAAGTTCGCGAGCAAGGTCACCGTCGTCCACCGCCGTGACAGTCTGCGGGCCAGCAAGATCATGGCCGCCCGCGCAACAGCGAACGACAAGATCGAGTTCGCCTGGAACTCCGAGGTCGCCGGGCTGCTCGGCGCCGATCGGCTCAAGGGCCTCGTGCTGCGTGACACGGTCACCGGTGCCACTCGCGAGCTCGACGCAACCGGGCTCTTCATCGCGATCGGTCACGACCCCCGCTCAGAGCTCGTACGCGGACAGGTCGACCTCGATCCGGCCGGCTATGTGCTCGTCGCGTCCGGGAGCACCAGGACCAACCTCGACGGGGTCTTCGCCTGCGGCGATCTGGTCGATCACACCTACCGGCAGGCAGTCACCGCGGCCGGCACCGGGTGCATGGCGGCGCTGGACGTCGAGCGCTTCCTCGCCGCCAAAGAAGACGCAGAGGTTGTCGCCGTCGCCCCATAACCTAGAAGACATTGCGCCTCGGGGGCGACGACGACTCCCGACCATTTCCCGACCCATGCAATGCGACGCAAACCGAAGGAGATCAGATGAGCGGCCTGAAGGCTGTCACCGATGCGGAGTTCCAGTCCGAGGTCCTCGAGCAGGACAAGCCCGTGCTCGTCGACTTCTGGGCAGAGTGGTGCGGTCCGTGCCGGCAGGTGGCGCCGATCCTCGACGAGATCGCGGCCGAGCACAGCGACAAGATGGTTTTCCGCTCGCTCAACGTCGACGAGAACCAGTCCACGACCGCGCGCTACCGGGTGACCGGCATCCCGGCGATGAACGTATACAAGGGCGGCGAGCTGGTGCGCTCGATCGTCGGCGCCCAACCGAAGGCGGCTTTGCTGCGTCAGCTGTCGGAGTTCATCGACTCCTGAGCCGGCTCAGTCCGGGCTCAACTCCTCCCGGGGACTGACCCCGATCGGGCCCGCCCCCTTGTCGGGGATGATCCGGCCGGGTCGGATGGCGCCCAGCCATCGCTCCACGGCGACCTCGACATCGTCACGCCAGCTGAGGACGCTGCGCAGGTCGAGCCGCAGCCGTGGGTAGCGCGGATGCGCTTGGACTGTGCGGAAGCCAACAGCGGTGAGGAACCCGGTCGGAACCAGACAGCGGTTCTCGTGTCCTTGGGCGTCGCCGAACACCTCGACGGCCCTGACGCCTCGACGCCGGGTGAGGTCCTTCACAACCGATTGCATGAGGACCCTGCCCAGCCCTCCGCCGCCGTAGCCGGGCAGGATCCGGGCGGTCAGCAGCAGGACGGCATCGTCGCTGACCGGCGAGGCCATCGCCGCCTGCGCGCCCTCGGCGTACTCCGGAGGCGCGTAGAGGGCGAAGCCGGCGATCGAGCCGTCGACGTACAGGAGCCGGCCGCAGCTACCCCAGTCCAACAGCACCGCCGAAAGCCACTCGTCCTTAGTCCTGGCCCCGTCCTGGGCCGTCCCGTCGGCGTCTAGGTATCCCGGTCGCGAGCCGAGCTCCCACAAGGTGCAGGACCGACAAGGGGCCGGTAGGTCGGCGACGTTGTCCAAGGTCAGCGATGTCAGCTTGCGACCCATGAGGAGCGTCCGTTCATCCGCGTTGTGGGGCCCTGGTCCAGGCTGCCATCGTAGTGCTCAGCGCCCGTGGCTAGCTGGCATGTCCACCAGTCGACAGGTCACTTAGTCGACAAAGCGATGAACCGGTTTAGCGCTGAGCCGACAGAGCAACGGGCCACCACATCGACTCATCCACCCGCGCCCGCGGCGCCACCGGGATCCATCACCTGCAAGATCCGTTGCAGGTCGTCAAGGGAGGCGAACTCGACGGTGATGGCGCCCTTCGTCCGGCCCAACCGCACCTTGCACCTCGTCTCGAACCGCTCGCTCAGCCGTGCGGCGATCTCCGTGAGTCCCGGCGCCACCGGCCGGGCACGCGGAGTCCGAACCGCCTGGTCGTCGGCGGCAGGAAGGCTGACCAGTTCCTCGAGTCCGCGTACCGAGATGCCCTCGGCGACCGCGCGCTCGGCAAGTGCTTCCTGGCGCGCCGGGTCATCGAGCGCCAGCAGCGCGCGGGCATGGCCGGCGGAGAGAACGCCAGCGGCTACCCTCCGTTGCACCTTGGCCGGTAACTTCAGCAGCCGCAAGGTGTTGGAGATCTGCGGCCGGGACCGGCCGAGCCGGCTGGCGAGGTCCTCGTGCGTGCAGCCGAAGTCATCGAGGAGCTGTTGATAGGCCGCAGCCTCCTCGAGTGGGTTGAGGTTCGCCCGGTGCAGGTTTTCCACGAGCGCGTCCCGCAGCATGGCGTCATCTGAGGTCTCGCGGACGATCGCCGGGATCGTGGTCAGGCCGGCCTGCGTCGCTGCGCGCCATCGCCGCTCGCCCATAACCAGCTCATAGGAGCCGTCTGCGATGGAGCGGACCACGACCGGCTGCAAGAGCCCGATCTCCTGCACCGACGCCACCAGCTCGGCCAACGCATCTGGTTCGAACTCCGAGCGGGGCTGTCGTGGGTTCGGCACGATCGCCCCGACCGGAACCTCCGCGAAGTGTGCGCCGGCGACGTCAGCCGGTCCCGCCGCTGCGACCTCCGTGACCGCATCGCCGGTCGCCTGTTTGGCGCCGGTGGGGATCAGGGCGCCGAGCCCGCGCCCGAGCCCACGTTTGGTCGTGGTCATCCTTCGTCCTCCCGCTGCTCACTGAGTTCCACAGCCACATCGAGGTAGCACAAGGCGCCTACAGACCCCGGGTCGTAGGTCAGAACCGTCTGCCCGTAGCTGGGTGCCTCCGAGATCCGGACCGAGCGCGGCACGGCCGTCTTCAGCACCAGGTCGCCGAAGTGCGACCTCACCTCGTCCGCGACGCCCGAAGCGAGTCGGGTGCGGCCGTCGAACATGGTCAAAACGATGGCGCCGACCCGGAGGCCCGGGTTGAGGTGCTCCTTGACCGAGTCGATGGTCCGCAACAGCTGACTCAGCCCCTCGAGGGCGTAGTACTCGCACTGGATCGGGATCAGCATCTCGTCACAGGCGGTCAGTCCATTCACGGTGAGCAGGCCCAGCGACGGTGGGCAGTCGATCAGCACATAGTCGACACGACGACCAGCCTCGTCCTCTGCTGCCAGGTACGCATCGAGCGAGCGCCGGAGGCGCGTCTCCCGAGCGACCATCGACACCAGCTCGATTTCAGCGCCGGCAAGGTCGATCGTGGCGGGTACGGCGACGAGACCGGGCACCGCCTCGCACTCGACTGCAATCTCCACGATCGGCGTGCCGTCGACGAGGATGCCGTAGGCGCTGGGCGTGCCTTCCGGGTGCTCAAGGCCGAGAGCAGTGGAGGCGTTTGCCTGCGGGTCGAGATCAATGACCAGCACCCGCAGGCCGTGCTGGGCCAGCGCCGCCGCCACGTTGACCGCGGTCGTGGTCTTGCCCACGCCGCCCTTCTGATTCGCAACCACCAGCCGTCGAGTGGCGGCCGGCCGGGCGAGGTGGCGACGCAGCGGACGTCGGTCGTGGACCGCGGTGGCATGCGCGCTGGCCTGCGCTACCGGGTGGTTGGCGTTCTCATCGGGGGCGAAACTGCTGGCTACCTGCGCCGCCGTTGGCACGCCGTTGGCGGCCGCCACATCGAGTTGGCCGTCCTCACCCGCGCGATCCTCTGCGACATCCGGCGCGCTTGGAGGGTGAGCAGCAACATGGGAAGGCTGAGTTTCACGTGAAACATCCGGCCAGCCGAGTCCCGGCTCCGCGGACCCGGCGCTTCCGGGCCACCCGAGACCAGGCACCACCTGCTGGTCCACCGCAGTGTCCTCGCTCACGCCACCTCCGAGGCTGTCGTCTCAGCCGCCTTGCCGGCCGGTCGACTCTATCCGAACCACTGTTGTCGGCGGCGTGACCACGCCCGCACCAAGACTGTGGATGCTGATCGACCCGGCGCCCAGCCTTCGCAAAGCCGCCCGCGACTGTTCGAGCTCCGCATCGACGCTGGTCCCCTTCAGCGCGAGCACTGAGCCGCGGGGTCGCAGAAGCGGCAGCGCCCAGCCGGCCAGGGTAGCGAGAGGAGCCACTGCACGAGCCACCACGACGTCGGCCGGCACCGGAACCGGCCAGCCGGCATCGGTCACGGCGGTTCGACCCCGCCGCGTGCGAAGCCCCTCAGCCCGAGCCCGACACACGGAAGTATTCGCTAGTTCGAGCTCGCCGAGCGCCTCCTGCAGGAAGGTGGTACGGCGCAGCGAGGGCTCCAGCAGCGTCATCGTCACGTCCGGACGCGCCAGCGCCACGACGATGCCGGGCAGTCCAGCGCCAGACCCGAGGTCGATGACGTGAGCTGCGGCCGGGATCAACTCACTGACGACGACGCAGTTGAGGATGTGTCGTTCCCACAGCCGGCCGGCCTCCCGCGGCCCGATCAGCCCACGCTGGACTCCGGTTGTTGCCAACATGTCGACATAGCGACGAATCTCTTTGTCGTGCTGAGGAAACAGCCGTCGCAGCAGCGCGAGATCGACTCCGGCGGGATCGTTCGGCGGTTCCACGTGAAACGGCCCGGGCCTCAGGCCGGCAGCACCACCACGCACCGGGTGGGCTCGACGCCTTCTGACTCACTCCGAAGGCCGGCCTGGGCGACGGCGTCATGCACGACCTTCCGCTCAAACGGCGTCATCGGCGACAGCTTGACGGCCTCCCCGGACTCCTTGACATCCGCCACCGCGTCCTCCGCGAGCAGCTCCAGGTTCTTGCGGACGGTGGCCCGGTGTCCACCGATATCGAGCATCAGCCGGCTCCTCTCACCGGTCTGCCGGTAGACGGCCAGCCGAGTCAGCTCCTGCAGTGCCTCAAGGACCTCGCCAACCTCACCGACCAGATGCTCCAAGGCCTCGCCCACGACCGAGACCGCCGCTCGGTCGCCCTCGACGTCGAGGTCGATGTCACCGTCGAGGTCTGCGATGTCGAGCAGCTCCTCCAGGTAGTCCGCTGCGATGTCGCCCTCGGCCTCGAGTCGCTTGACCCGGTCACCACTTGCCGGGGTCGCGGCGTCACCTGGCTCCGCCGGCTGCATTGTGTCCTGGTCGATCTCGTGGTCCGCCTCGTTGGATGCCTGCGGCGCCGCAGCTGGGGTTTCCTGCTCGGGCGCCACGTTGGTCTGCTCGGTCATGATGCTCCGTCCTGCTGTCTCGACGACCCACCGTTCGTCGCCGTACGAGCTATTTGCGCTTGCGCTTCTTACGGGAGTTGCGCCGCGGTTGGTTTCGCGCCGGGGGTGGCGGGGGCTGCGTGGCTGGGGGCATCGGGCCGTCGCCGGCGCCGCTCTCGGCGATCGCCGGTGTGGCAGAGCCGGCGCGCTTCTCGAGCTCGCGTTTCCGCTTGGCCTCGAACGCCGGCGTGCCGGGCGTCGGATTGTTGCGGATGACGTAGAACTGCTGCCCCATCGTCCACAGGTTGGAGGTGCTCCAGTAGATCAGCACGCCGATCGGGAACGCGATGCCCCCGATGGCGAAAACGACGGGCAAAACGTACAGCAACATCTTCTGTTGCTGCGCATATTGGCCAGTCAGGGCCGATTCGGGCATGTTCTTGCGCATCAACTGCCGCTGCGTGGTGAACGTCGTCGCGGTCATCAGCACGACTAACAGAGCGGTCACCACCTTGACGGTGACCGTCGTGGCGCCGGTGAAGGTGTCGGCGATGTGGACATTGCCGATGGCGGCGTGCCCCAGCGAGCTGACCTGGCTCTGGGTGAAGAAGCCGACCTGCTCATGGTTCTTCACCGCGTTGTTCAGCGTACGGAAGAGCGCGATGAAGATCGGCATCTGCAACAACAGCGGGAAGCAGGAGGCAAGCGGGTTGGTGCCGGACTCCTTGTAGAGCTTCATCGTCTCTTGGGTGAGACGCTCCCGGTCGTGGCCGTACTTCTTCTGCAGCTCCTTGACCCTGGGCTGCAGCAGCTGCAGGTTACGGCTGTTCTTGATCTGCTTGACGAACAGCGGGATCAGCGCGATCCGGATCACGAGGGTGAGGCCGATGATCGAAAGCACCCACGAGAACCCCGGCGGCATCCCGATGATGCCGTGGAACAGTTCGTGGAAGACGACCAGGATGCCGGTGGTCACGTAGTACAGGGGCACCAGGATCGCGTGGCCGATCGAGCTCAACGTGCTGATCATGGCGTTTCACCCCGCATCCGGTGCAGGGGCAGCCGCCAGGAGTACGTCGTCGGCACCGGGTCGTACCCACCGGCGGCCCACGGGTGGCAGCGCACCAACCGGGCCGCTGCCAACCAGCAGCCCTTGGCGGCCCCGTGCCGCGTCACCGCCTCCAACGCGTAGGCCGAACACGAGGGGTGATAGCGACAAACCTGCCCATACAGCGGGCTGATCAGCAGCCGGTAGCCGCGGAGCAGCCAGATCAGCGGGTACTTCATGCGCTGGTGGCCGCCGTTCGCCGGGACGGAACCGGTTGGACGAGAACGCGCCGCAAGCAGCGGTCCACGTCCGCCCCCAGCATGCGCACATCGGCCCCAGCGGCTGCTGGGTTCGCCCGTACGACGACATCACAGCCGCCAATTCGAGACAGCCGCTCGCGAAGCAGGTGCCGCAGCCGTCGCTTGACCTTGTTGCGCACGACGGCCGAGCCGACGGCACGGCTCACGACCAGCCCCACCCGGGGCAGTGGGGCCGCCGGGCCGAGGGGGCGGAGCTGACGACGGAGGTGTACGACCACTGTGGTCGACCCGGCGCGGACACCGCCTCGCACGACGGAGTCGAAGTCGGCGGATCTGGTGAGCCGGTTACCGCGAGGAAGCACGGGGACGAGTCGCTAGGCGCTGAGCCGGCTGCGACCCTTGCGCCGCCGGTTGGCCAGGATGGCGCGGCCTGCCCGCGTCCGCATCCGCAGACGGAATCCGTGGGTCTTGTGCCGACGACGGTTGTTCGGCTGGAACGTGCGCTTGCTCACGGGTCAACGACTCCCACCTCTGGGCTGCCCACGGCAGCCGGGCTCACCGGGCGGCCGGTTCGAACAGCACCGCCCATTCGCACGCCACGACTTGTCGACAAATCGACTCGTCGACGAGTCTCCCCAACCGGAGCGTCCCGGCAACGGTCTCGGCGAACCGAGCGGTCCCAAAAACCGCGATCTCGGCCAGTGGCTTGCGAACATGCGGCAGTGGTCGACGCCACGCCAACCGGCCCAACGGTACGCGGTCGGCAACGTTGGAGCAAACCGCGGCGAGGGCGTCCCGAACGGGCGCGACCGGGCCTTGGGTCGGCCGCTCGAAGCGAAGTGTGATGGACGAAGTCGGCGATCCGACGACGACACGCCGAGAGACTCGCCGTACGGTCAAAGAAATCTGGCTCCACCTGTGGAGAACCGGTTGAACCGACCCGAGGATTGTTGTTAGCGTCCGGCGGCACCGACGTTTTTCCCCGCCGCTGGCACCGGCACCTCGGGGCTCTGGTTCGACATCGTGCGCGCCTGCTCAGTGTGCACAGCCTGTGGACAAGCGTGTGGACGCTTCTCTCCGCGGGTCCTCGACGAGATGGTGGGTGGTGTCCGTGCTGGCTGAAGGCGTCGATCTGGACAAGGTCTGGGCCGCTCTTCCCGACAAGCTCCCCGGTAGCGCCAAGGCTTGGATCACCTCGTCCCGGCCGGTGACGATCCACGAGAACAGTTTCATCGTCGCCGTACCGAACGACTTCGTCCGCAACCAGATGGAGTCCCGGCTGCGCCCTGGCATCGAAGAGGCGATCAGCAAGGACCTCGACCAGCAGCTGCGGCTCAGCGTCACCGTCGACAAGGAGCTGGCCGGCACCGACGGCGTCGACACCCTCGACGAGACCGACGACTCCCCGCTACTGGCGGCCACCGCCCCGGCCGTTGCCCACCTGAGCTCCCACAACGGCCAGCCGCCGGCGAGCTGGAGCGAGCGCGACACCCGGCTCAACCCCAAGTACGTCTTCGACACCTTCGTGATCGGTGCCTCGAATCGGTTCGCGCATGCCGCTGCCGTCGCCGCAGCCGAGGCTCCCGGCCACGCCTACAACCCGCTGCTGGTGTACGGCGAGTCCGGACTCGGCAAGACCCACCTCCTGCACGCGATCGGGCATTACGTCCGCAGCCTCTACACCGCCGCCCGGGTCCGCTACGTCAGCAGCGAGGAGTTCACCAACGACTTCATCAATGCCATCCGCGACGACAAGGCCGCCGGCTTCCAGCGCCGATACCGCGAGATGGACGTGCTGCTGATAGACGACATCCAGTTCCTCGAGGGCAAGATCCAGACCCAGGAGGAGTTCTTCCACACCTTCAACACGCTCCACAACGCCAACAAGCAGATCGTTATCACCTCCGACCGACCCCCCAAGCGCCTGGAGGCGCTCGAGGACCGACTGCGGAACCGGTTCGAGTGGGGGCTGATCACCGACGTCCAGCCGCCCGACCTGGAAACCCGGATCGCGATCTTGTCCAAGAAGGCAGCAACCGAACGGCTTTCCGTGCCGCTCGAGGCGCTGGAGTTCATCGCCAGCCGGATCCAGACCAACATCCGTGAGCTCGAAGGTGCGCTGATCCGGGTGACGGCCTTCGCCAACCTCAACCGCCAACCGGTCGACCTGTCGCTCACCGAGATGGTCCTGAAGGATCTCATCCCCGAGGGCGGCGAACCGGACATCACGCCCGCAACGATCATCGCCCAGACCGCCGCCTACTTCGGGCTGTCGATCGACGATCTGTGCGGCACCAGTCGCAGCCGGGTGCTTGTCAGCGCCCGCCAGATCGCGATGTACCTGTGCCGCGAGCTGACCGAGATGTCGCTGCCGAAGATCGGCCAGCAGTTCGGCGGCCGCGACCACACCACCGTCATGCACGCGGACCGGAAGATCCGCCAGCTGATGGCCGAGCGACGCAGCGTCTACAACCAGGTCAGCGAGCTCACCAACCGGATCAAGCACCAGGCACACCAGCAGTGACCGTCCCGACTGCCGGCCGGGCTCGCTCCGGCCGGGCGGCATGCCGTGTCGCTGACGACCGGCCGCAGTTCCTATATAGGGGTGAGCCCGACGTATCGGACGAGCGCACATCCTGGGGACAACGCTGTGGAACACCCGGAGGACGAACGGCCGACAGCTGTGGAGACCTGGGTACGGCGACAGGTGGGTCCGATGGCGAATCACAGGGCGGTGAACCGGGCGGCGCCGCGCACACAGGCTGTCAACAGGCCCGCAACGCCGCCCACCTGGGCCGATGCCGGTTCTCCACACTGTCCACAATTGCTACGGACCTGATGGAAGGGACATTCAGCAGACGAGCATCCAAGTCTGCCGAGCGCCGGGCTGGGGACAACCGTCACAGCGGCGCTGCGGCCCGCTCCCCGTCCTGCCCACGGAGAGCGGGCCGTGGCAGGATGCAGGCCAGGCAAGGAGGCACCGCAACGTGAAGTTCCGAGTCGACCGTGACGTCCTGGCTGACGCCGTGGCCTGGACAGCGCGCAGCATCCCCGCGCGCCCGGGGACGATCCCCCAACTGGCCGGCATCTTGATGGTCGCGGGGCCGGACGGGTTGGAGCTCAGCGGGTTCGACTACGAGACCTCCGCGCATGCCCAGTTGCCGGTCGAGGTGGCCGACGAAGGCAAGGCGTTGATCTCGGGCCGGCTGCTCGCCGACATCTGCCGCGCCCTGCCGGACCGGCCCGTCGACGTCAGCATGGACGGCGCCAAGGTCAGCCTGACCTGTGGGAGTTCCCGGTTCAGCATGCAGACGATGCCCGTCGAGGACTATCCCGCGCTGCCCGAGCTGCCACCCGTGGTCGGCAGTGTCGACGGCGATGCGTTCGCGGCAGCGGTCGCCCAGGCCGTCACCGCCGCCGGACGAGACGACATGCTGCCGGTGCTGACCGGCGTCAAGCTCGAGATCGAGGGCGCCACGATCTCGCTCCTGGCCACCGACAGGTTCCGGCTCAGCCTGCGTGAGCTCGACTGGCGTCCCGAGCAGAATGAGTTCTCCGCCAACGCGCTGGTGCCGGCCAAGGTGCTCGGCGACACCGCCCGGTCGCTGACGGGCGGCTCCGCGCTGCAGGTCGCGCTCGCTGCCGACGGTGGCGGCAGCGACGGGCTGATCGGGTTCTCCTGGACGGCCGGGGGCAGCGACCGACGGACGACAACCCGCCTTATCGATGGGTCGTTCCCGAACGTCCGCCAGCTGTTTCCCGCGACCTCGGAAACGACGGCCGTCGTCGAGGTTGCGGCGCTCGTCGAGGCAGTGCGGCGGGTTTCGCTCGTCGCGGGCCGCAACACACCGATCCGGCTCACTTTCAGCGATGCCCAGGTGTCGCTCGAGGCCGGAAACGGCGAGGAGGCACAGGCGTCGGAGTCGCTCGACGCCGCGCTGGACGGCGAGCCGATCACGATTGGGTTCAACCCGACGTACCTCCTGGACGGGCTCGGGGCGATCACCGGCTCCCACGTCCATGTCGCGATGACCCTCCCGGCGCGCCCCGCCGCGTTTGCGGGGATGCCCGGCGAGGACGCCGAGCCCGACCTGCAGTTCCGTTACCTGCTGATGCCGTTGCGGATGCAGGGCTGACCGGACGCTCCCGACGCCTGTCGGTGTCCGTGCCAGGCTGAGAGACGAAGGCTGCCGACGCGAGGATGTCTGCTCCCGCGCAGCGGCTCCACTACCGCGGCGAAGCGCCCGGAGAGAGGACCAGCCATGCACCTCGGACTCGTCGGACTGGGCAAGATGGGCGGCAATATGCGTCAGCGGTTGCGCGATGCCGGCCACACCGTCGTCGGCTACGACCGCAACCCCGATCTGCGTGACGCCGACAGCCTGGCAGCCATGGTCGACGCGCTTCCGGCACCGAGGGCGGTGTGGGTGATGGTGCCGGCTGGTGAGCCGACCCGGCAGACGATCGAGGAGCTGGCCGACCTCCTCGCCACGGGTGACGTGGTGGTCGACGGCGGCAACTCGCGATGGACAGACGACGCCATCCACGCAAGTAAGCTCGACGAGAAGGGGATCGGCTTCGTCGACTGCGGCGTGTCCGGCGGCGTATGGGGGCTCGAGAACGGCTACGCGCTGATGTGCGGCGGAGATGTCGAGCACGTGGCGATGGTCCAGCCCATCTTCGACGCGCTCAAGCCCGAGGGCGATTTCGGCTTCGTGCACGCGGGCGGGGTGGGAGCGGGGCACTTCGCCAAGATGGTCCACAACGGCATCGAGTACGGCATCATGCAGGCGTACGCCGAGGGCTGGGAGCTCCTGCAGAAGGTCGACCTGGTCGACAACGTGACCGAGGCCTTCCGGTCCTGGCGTCAGGGGACTGTCATCCGGTCCTGGTTGCTCGACCTGCTGGTCGCCGCGCTCGACGAGGACGACAACCTCGACCACATCAGCGGCTACGCCGAGGACTCCGGAGAGGGCCGCTGGACCATCGAGGCCGCGATCGACAACGCCGTGCCGATGCACGCGATCACGGCCGCGCTCTACAACCGGTTCCAGTCCCGTCAGGACGACTCGCCGGCCATGAAGGCGGTCTCCGCGATGCGCAACCAGTTCGGCGGCCACGCGGTGCGCGCCGGTGGCGGACCGCAGGCGACACCGTCGGCCGACATCGAGCACTCCTGACCCGTCTGCCGTGCACGTCGCACGCTTGTCACTCGTCGACTTCCGGTCCTACCCGGCCGTCGACCTCGACCTGGCGCGCGGTGTCTCCGCCTTCGTCGGACCAAACGGCCAGGGCAAGACCAATCTCGTCGAGGCTGTCGACTACCTGGCGACCGGGTCATCGCATCGGGTGGCTGGCGACCAGCCGCTGGTCAGGGTCGGCGCCGAGCGGGCCGTCCTGCGTGCCGTCGTACGCCGAGAGGACCGGGAGATCCTCGCCGAACTCGAGATCAACCCGGGTCGGTCCAATCGAGCCCGACTCAACCGGACCGCGCTGCCGCGCAGCCGCGACCTTCTCGGCGTCCTGCGGACCGTCGTGTTCTCCCCCGAGGACCTGGCGCTGGTCAAGGGCGACCCCGGCGAGCGGCGCAGGTTCCTCGACGACCTTCTCGTCGCGCGACAGCCGCGGTTCGCTGGAGTCCGGGCCGACTACGAGCGCATCCTCAAGCAGCGCACCACCTTGTTGAAGACGGCAGCCGGCCGGTCGGGCGGCCCCCGGCGCGTCGGGGCGGCGGACCTCTCGACGTTGGATGTCTGGGACGCCCATCTCGCGACCGCCGGGTCGGAGCTGCTGTCGGCCCGGCTGCAGCTGGCGGCCGAGCTCGCCCCGCACGTCCAGCGCCACTACGCCGACCTGGCTCAGTCGGTCCCGAAAGCGGCCGGCGGCAACGACGTCGAGCTCGACTACCGCGCGTCGGTCCCGGGCACCGACGCGGCGGCGACACGAGAGGTGCTCGCCGAGGCCATGCTTGCCGAGTTGGAGCGACGCCGGTCCGAGGAGCTCGACCGCGGAGTGACGCTGGTCGGGCCGCACCGGGACGACGTGGTGCTGGCCATCGGTGCGATGCCCGCCCGCGGCTATGCGAGCCACGGCGAGTCGTGGTCGCTGGCGCTCGCCCTGCGGCTGGCCGCCTTCGAGCTGCTGCGCGAGGAGGGCGACGACCCCGTGCTGGTCCTCGATGACGTCTTCGCCGAGCTCGACGACCTCCGTCGTGGCCGGCTCGCCATGTTGGTCGCCAAGACCGAGCAGGTGCTGGTCACGGCCGCGGTGGCGGCCGACGTCCCCGAGGATCTGGTGGAGCACCGGTTCGACGTGAGGGCGGGGGAGGTGAGCCGTGTCTGAGGAGCAGCCGCCCCCTGTCGCGGACCACGCCGACGGCCATGACCCGACCGGTCTGGAGGCCGCCAGAAGTCTGGCGGCAGGTGTTCGCCGTACGGCGAGGAAGCGGCGCGCCGCCCGACGTGACCGTCGCGCCGGCGGGACGGTTGAGCCGGAGTTCTCCGGCGCCCACCCGGACGCTCGCGACCCCGCGCTGCTCGGATCGGCGCTCGACCAGCTGCTGGCCGACCGCGGCTGGGACCGACAAGTGGCCGACCACGCGGTGTATGCCAAGTGGTCGCACATCGTCGGCAGCGAGGTGGCCGCCCACTGCACTCCCGAGCAGTTCGCGGACGCCAAGCTGACGATCCGAACCGACTCCACCGCCTGGGCTACCCAGCTTCGGCTGCTGGCTCCGAATGTCGTGGCCAGGCTCAACGAGGTGCTCGGCGACGGGAGCGTCACCCGGATCGACGTCGTCGGCCCGGCAGGCCCTTCGTGGCGGCACGGCCGACGGTCGGTGCGGGGGGGTCGGGGCGCGGGCGACACGTACGGCTGAGTCGGCGTTGGGATCGGTGGTCAGTGGTGGTGCCAGAGTGCTGACAGGGCCCGCAATGGCATGAGGGCGCATGGTGGACCTTGGCGGCCTGCTGTTCGGGCCTGCCAGCAGGCCTGCACCGCCCAGGAGGGGCAGTTCTGTGTTCATCCGACCCTCGATTCCGGTGGACGACCGCCCCTGATCGGGCTCTGGTTGGCCTATACTGAAACAGCCAAAAGAGGCCGCGTTTCACGCCAGCCGGGGCCCCGTCGCCTGTGCGACAAGGGTTGCCATTGGGCTCGGCGGGCGGCCTTCGTGCTGAGTGGGGCCTGTCTCGACCGTCGAGCCGGGCGCTGCGGAGAGGCAGCCTGCCGCGCCGGCCCGGCGCCCGTGTCGAGACCTGGAGGTCAACCGCGTGACGACCCAAGACGAACCGATCGTGGATGAGGCGCCCGGGGAGACCGCGCACTACGAAGCCTCGGACATCACGGTGCTCGAGGGCCTCGAAGCCGTCCGCAAGCGCCCCGGCATGTACATCGGGTCCACGGGTGAGCGCGGTCTGCACCAGTTGGTCTGGGAGATCGTCGACAACTCCGTCGATGAGGCGCTGGCCGGATACTGCGACCGTGTCATCGTCACGCTGTTGGCAGACGGTGGCCTCCGCGTTGCCGACAACGGGCGCGGGATCCCGACCGGCATGCACCCGACCGAGGGTGTTCCTGCGGTCACCCTCGTGCTCACCGAGCTGCACGCCGGCGGCAAGTTCGGTGGTGGCGGCTACAAGGTCTCGGGCGGCCTGCACGGCGTCGGCAGCTCGGTGGTCAACGCACTGAGCAGCCGGCTTTTGGTGGAGGTCAGGAACGCCGGCTATCGCTGGACCCAGGTCTTCTCCTACGGCATTCCCGAAGGTGACCTGGAGCGGCACGAGGCGACCGACGAGACCGGCACCACCGTCACGTTCTGGCCGGCCGCCGACATCTTCGAGACGACCGTCTTCTCCTTCGAGACCATCACGACGCGGATCCGCGAGATGGCGTTCCTCAACAAGGGGCTCGAGATCGTCGTTCGTGACGAGCGCCCGGAGCTCACCGCCGGTATCGCCGAGGCGGTGGCCGACGCCACCATCCCCGACTCTGTCGACGGGGGCGACGACCGGGTCCGGCCCCAAGAGGGCGGCGGGATCGAGCGGCGGTTCTGCTACGCCGAGGGCCTGGTCGACTTCGTCAAGCACCTCAACTCGACCAAGGAGAGCCTGCACAAGTCGATCATCGACTTCGAGGCCAGCAACGACGCGGCCGGCATGAGTCTCGAGATCGCGATGCAGTGGAACGGCAGCTTCACCGAGTCCGTGCACACCTTCGCCAACGCCATCAACACCCACGAGGGAGGCACCCACGAGGAGGGCTTCCGGGCTGCGCTGACCTCCACGGTCAACTCCTGGGCGGAGGAATGGGGGTTCGTCAAGAAGCGTGAGGACCGGCTCTCCGGTGACGACGTCCGAGAGGGCCTGACCGCGATCTTGTCGATCAAGCTGATGGAGCCGCAGTTCGAGGGCCAGACCAAGACCAAGCTGGGCAACACCGAGGCCAAGTCGTTCGTGCAGAAGGTCGTCAACGACCAGCTGGGTGCGTGGTTTGAGCAGAACCCCGCCGAAGGCAAGGACATCGTCCGCAAATCGATCTCGGCAGCTTCGGCCCGGATGGCGGCCCGCAAGGCCCGTGACCTGGCGCGCAGCCGCAAGGGCCTGCTGGGTGGCGGCGGCCTGCCGGGCAAGCTGTCCGACTGCCAGTCCACCAATCCCGAGGAGTGCGAGGTCTTCATCGTCGAGGGCGACTCGGCCGGCGGCTCCGCCCGTCAGGGTCGCGACCCGCGGGTGCAGGCGATCCTGCCGATCCGCGGCAAGATCCTCAACGTCGAAAAGGCGCGGATCGACCGGGTGCTGGGCAACACCGAGGTGCAGGCGATCATCTCCGCACTCGGTACCGGCATCCATGAGGACTTCGACATCGACAAGCTGCGTTACCACAAGATCGTGATGATGGCCGACGCTGACGTCGACGGTCACCACATCCAGACTCTGCTGCTCACCCTGCTCTTCCGGTTCATGAAGCCGTTGATCGAGTCGGGCCACGTCTACCTCGCCCGCCCCCCGCTGTACAAGCTGAAGTGGCTCAACCCGCATCCACACGAGTACGTCTACTCCGACCGCGAGCGCGACGTGATGATCGAGGTCGGTACGGCGGCCGGCAAGCGCCTCCCCAAGGACAACCCGATCCAGCGCTACAAGGGTCTCGGGGAGATGAACGCCGAGGAACTCTGGGAAACCACGATGGACCCCGACAACCGGCTGCTGATGCAGGTCACCCTCGACGACGCTGCCCAGGCCGATGAGATCTTTTCGATCTTGATGGGCGAGGACGTCGACCAGCGCCGGTCGTTCATCCAGCGCAACGCTAAGGACGTCCGCTTCTTAGATATCTAGCCCGTGCGCTGGGCGTGCTCAGTGCTCCTGATCGCGACGACGAGGGGAAGCCTCGGTGACTGACGACATCACCACCACTCCGGAGAGCCCGGGCGGCCGGGTCGAGCCGGTCGAGCTGCAGACCGAGATGCAGCGGGCCTACATCGACTACGCGATGGCGGTCATCGTCGGGCGCGCGCTACCCGACGTACGCGACGGGTTGAAGCCGGTCCATCGCCGTGTCCTCTACGCGATGTACGACGGCGGCTACCGCCCGGAGCGGGGCTTCTCCAAGTGCTCCCGGGTCGTCGGCGACGTGATGGGGCAGTACCACCCGCACGGCGATGGCGCGATCTACGACACCCTCGTGCGGCTCAGCCAGTCCTGGGTCATGCGCGCGCCCCTCGTCGCCGGCCAAGGCAACTTCGGCTCCCCGGGCAACGACCGCCCAGCAGCCATGAGGTACACCGAGTGTCGGATGGCGCCGCTGGCGATGGAGATGGTCCGCGACATCGACGAGGACACCGTCGACTTCCGGCCCAACTACGACGGGCGCAGCCAGGAGCCGGTGCTGCTGCCATCCCGCTTCCCGAACCTCCTCGTCAACGGCTCGGCTGGCATCGCTGTCGGGATGGCGACCAATATCCCGCCACACAACCTGCGCGAGGTGGCCGCCGGCGTCCACTGGGCGCTCGAGCACCCGGACGCGACGCGTGAGGAGCTGCTGGCTGCGTTGCTCGAGAGGATCAAGGGGCCGGACTTCCCCATGGGCGCCTTGATCGTGGGCACGTCTGGCATCGAACAGGCCTACCGCACCGGTCGCGGTTCTGTCATGATGCGCGCGGTTGTCGACGTCGAGGAGGACGCCAAGGGCCGCACCAACCTCGTGATCACCGAGCTTCCCTATCAGGTGAACCCCGACAACCTGGCCCTGAAGATCGCTGATCTTGCCGTCACCGGCCGGGTTCAGGGGATCGCCGACGTCCGCGACGACTCGTCATCGCGGACGGGGCAGCGGCTCGTCGTCGTACTCAAGCGCGACGCTGTGGCGCGGGTGGTTCTCAACAACCTCTACAAGCACACCGAGCTCCAGCAGAACTTCAGCTGCAACATGCTCGCGCTGGTCGACGACGTGCCGCGGACGCTGAGCCTCGACGCCTTCGTCACCAATTGGGTTGCCCACCAGATCGACGTCATCCAGCGGCGGACGCGCTACCGGCTGCGGAAGGCCGAGGAGCAGGCGCACATCTACCGCGGCCTGGCCAAGGCGCTCGACGCGCTCGACGAGGTCATCGCACTCATCCGTCGAAGCCAGACTGCCGATGAGGCCAGGAGCGGGCTGATCGCACTGCTCGACATCGACGAGGTGCAGGCCGTCGCGATCCTCGACATGCAGCTGCGCAAGCTCGCTGCGCTCGAGCGGCAGGCGATCATGGACCGGCTGGGCGAGCTCGAGCGCACCATCACTGACCTCAAGGCGATCCTCGCCGACGAGGCGCGGCAGCGCCAGATCGTCGGGCAGGAGTTGGCGGCGATCGTCGACAAGTTCGGCAACGACCGGCGTACGACGATCATCCCCGGCGAGGGCGATCTGTCGATGGAGGACCTGATCCCCGACGAGGAGGTCGTGGTCACGATCACCCGCGGCGGCTACGCCAAGCGGACGAGGGCCGACCTCTACCGGCTGCAGAACCGGGGTGGCAAGGGTGTCCGCGGTGCCTCGCTGCGCGCCGATGATGTCGTCGAGCACTTCTTCGCCACCAGCAACCATCACTGGCTGCTGTTCTTCACGACCGCCGGCAGGGTGTACCGGACCAAGGCCTATCACCTGCCGGAGTCGGCTCGGGACGCCCGCGGCAGCCACGTCGCCGGCCTGCTGTCCTTCCAGCCGGACGAGCAGATCGCCCAGGTGCTGGCCATCCGCGACTACGACAGCGCTCCGTACCTCGTGCTCGCCACCCGGCGCGGCCTGGTCAAGAAGACTCGGCTGACCGACTACAACTCGCCGCGTCAGGCGGGGATCATCGCGATCAACTTCCGCGACGACGATGACGAGCTGATCGGCGCGGAGCTGGTCACCGCCGCCGACGACCTGCTGCTGGTCTCGCGCAAGGGACAGTCGATCCGCTTCCGCGCCGACGACGCCCAGCTGCGTCCGATGGGCCGGGCCACCAGCGGAGTCACCGGTATGCGGTTCCGCGGCGATGACGAGTTGCTGGCGATGTCGGTGGTCCGGGCGTACGTCGAGGAGGCGGCCGAATCGAGCGTCAGCGCCCCAGGCTCGGGCCTGGACACCGCCGGGATCTCGCCGCAGTACGTCTTCACGATGACCGAGGGCGGCTATGCCAAGCGCACCGACATCACCGACTACCGCCTGCAGAGCCGAGGCGGCCTCGGCATCAAGACCATGAAGCAGGACGACGACCGTGGCGTCCTCGTCGGCGTGTCCATCGTCGAGGAGGGTGACGAGATCTTGTCGATCAAGGCCTCCGGCCAGGTCGTTCGCACCAAGATCACGAGCGAGGGCGCCAAGCCGTTGCGTCCGACCGGGCGCGACACCAAGGGCGTAATCTTTGTCGATGTCGGTGACGACGACTCGGTTGTCGCCATCGCGCGCAATACCGACCACGACGACGTCTCCGACGAACCGGTCGCAGACGTAGCCGCCGACCAGGCCGAGGCGACGCCGGACGCCGGATTTGAGTCGCCAACCATGGTGCAGGACACTGGCTCAGACGCTCATGACGCCCCCGGCTCGGCGCCACCCGACGAGGAGCAGCCCTAGATGACGAACTCCGGCGACACCGGGCCGGTGGCCCCCCGCAGGCCGCTCGGCCAGCCGGTCGGCGCCGCCGACGCTCCCACGCAGGAGGCTCAGCGCTCGTCGTACGGCGACCGCGGCCGCACCTACAGCGTCGCCGACGCCCAGACCGGGACGACCGCACCGGTGCCGCCGACCGGGCAACCGGGCGGACCGGGGATACCGGGTGCCGCACCGGCGAGAGCGACCGGCGTGGCCGCCCCGCCCGGGGGCCATGCGACTGCCGACCGGGCGCGAGCCGACGCTGCCCGCCAGAAAGCTGCCGCCCGAGCTGCCCGCCGCTCAGCTGCCAATCGGCCGCGCCAGGTCCGGCGCGCGAAGCTGCGACTGACTCGCGTCGACCCCTGGTCGGTCACCAAGATTGCGTTCCTGCTGTCGATCGCCTTCGGCGTGATGTGCGTGGTGGCGGTGTTCCTGGTGTTCTCGATCTTGAGCGCTGCCGGCGTATGGGACCACGTCAACCAGAGCATCCAGCAGGTCGTCAGCGAGAGCCCCGGCAAGCAGTTCGACATCAAGCAGTACGTCGGCATGAGCCGGGTGATGGGTATCACGATGCTGATCAGCGTCGTCGACGTCGTGCTGATCACCGCGCTGGCCACCTTGGGCGCCTTCATCTACAACCTGGCCGCCGCCATGCTCGGTGGCCTTGAGGTCACCCTCGCCGAAGACCTCAACTAACCCGGCTACTCTCCGGTCGGGTGGGCCGGCGGGCGACGAGTGCCGCTGCGCCCTTCGGGCCGCCTCGCGACTGGGAGGTTGCCGCGCGCTCAGAGCCCCGAAACTCGCGCTACCCTCCCACTCGCGAGTGCTGGGACGGGTTCCGCGTCGGCGACAACCGGTTAGGGGGGCAGTCCGGCGGATGCGATAATGTCCCGATGCCGCTGCGGCGGCCGACGGGCTGTCGCCCGCACTCCGGGCCTATAGCTCAGACGGTTAGAGCGCTTCCCTGATAAGGAAGAGGTCAGAGGTTCAAGTCCTCTTAGGCCCACTAGGCGAACCACGCATGAGCACCTCACGCCGTTGGCGTGACGACGTCGGTCTGGCTCAGACCCCCGTTCAGCGGAGGGCAGCCGTAGCCGACCGCGAAGCCCAGCCACGGCTCGGTGGCGGAGAACCCCTCGCCCAACGCCGCCCTCGGCACGCTCAGCCGAATCGTGTGCGAGTTCAGTAGACGCACGGTGACGTTGTCCTGATTGACTGCTTGCGAATCGCCCTCATAGGTCCTCAGACGAGACGAAAGCAGGTCGAGATCTTGTTGTTGGAACCCGATGCCGACCTGCCCGCACTCGGGCGGCTTGAGCCAGATTGGCTTTATCGCGTCGAATGTAGTGAACGTGGCCACGACGGTCCTGCTGCTTGTCCTCAGCACGACCCGGCGCAGCTCAATCGCATATACCGGGGTCGGGTTGCGACGAACGGTGGCGACGCTCGTGACCGTCTCCTGAGGAGAGCCAGCCGGGTGAGGGCTGCCCGTCTGGTGTGACGCGTCGCCGGTCGCGGTGCACGCCGCAGTCGCCGCCACCACCAAGAGGGAGAGGGCGAGGCACGTCGCCGCGTAGCCGACGCGTTCGCCTGCGGCACGCACTACATCACCCACCCTCAGCCGGAACGATCAGCGGAGACTCCCGAGCAGACACTGTTGGAGCCTCGCGGACGTCGCTTCTCTCTTCCCCAATGTCTGCTAACACGAAGGTCGACGTACGGCGACGCCGTGTCAAGTGGGTCGGTCCAGTTGACACGGGATCGTTGCCACTTCTCGACACGTGGCGGCTGAGCCGAGGCAACGGCAGCCGCAGTGGCAACCGGCTCGTAGCCGTATCGGCCCCACGGCTGCGCCCTGAGATACTGAAGGTGGGCATCCACCGGGCAATCCCCTGACGAGCCCTACCGTCCCGTCTTCTTATGAAGGGCAGCACATGCTGAAGAAGCTCATCGCGATGGCCGTCGTCGGCGTGATCGCCAAGGTCGTGCTAGATAAGGTGACCGGCAAGAACGACGCAGACCTCTGGGCAGAGGCAACCGACTCCGTTCGCTAGTCCGCCGCGCGGCTTCGGCGCATCAGTGGTACGGCTATGTGCCGATGGCGCTCGACAGGCTGTCCGGTTCGCCGACTGAAGAAGCACCGTAGAGTCAACGCAGGGGGACGTAGCTCAACTGGCAGAGCACTGCCTTTGCAAGGCAGGGGTTGAGGGTTCGAGTCCCTTCGTCTCCACCATCTGTCTCGGCCGGGCGGTCACCGGCGCGCTAGCGAACGACCGCGCCTCCTGGTCCACCTCCTGCACTCTCCCTAGAACGCTTACGGGCACGTCCACGTTGCAGACGGGAGAAATCGCCGCTAGCTTCTGCGGCTGCAAGCTGCGAAGCTCCGAACCGTGGAGGCCTACGCGAGACACGTGAAGGCGGTCGTACCGCCCGATCGACGCGCAGATCGTGCCGCGGAACAACTGGAAAGGGGACGGCAGCCCGCGGGAGCGGCCATTCCAACTGGTTTCGCGTCGCCTCGGCGCGTTCTTCGGTGAACCACGGCGTGAGATCGACGTGCTGAGCGCTCACATCTTCTCGTACTGAGAGGTCTCGGGCTTCAGCGTTCAGGCGCTGGCGGGGAACTCGATGATGGTGCGGGCGCCTTCGCCGGCACGCATGCGCTCGAAGGCGTCGTTGATCCCGTCGAGCGTGGCCCGGTGGGTGATCAGCGGCGAGAGGTCGAGTCGCCCGGCGAGCACGAGCGATGCGAGCGTGCCGATGTCCCGGGCCGGGTCGCTGTCGCCGTAGATCGAACTGCGCAGTGTCCGATTGAAGTGGAACAGCTCGAGCGGGTTGAACGACACCGTCTCGGCGCGGCCGCCGACGCCGACGATGACGACCTGACCGCCGCGCCGGGCCGCCTGCCAGGCCGTCCGGATCGTGTCAGGCCGCCCGATGCACTCGAATGTGTGGTCGGCACCGCGTCCCCCGGTGAGCTTGCGGATCGCCTTCGCGACCGGCTCCTCTGCGCTGACGAAATCCGTCGCGCCCATCGCCCGCGCCAGCGGCTCCTTGTCTGCCCGCACGTCCACCGCGATGATCGGGTTCGCGCCCGACCACCGCGCACCGGCGACCGCCGACAGCCCGATCCC
>JAICMS010000198.1 GCA_025929075.1 Propionibacteriales bacterium
CGGGCCGGATGCCGTAGAGCATCTGGTACTCGTAGCTGCCCTTGGCGCGCTGGTTGCGGGCGGCGAGCGCGCTGGCGATGTCGACGAGCTTCGGGTCATGAGTGGCGACCATCGGATAGCCGGCCCCTGACATCAGCACCTTCAGACAGCGCACATACGACAGCCGCACCTCATGCCGGCTTTGGAACGCCACCGACTCCGGCTCCTTGTAGGCGCCCTTGCAGAGCCGCACCCGCGAGCCCTCGTGGGCGAGCGCCCGGCAGTCGGCCTCGGTGCGGTGGAGATAGGCCTGCAGCACCGCCCCCGTGGAGGGGAAGTCGGCTCGAAGCTCGGTGAGGATCTCGAGTGTCGAGTCAGTGGTGGTGTGGTCCTCCATGTCGAGGGTCACCGTGGTGCCGGCATCGGTGGCGGCCTGACAGACGGCACTGGCGTTGTCGAGGGCGATGCGGTTCCCGTCGCCGGGCAGCGACTGGCCGACCGCGGAAAGCTTCACCGAGACCTCCGCCCGCTGGGTCAGTCCCGCCTCGGACAGTTGCTTGAGCAGGACGACGTACGCGTCGGCTGTGGCGTCGGCTTGGGCTCGGTCGAGGGTGTCCTCCCCTAGGTAGTCGAGGCTGACGTTGAGCTCCGCGGCGGCAAGCCGCGACGAGGCCTCCACGGCATCTTCGACGGTCTCGCCGGCCACGTAGCGGGCGACGATGCCGCTCGACACCGGCATGCTGCTGACCAGACGTTTGACCCGATCGCTGTCGGCCAGGGCGAGCAGAGAGCGTCGAAGCACCGATCCTCCCTCGGTCGATCGGCGCCGGTGCCGTCCGGCGCGGTTCAAGGCTACGCCGTACGGCGACGGCGGGCGCCTATGCTCGTGGCCGATCGGCAGCACGCCGGCCACACACGACGAGAGGCGACCGCCCATGGCCCACGAGGTCAACGCCGAGCTGGTGGCCAACGTGTGGAAGGTGGTCGCGTCGGTGGGGGACCGGGTGGCTGCAGACGACGCGCTCGTGATCCTCGAGTCGATGAAGATGGAGATTCCGGTGCTCGCCGAGGTGGTCGGCGTGGTGACCGAGGTCAGCGTCACCGAAGGTCAGGTCGTCACCGAAGGCGACCGGATCGCCGTCATCGAGCCGGACTGACACCGCCTGCGTCGGCTGACACTAGGTGCAGCCGTACGAACGCCAGCGACTCGGCCAGGTCGGCCTGCCGCGACAGATGGCCGGACGCCCGACGAGTGTTGATCTCGACGACCACACAGCCGCCGAATCCGTTGCTGGCAAGGTTTTCCAGCAGTTGCGCACAGGGCTGCTTGCCCCGCCCCGGTACGAGGTGCTCGTCCTTGGCCGACCCAGTGCCGTCGGCGGCGTGCACGTGATGCAGTCGCTCTCCAAGGTCGGCGGCCATCTGCAGAATGTCACTGCCCGACGTGGCGGCGTGCGACACATCGAGCGTCACGTTGGCGTACGGCTGGCCGACCGGGTCCCAACTCGGCAGGTAGGCCTGCAGCTCGCGCCGAGACGCGCGCCACGGAAACATGTTCTCGACGGCGAAGACGGTCCCAGTCTGCTGCTCGAGCTCTGCGATGCCGTCGACGAAGCCACGCGCGTAGTCCCGCTGCCACCGAAACGGCGGATGGACGACGACCGTCGAAGCGCCCACGTCGGCGGCCATGGCAGCACTTCGCCGCAGCTTCTCCCAGGGATCGGTGCTGAACACGCGCTGGGTGATCAACAGGCAAGGGGCGTGGATCGCCAGCACCGGCATGCCGTGTTCGTCGGAGAGCCGCCGGACCTCGTCGATGCTCTGGCTGGCTGGGTCGATTCCGACCATGATCTCGAGGCCGTCGTAGCCCAACTCCGCAGCGGACTCGAAGGCGGCGGCAGTCGATTCGGGATAGACCGATGCGGTCGACAACGCGACCGGCGAGGAAGAGGCGTGGACGGCTTCGCTCGCCTGCGCCGGATCTTCCACAACGCCAGACTAGGGTGACCCCGTGCCCGAGGTGCCGCTCGACTTCCCCCGCGCCTGGGTGGAGTTCGACGACCCGGCCGACCCCGACCAGCGCCTCCGCTGCGACCTGACGTGGCTGTGCTCGTACTGGGCCTGCATCTTCGGCTCCGGTTGTCGCGGGATCTACGCCGACCGGCCCGACGACGGCTGCTGCACCCTCGGCGCCCACTTCTCTGACGCCGACGACGAGGCGCGGGTGGCTCGCTTCGTGCCGCGACTGACCGCCGCGGACTGGCAGTTCCGCGACGTCGGCCGCGCCGACGGATGGACCGAGGTCGATGCCGACGGCGAGCGCAAGACCGCTGTCCACGAAGGCGCCTGCATCTTCTTGAACCGCCCCGGCTTCGCGGGCGGCCCGGGCTGCGCCCTCCATGCGTGGGCGCTGCGCAAGGACAGACATCCCTTGCGCACAAAGCCCGACGTCTGCTGGCAGCTGCCGGTGCGACGGCTCTACCGCGACGTCAGCCGCTCCGACGGGTCGACGTACACCGAGGTGACGATCACCGAGTACGACAGACGCGGCTGGGGCGAGGGCGGGCACGACCTCGACTGGTACTGCTCGGGCAACACCGATGCGCACCACTCTGCCGAGCCGGTCTACGTCTCCTACGCCGCTGAGCTGAAGGAGATGATCGGGCCGGCCGCCTACGATCTGCTGGCCCGCCACTGCTCCGACTTCATCGCGTCGAGACGCCGGCTCGTCGTACATCCAGCCGACGGCGCGGGCAAGCAGTCGCGCGCAGGGCGAGCGACCGGCCGGCCGAACAGGCGCATCGTGGGCTGACTGGTACGACACCCGACCCCGCCTCGAAGAAGTGCAGGGCCGGTCGCCACAATGTCTCGCATGCATCTCGACCACCTCTCGTATGCGGCCGGGCCGGACGGGCTCGAAGGCACCACAGAGCGGCTCTCGGATC
>JAICMS010000212.1 GCA_025929075.1 Propionibacteriales bacterium
ATGACCGCATCGTCGACAGCCTTAGCGTCCACCAGGTCCGGGTGGTCGGTCAGGCAGCGGCCCGCCTCCGGCGACGGGAACGTGCGCAACGCGGCCAGCGCGGCCGTCACCAGGCGCCGGGCGAGCTCTGGACGCCGCGACGTCAGGTGCCGCAACGGCTCCAACAGCTCGGCAAGCCCGACGCTCTCCACCGCGTCGAACAGCTCGTCGATGAGGCGCTCGTGAAACCGGTCCGCCGCACGGCCAGCAACCGTCGTCAGCCGTCGTCGCGCCGCGGCCGTCACCTCGGCGTCGACCTCAACCGCCGGGTCCGGATCGAGAACATCGAGGTCGTCCAGGATCCCGGTCGTCGCCGGGTCTGCGGTCGCCCGCAAGCTCCGCCGTCGCTCCACCCGCTCAGCGCGCGCAACGCCCCGGACTCGCAGCTCCTCAGCCCGTTCGGCGTCCTGAGCCTCGGCCTGTTGCTGCCGTGCCAGAGCCTCGGTCTCCAGGTTCGGCAGTCGTCCCGTCGGGGCCCGCATGTCGCAGCCCACGCAGTGCTCGGCGTAGAACTCGAACGTCACGTAGTCCAACCGCATTCCGGACATGTTCCCGATGGCGACTGGGCACTCCACCCGCCTTGAGTTCAACGGCAGCCCGGACACCTCCTCGAGCATCCCGCGGCCGCCGGACTCCACGAACCGCATGTGCCGGCAGTGATTCGCGGCGAGCTCCATGATCCGAGCGTTCTCGCGCCCCAGGTCGAAATGCCTGGCGAACTCTGCCTCGTCCAACCGTCCACTCCCGCTCGCGGGTCACCACCAACACCACCAGTCTGACGGACGCCACCGACACGATCCCGGATCGGCGATCGCTGGCCGGGGTCGTCGCAGGCGGAGGGCCAGAGCGCGCGAACCCCGCAGCGATCTAGTCGGAGCCGGCTCGCTCGGACTCGGCTCGAGCGCCGTCGCGGCGAACGGCGGTGACCAGGTCGTCCAGCGTCGTGAAGACGGTCTCGGGACGCCCGAGCGCGCGCTGTGCGTCTCGGAGTTGCGTGCCGGTGTGAGCCTCAGCGCACACGTAGTCGGCGTAACCCGCCGCGCTGGACAGGTGGAACATGTCGACCAGGTCGTTGCGCTCCCACTTGCCCATGTGGTCGATGAAACGGCGGATGAAGAGTTCGGACACCAGCCCCACCATGGGCGAGTCGGCGAACAACCGTGCCAACTCCGCGTCGCTGAACATCGGGAAGTCTGCGGAGCTCGTGAGCCGCCGGTACGCGGTGGTGTAGTAGCCGACGTTCTCGTTCCAGTAGCGACGTCGCGCGAGTCGCCGACGCTGTTCCTTGGGCAAGTGCTCTGCATGGATTTGCGCCGTGATGGCGGCGTGATGGGTCACCCATTTCGTGAGCGGGTTCTTCGGGATCCGCTCAGGGTCGACGAGCACATCCAGGATGACGCTCGGCATGGTCAGCATCGCCATGAACTTGTCGAGGTCCGGAGTGTCATCGGTGATGCCGAGAGACGTGTCGGTGCCGAAGAGCGCACCGGGTTCGGTGACGATCGGGTACAGCACGGGTGCGTTCTCCATTCCGCCCAGACGCTCTCGGATGGACCGGTCGACCTCGTGCTTTCCACAGGTCTAGCGGGTTCCGGATCTGCCACCCGTGGGCCAGGTGGGCCATCGCGGCGCCGATCTCGTAGCGGCGGTCGCCGTGCAGGCCGGCGGTCTCGAGCAGGTGTCCTGTTGAGAGGGGCAGGACGATGCCGCCGTCATTGGCGAGTCGGATGAGATCTTGAGCTGCGCGTCGCTCGTTGAGGTCTTTCACGCGGGCGGGTTCGTGCAGGACGTCGGCGACGGTCCGCCACCGGTTCTGGTCGAGGTAGACGGCCGGTCGGCCGTTGAGAGGGGGTGGGGAAGCGGGGTTGAACCCTTCGGTGAGGATGAGGTCGTTTCCTGGTCGTGGTCGACCAGATCCACCAGTTGTCCCAGTCGAATGTCGAGGTGGTGACCTGGGAGTTGGTCGGCCGGTACTTGTCCTCGAGTTCGTCCTCGAGGACCCGCCCGTCCTGGCAAACGATTCGGATGGACCCGTTCTGGTAGTCGACGTGCCAGTACTTGTACAGGTCGGCCGAGATGACCAGCGATGCGTCCACGAGCGCAGGCTAGCCTGCGTGTTTCACGCGGGGTCGGGTGACACGGGGTTGAGAAGCGAGGGAGTGCCTGTCCTGTAAGGGAGAATTGGGCTTGTCGAGAGTCCAGAACCCCTCACAGAACGGGCACTTCGTGAGTGATCGTAGCAAGCG
>JAICMS010000221.1 GCA_025929075.1 Propionibacteriales bacterium
CTACGACTACGCAGGACAAGACCCGATCAACGGCTACGACCTTTCGGGTCTCGTACGCACGGCAGACATCGGTGATGCGACGGATTCGCGGACGCTCGCAGGCGCTGGGAGGCCAGGCGAGCCTCCTGGACGGCCAGGCCCTGAGACCGCCGAGTCGATTGAAGAGGGGCGCACAGCAGAAGGGATCGCGAACGGCGCAATGCTGGACTTTGTGAACGACGCCGAGCAGTTCAACGGCGCCGACGTACGAACAGTGGAGTTCGAGCTGAATCGGTACGGAACCGAGGCAGGGTGGAGACGCGTGAACACGAAGAACGGCCCGATGTGGGTCAACCCAGACGGCAGGTACCAGATCCGCCTTTCCAACTTCCACAGCGATGGATGGCGCCTGTACTCCCAACTGAGAGGCGTGCCGCGGTCTCAAATGGAGATAGGCCGCGCTTACCTGAGAGGCGACCTCCCATGAAGCCCGCAAACGGCCTTGACATGTTCGACATGGCGATGCTCATGGAAGGTGGCGTCCCCCAGGACATTGGCGCCGCGTACGGACTGGCGAGGCGGTTCTTCCCTACGGCCGACGAGGATGAGCTTCATGAGCGGATCTCCGGGTCAATGCTCGGCTTGCTCGAGAGAGGGCTGATCGTTTTCTTCCGGGCGCCAATAGAAGACGGCTATTCATTCGGACAGGCTGACGTGGCTCCGCTGACCCGCGATCAGGTGCAGGATGATTTTGCGCTTGGACCCGGACACGTCGACGATGACGAGAACATGCTCTTCTTCGTGCAGAGCCCGCGTGGTCGAGAGTTCCAAGAGCATGGCCCGAGCTGATGCGTCCATCATGCCGAATGCTGGGGCGACCGATAGGCCGCCGGAAGTGAGCGATTCGGCTTGTCTTGCGCTGTCTCGATAGGCAACGCTGGCATCGGGATGCATGTGCGTCTCTCTTGCCACGGGGTGGTCAATCCGTCCGAAATCGGCTCTTTGGGGAGTCGGCCGGAGCCTTTGAGCGGCGGCCGGCGGCCGCCGGCTTGATCCTGTAGAGAAAGTTGGAACCGCTCTCCGGTCGGTGCTGACTGACGGCGCTGGCGGGCGGGTCGGGCGGTGATTCGCGGCGGGGCCGGCTGGTCCTGTCAGCCGGTTCGGTCCTACGATGGGGTTACTGCCTTGCCGGCCGTGAGCGGCGACGGTGGGTCGCTGTCGATGTCGTGGGGCTGGTCTTTGACAACTGATGAGCGCGTGTGGCAGGCCCGGTCCTCTCGAGAGTGGCCGGGGCCGGGCTCGCTGCACGTTCGTGTCGAGGCGGGAGGTGACGGGAGTGAGCGCAGCAGCGAGGCGGGTGCGGGTGCCGGAGACGTTTCCGCGCGAGCGGGTGGTGCTGGGTGAGCTGCATCTGCTGCGCGGCCGGCTGGATGGCGTGCTCGACGAGATCGGCACGGTGCTCAGGCAGCCAGACGTCGACGAGGACGGGTGGCCGCGGGTCGAGGAGGCGGCGCGGCTGGCGCGGCGGGCGCTGGCGGCGGCGGTCGGTGCCGTTCCGCCGCTGCCGACGATCACGCCCGTGCGCGGGCTTCTCCAGGTCGGCGAGCTGCGTGTTGATCCCGCCGCCGGCCGGCAGTGGTGGGGCGACTCAGAGCTCGAGCTGACGCCGCTCCACCACCGCTTACTCGCTGTGATGGCCGCCGAGCCGTGCCGCGTGTTCGGCAAGGACGAGCTGGCCGCCGAGGTGTGGCGGCGGCCGAAGCGGGCGGATGCGGTCAAGGTGAGCGTGAGCCGGCTGCGGCGGGCGCTCGTCGCCGCGGGTGCGCCCGCCGACCGCTTCCTGATTTCTGTCCACGGTGTCGGCTGGTCGCTGACGAGGTCGTTCTGATGGATGCGATCTTCGAGGCGTATCTCGC
>JAICMS010000193.1 GCA_025929075.1 Propionibacteriales bacterium
CCTGGCCGGTCAACCCTGCAACCCTGGCCGGTCAACCCTGCAACCTTGGCCGGTCAACCCTGCAACCCTGGCCGGTCGACGGGGGGTGTGGTGGACTCAGAAGGTGGACGACCGTCGGCGAGCAACGCCGCGCACCGACCAGGTGTTGGCCGACCCGCGGCTGCGCGCGGCAAGGGACCGGCTGGGAGCCGACCTCGTGAAGGTCGCCGTACGCAGGGCGCAGCAGCGGTGCCGCGACGGCGACCTCGCGCCGGCGGCCGTGACCGACGCCGCTGTGGAGGCACTCCCCCCGTCGGCCACCAGCCTGCGCCGCGTCATCAACGCCACCGGAGTCGTCGTCCACACCAACCTGGGGCGAGCCCCGCTGTCCGCGGCGGCCAGCGAGGCCCTTGCCGTCGCCGCCGGCAGCACGGACGTCGAGCTCGACCTCGCCACCGGTCGACGTGGCCGTCGCGGTCGGTCGGCGCTCGAGGCCCTTGCCGCTGCCGTCCCGGCCGCGGAGGCCGCGCACGTGGTCAACAACGGCGCGGCCGCGCTCGCCCTCGCCTCCTGCGGGCTCGCGATGGGCCGCGAGGTCGTCGTCTCGCGCGGTGAGATGGTCGAGATCGGCGACGGCTTCCGCATCCCGGAGCTGATCGAGTCCGTCGGCGCCCGACTGCGCGAGGTCGGCACCACCAACCGGGTCCGGTACGACGACTACGCGGCCGCCGTCGGTCCCGACACCGCGTTCGTGCTCAAGGTGCATCCGTCCAACTTCGTGGTCAGCGGCTTCACCTCAGCCGTGCGCATCGCCCAGCTGGCCGACCTTCCGGTGCCGGTCGTCGCCGACATCGGCTCAGGCCTCCTGGCGCCACACCCACGCCTTCCCGGCGAGCCGTCGGCCGCAGAGGCACTCACCGAGGGAGCCGGCCTCGTCACCGCATCCGGCGACAAGCTGCTCGGCGGACCACAGTGCGGGCTGCTGCTCGGCCGTCGCGACATCGTGGAGCGGCTGCGGCGACACCCCCTCGCGCGGGCCTTGCGAGTCGACAAGCTCACCCTCGCGGCCCTCGAGGCCACGCTCACCGGACCCACGCCGCCGGTCGCCGTGGCCCTGGAGGTGCCGGTCGCCGCGCTGCGCCGTCGCGCCGAGCAGATCTGCGCGGCGCTCCGAAGCGTCACCGCAGCCGCGGTCGAGGACACCGAAGCGGCAATCGGCGGGGGCGGCGCCCCAGGGATCCGGCTCCCCAGCGCGGCCGTTTCGCTGCCGGAAGAGCTGGCAGCGCCTCTGCGCGCCGGGGAACCACCGGTCGTCGGTCGGGTCGAGCGAAGCCGGCTCGTGCTCGACCTGCTGATGGTGGAGCCGACCGACGACGACGCTCTCGTCGAGGCCGTCACTGCTGCCGCCACCAACACCCAGTCCCGCTGAGCAATGCGCGTCGTTGCAACCGCCGGACATGTCGACCACGGCAAGTCGACGCTGGTCAAGGCGTTGACCGGCTCCGACCCGGATCGGCTCAGCGAGGAGCACCGCCGGGGGCTCTCGATCGAGCTCGGCTACTGCTGGACCGACCTTCCCGGCGCCGGCACGGTGGCGTTCGTCGACGTACCCGGACACGAACGGTTCCTGCCAACGATGCTGGCGGGGGTCGGCCCGGTGCCTGCGGTGCTGCTGGTCGTCGCTGCCGACGACCCTTGGATGCCGCAGACCGCCGAGCACCTCGCCGCCATCGACGCGTTCGGCGTGCGCCACGGCGTCGTCGCGATCAGCCGGTCCGACCTCGTCGACCCGGAAGCCGCTCGCCAGCTGGCGCGGGACGCGATCTCTCACACGACGTTGGCCGGCGCGCCGGTCGTCGCCGTGAGCGCGACCACCGGCCAAGGCATGACCGACCTCGTCGATGCGTTGGTGGCGATGACCTCGGCCATGGAGGAGCCCGAAGCCACCGCCGACGTCCGGCTGTGGATCGACCGCCGCTTCCACGTCAAGGGCGCCGGCACGGTCGTCACCGGCACGCTGCCCGCGGGCAGGATCAAAGCCGGAGACCAGCTGTCCACCGGTGCCCATGCCGTCCGCGTCCGCGGTGTCCAGTCGCTCGGCCGAGAGCAGCCGGAGGTGACCGGCACGGCCCGGGTGGCACTCAACCTCGGCGGCGAGGTGCCGGCCAGCCTCGACCGCGGCTCGGTCCTCGTCAAGCCTGATGCCTTCGTCTTCAGCTCGGTCGTCGATGTACGCATCGACCCTGCCGACCACGTCCCCGAACGTCCCCTGCTGCACATCGGCGCCGCCGCGGTCGGCACGCACCAGCGGCCCCTGGGCTCCGACACCTCGCGGATCTCGCTCGATCGTCCGCTCCCGCTCCGCATCGGCGACCGCGCCCTGCTGCGCGACCCCGGCAGCCGGCGCCTGTGGGGGGTGACTGTCCTCGACCCCCAGCCGCCCGCCTTGCGGCGCCGTGGCGCGGCGGCTCGCCGGGGAGCTGAGTTGGCGACCGCGTCCGGACAGCCCGACGTCGCTGCGGAAGTACGGCGACGGGGACTCGTGTCGACGTCGACGCTGCGGCGCCTCGGCGTCCACCTCGAGACCCAGCCGACTGGCGACAGCGGCATCCGATCAGCGGGCGACTGGCTGATCGACGAGCGACGTGTCGACACCCTCACCGCCCAGTTGGCCGCGGCCGTGGAGCAGCACGACAGTCACCATCCGCTCGACCCCGGGCTGCCCGTGGCAGCCGCCGTGAGAAAACTCGGCCTTCCCGCAGCCGAGCTGCTGACCGTCGTGCTGCCGGCGGACTGCCGGGTGGAAGCCGGCCGGGTCACCCGGCACCCCGCGGACGAGGTGCCGCAAGCGGTGACGGAGGCGGTCGCGGCGCTCACGGCGGATTTGGCCGAGCGCCCGTTCGCCGCGCCGGACGCCGCCCGGCTTGCCGAGGTCGGCCTGGACGCCAAGGCGGCGGCCGCCGCCGCACGGGCCGGCCTGCTGCTTCGGCTCGCCGACGGAGTCGTGTTACTGCCGGGCGCCGACCGACTGGCCGTCAGTCGCCTCCTCGACCTGCCACAGCCCTTCACCGCCAGCGAGGCGCGTCGTGCGCTGGATACCAGCCGTCGGGTGGCACTGCCGCTGCTGGCCCACCTGGACCGGGTCGGGCTGACCCGTCGGCTGGCCGACGACCGGCGTACGGTCGCCCAGCCGCCCCCTCGTGCGGCC
>JAICMS010000132.1 GCA_025929075.1 Propionibacteriales bacterium
GAACGTCGCCTCGGTCTCGGCCGGCTCGTCGTACGGCGGGAGATCGTCGAGTCCGAGCACCTCGATGTCTGGCGCGGCGGCCGCCAGGATGCGGGCCAGTTCCTCGACCTTCTTGGCGTTGTGCGACGCCAGCACGACACGCGCCGGTGGTCGCGGCTGCTCATTCATCCGGCGTCGAGCGCGGCTCGCTGCAGGCGGGTCAGCTCGGCGCACCCCTTGGCCGCGAGGTCGAGCAGCACGTCGAGCTGTGAGCGGTCGAAGGGCCGCTCCTCGGCGGTTCCCTGCACCTCGACGAAGGCGCCTTCACCGGTCATCACGACGTTCTTGTCGGTGCCGGCCCGGACGTCCTCCTCATACGGGCGGTCGAGCCGCGGCTCGCCGTCGATGATCCCGACCGAGATGGCGGCGACTGACCCCTTGAGCGCCTCGCCAGACAGTGCGCCACGCTCGCCGAGGTGGGCCACCGCATCGGCTAGCGCGACATAGGCGCCGGTGATCGCCGCCGTACGAGTGCCGCCGTCGGCCTGGAGAACATCGCAGTCGAGCACGATGGTGTTTTCGCCGAGCGCCTTGTAGTCGACGACGCCACGCAGCGCGCGCCCGATCAGCCGCGAGATCTCGTGGGTGCGACCGCCGATGCGGCCGCGCACCGACTCCCGCTCGGTGCGGGTGTTGGTCGAGCTCGGCAGCATGGCGTACTCGGCGGTCACCCAGCCGAGCCCGCTGTCTCGACGCCAACGCGGTACGCCGACGGAGGCACTGGCGACACAGAGCACCCTTGTGCGCCCGAACTCCACGAGCACCGAGCCAGCCGCGTGGTCGAGCCAATGGCGCGTCAGGCTAACCGGGCGAAGCTCGTCGGCAGCGCGGCCGTCAGCTCTGGTCATGGCGCGACCTTATCGAGCGCTTGGGACACGACACCGCGGCGCTCCCCTGCGCCGACCGCAGCGGCCCGTCGGGCGGGACACGCGGCTGGCGAGCAGGTCAGATCTTCAGCGTCAGGCCGGGCTCGGCGAGCAGCACCTCACCGGCGAAGTGGGGCTTGGCCTCGGCAAGCACCTGATTCCGGTCATGCCACGGCGGGATGTGCGTGAGCACCAGCTGACCGGCCCGAGACCGTTCGGCGAGTTGGGCCGCCTCCCTGCCCGTCATGTGCAGGCAGGGCGGGTTGTCGTCGGCCTCCATGAACGACGCCTCCGCGAGCAACAGGTCGCAGTGGTCGGCCAGCGACTCCAAGGTGCCGCAGGCCGCCGTGTCACCGGAGTAGACGAAGGTCGACTGTCCGTCGGACAGCTTGATCGCGTAGGCGGTGACCGGGTGCTGCACCTCCTCGGCCACGAGCGTGAACGGCCCCAGCTGCAGTTCCCCCGATGGGAAGCCGCGGAAGTCGAACTCGCGAGACATGCCGGGGTGGGGGTCGATGTCGTAGCCCTTCGCCATCCGCTCAGCAGTCCCTTCCGGGCCGTAGACGGGAATGCGCCGCAGCGGCCCGGTCGGGCGATATCTGCTGACGACGTAGAAGCCGCAGAGGTCCAGGCAGTGGTCGGCATGCAGGTGCGAGAGCACGATCGCGTCGACGCTGCCAAGGTCGACGTAGTTCTGCAGCGCGCCGATCGCTCCGCTGCCCAGGTCGAGCACGATGTGGAACACGTCTCCCTGGTAGGGCGCCTCGACCAAGTAGCAGGAGGCCGCCGAGTCCGGCCCGGGGAACGACCCGGAGCAGCCGACGACCGTGATCTTCATGCGCCGACCCAGGCAAACTGGTCGACCGCCTCGAGCTCCGGCCCCAGGAACCGGCCGCCGATCTCACGGAACTGCTCCGGCTCCCCTGTCGTGAGGAACCGGTGCTGCGGTGCCTCCAGACCCGCCGGCCGCTCGAGCCCCTCCCTTGCCAGCAGCGCATAGACGTCCTTGGCGGTCTCCTCCGCGCTGGAGACGAGCATGACGCCATCGCCCATCACGTAGGAGATCACGCCGGTGAGCAGGGGGTAGTGCGTGCAGCCGAGCACGAGGGTGTCGACGCCATCGGAAACCAGCGGGTCGAGATACTCATGCGCCAGCGAGATCAGCTCCGCCCCCCCGGTCACACCGCGCTCGACGAACTCCACGAACCGTGGACATGCTCTCGTCGTCAGCCGGACCTGAGGCGCCGCCGCGAAGGCGTCCTCATAGGCCATCGAGGCCTTGGTCGCCGCCGTACAGATCACTCCTACTCGACCGTTGCGCGTTGCCGCCACCGCTCGCCGCGCCGCCGGGAAGATGACCTCGACCACCGGTACCGGGTAGCGCTCACGGGCGTCGCGGAGCATGGCCGCGCTGGCGGAGTTGCAGGCGATGACGAGCGCCTTCACGCCGAGGCTGACGAGGTGGTCGAGGCACTCCAGCGCATACTCGCGCACCTCGCCGATCGGCTTGGGCCCGTAGGGCTGCCGAGCCGTGTCGCCGAGATAGATGATCGGCTCGTGCGGCAGCTGGTCGAGCACCGCGCGCGCCACGGTCAGCCCCCCGAAGCCGGAGTCGAAGATGCCGATCGGCGCGTCGCCCATCGTTCGAGGGTACGACGACAGCCCGGCCCCTCGGGCGCAGTGCGACCCACGCCACACTCCGCCCTCGAGACCGGCCGCCACGTCCCCCAGGCCCCGACTCGCAAGGCCGGTGAGTTAGTGGGCGCTATGGCGACCAACAAGTCACCGGGTCTGGCCTTGCTACCCCAATCCGGGGAGGCGACAAGCTTTGCCACAGCGGCGCGGACGGCCGGTCCACCCACGTGCCTGCAGGACCGCGGCCACCAGGTGGGCGGTGAGACATGGCTCGTCGACCACGTCTGCATAGCCGTGGCGCACCGTGATCAGCCCCTCACCGGCGGCAGTGAGGTCACGGAGGCGGTCCTGACGTCGATCGGTGGACCACTCGTGGCCGAGCCGGCCGTCGAGTTCGTGGGCGACGCCGAACTCGGGATACCAGCCGTCGCGCCAGATCCTGCGCCCGCCCACCGAGGCGGCCGCCTGCCGCTCCATTCGCGGCAGTCCGTGCGCCTTCTCCACCCGCCGCAGGTAGCTCAACTCGAGATAGGAGTGCGCACCGACAGCCACGTCATCGAGGACACCAGCCAAGGTACGGCGACCAGGCAGGACCGGAAGCAGGTCGAGCGCCGCTCGCAGCCTCGTCACGTTCGTCAGCCGCTGTTGACACACGTCGGCGATGACCGCGATGCGTCCCGCCTGGCGTCCGTCCTGGTCGGGAGCCGCCGCTACGTGGAGCACCGCGTCTTCGAGTCGGACTGACGGTGGTTGCCTGCTGGGATGCACCACGGCCGCCAGCCGACACCGACGGTGAACAACAAGGCCCGGCTTCGCGCCGATCTGGCGCTGGTGGGAGACGCTGACGTGGATGCGGCCGTCGTCTGGGAGGCCGCGCATGCCGAACAGCCGCAGCGCTGTCGCGTGGCTGACCACCGCGTCAGGGGCGGCAACAAGCAGACCCGCCCAGATGGCTGCCAGCTCGGATAGGTCACCGGTGAAGGTCGCGAACACGCCGGTGTGGACCCGCTGCCACCGGCCTGCTTTCAGGTGGGCTTTGACGGTCGAGTCGGTCAGGCCGAGCTCCAGCAGCTGGCCGCGGGACACGACGCCAGCCTGGGCGCCCACCAAGGTGCTGAGCTCGGTTGGCGGCCCGGCGTCGTCGTACCTGCCCGTCGCGATTGAGGACACGCAGCCACCCTGGCCGCGAGGAAGCCGGCCGACCAGGAACCAGCGCTGTCCTGTGGATACAAGGCGTGCTGCCGCGCCGCGGTTGTCAGAGCGGGTGAGGCTCGCTTGCGGCGCTCAGTGTTGGGCGGCGTCGAGGAGGGACTCGAGCAGGTAGCCGAGCCAGCTGTAGATCTCGTAGACGCCCTGACGCGGATCGTCGTCGGGCAGCGAGGACCAGTAGTCCTCGTCGTCGGCGGTGACGCCCAGCCGCTCGGCCAGCGTCAGCCGCAGGTCGGTCAGGCAGCGCATCCACGCCCGGGTCGAGTCGGCGTCGAGCTCGAACTCCACGTCGGAGCCGCCAACCTGCTCCACGTCGCCGATCTGCGCGAGTACCTCACGGGCGTCGTCGATCTTCTGCCTCCTCAGCGCCGACTCGGTGAAGCGCCGGAACTCCGCCGCCGCCTCAGGGTCGCCGCGGTGTGCGTCGGGCAGCAGCCGCCGCAGGGCCGGGTCGTCGGGGGTCTCCCTCGGGTGGTCGGGCGTCAGCAGCGCCTCAAGCGGGTCCTCCTCGAGAGCAGTCCGCTCCGGGTCTGCCTCACCGTCGCTCAGCAGCTCGATCAGCTGTCGCGCGAGGTTGGCGAGCAACCCGGCGGCGTACGGAGGCAGCTGGCCGTGGATCCGTCCCTTGCGCCGCGACCTGAAGTGACTCACGCATCGGCCTTCTGGAAGGTGGCCCACAGGCCGTAGGAGTGCATCGCCTGCACGTCTCGCTCCATCTCCTCGCGGCTCCCGGTCGACACGACCGACTTGCCTTCGTTGTGCACCTGCAACATCAGCCGCTGCGCCTTGGGGCGGGAGTAGCCGAAGTAGTCGGTGAACACGAAGGTGACGTAGGACATCAGGTTGACCGGGTCGTCCCAGACCAGCGTGACCCAAGGGACGTCCGGCTGCACCCGCTCGTCGCCGGCGGGGCGTTCGATCGTCGCGGACTCTGGTGCAGAGGTCATCGCGGTCATTGTCCCGCAGCCGCTCGGCAGCATCCACCCCGACAACCGCGCCCTGCGTAGTCTGTGGACCGTGCATCCGACCGGGTTGCTCACCGACCAGTACGAGCTGACCATGGTGCAGGCCGCCATGCGCTCGGGCACCGCACAGCGGCGCAGCGTCTTCGAGGTCTACGCGCGCAGCCTTCCTGCTGGACGCCGGTACGGCGTCGTCGCCGGCACCGGCCGCATCCTCGACGCGTTGGAGGCTTTTCGCTTCACCGATATCGACCTGGAGTTCCTCGAGCACAGCGGGATCCTCGACGCCGCCACGCTGGGCTGGCTGGCGGACTACCGGTTCGGGGGTGACATCTGGGGATACGGAGAGGGCGACGTCTACTTCGCGGGCAGCCCGATCCTTGTTGTCGAGTCGACCTTCGCGGAGGCCGTTGTCCTCGAGACGCTGGTCCTCTCGGTGCTCAACCACGACAGCGCCGTCGCCGCCGCCGCCTCCCGGATGACGACCGCCGCCGAGGGCCGGCCCTGCATCGAGATGGGCTCTCGGCGTACGCACGAGTGGGCTGCAGTCGCAGCGGCGCGAGCCGCGTACGTCGCCGGCTTCGACGCCACATCGAACCTGCAGGCAGGGCTGGACTACGCCATCCCCACCACCGGCACCGCCGCGCACTCCTTCGTGCTTCTCCACGACGCCGAGCGGGACGCCTTCGTCGCGCAAATCGAGTCGCTCGGCGCGAATACGACGTTGCTCGTCGACACGTACAACATCGAACGGGCAGTGGTCACGGCCGTCGAGGTGGCCGGCTCGGACCTCGGCGCCGTGCGGCTGGACTCCGGAGAGACGCGGGTGCTGGCCCGTGAGGTGCGCGACCTGCTCGACCGACTGGGGGCGACCAAGACGCGGATCGTGGTGACAGGCGACCTCGACGAGTTCTCGATCGCCGCACTGTCCGGCGCGCCGGTGGACGCGTACGGCGTCGGCACCTCCCTGGTCACCGGGTCCGGCCATCCGACGTGCGGGTTCGTCTACAAGCTCGTTGCGCGAAGCGGCAGCGACGACCCCACCGCACCGCTGGTTTCGGTCGCCAAGGCCAGCCTGCACAAGGAGACGATCGGCGGCCGCAAGTGGGCGCTCCGCCGCCGGGACGCGCAAGGGGTGGCGGAGGCGGAGGTGATCGGCATCGGCTCGATGCCGATCGACGACGGCGACGACCGGCCGCTGTTGCGCCAGCTCGTCAGGGCCGGCGAGGTCGTGGGTCACGAGCCGCTTGCCGACGCGAGGGCACGGCACGCCGATGCGCTCGCCGAGCTGCCCCTGGAGGCGCGCAAGCTGAGCCGCGGCGAACCCGCGATCGAGACCGAGTACCTGTCGCCGCCGGCCGACCAGGACCGCCGGTGACCGGCGTTACGGTGGATGCCCAGGGCGTCGCCGTACGCACGAGACATCGAAACGGAGCTGGACGTGGAGCGGGCGCTAGTCGTAGTCGACGTGCAGAACGACTTCTGCGAGGGCGGCAGCCTGCCCGTCGC
>JAICMS010000192.1 GCA_025929075.1 Propionibacteriales bacterium
CCGGCACGCGAACGGCGCATCGGAGCGCACCCGCAGCACCGCATCCAGCACCGGAACGTCGTCACGCAGCAGATGGAACGTCGACCGCCGGCCGTCGAGGCGGATCGTCACCTCCGAGCCGGCCCCCTCTGCCTGCTCGGTAGTACGGCGGACCGGCGGCGTGGTGTCGACGTGGAACAGCTCGGAATGGATGTGCCGCTTGTCGACGCCCAGTTCCACGAGCGTGTCGCGCAGCATCTCCACCATCGTGTACGGCCCGCAGAGAAACCAGTCGTCGACGGTCTCCACCGGCACCAGCGTCTCGGTGATCTTGGTGAGCCGAGCGGCGTCGAGCCGACCCGACAGGAGCTCCGCATCCTGCGCCTCGCGGCTCAGCACATGGATCAGCTGGAACCGGTCGGGATAGCGGTTCTTGAGGTCTTCGAGCTCCTCGAGGAACATGATGGTGCGCGTCGACCGGTTGGCGTAGAGCAAAGTAACCCGGCTCATCGGCTCCTGATCGAGCGTGGTCGCGATGATCGACAGGATCGGCGTGATGCCACTCCCCGCTGCGATCGCGCAGTAGGTGTTGGTGTTGGCCGGGTCGAGCTCGGTGAAGAAGCGGCCCATCGGCGTCATCACGTCGAGGAGGTCGCCGACCTTGAGCGTGCCCGCCGCGAACCCGGAGAAGTGGCCGCCCGGCAGCACCTTCACGCCGATCTGCAGCTTGCCGCTGTCCGCGGCTGAGCAGATCGAGTACGACCGCCGCACGTCGTCACCGGCCAGCGACGTGCGGATGTTGAGGTGCTGCCCCTGAACGAACTGGAAGTCCTGCGCGAGCTCCGCCGGCACCTCGAAGCCGATGCGCACGGCATCGTCGGTGAGCGGCGTGATCTCCGCGACTCGCAAAGGATGGAACGTCGCGCGGCGCGGCTTGCGCTCGATCCGGGTGACCGCCATCAGTGTGCCTTGAAGTAATCGAACGGCTCGCGGCACTCCCGACAGAGCCAGAGCGCCTTGCAAGCGGTGGAGCCGAACCGGCTGAGCTCCTCGGTGTTCATTGAGCCGCACTGCGGACAGCGCACCGACAACGCGAGGGACACCGGTCCGCTCCCTCGCGGAGTTGGCGGGGCGATCCCGTACTCGAGCAGCTTCCGCTTGCCCTCTTCGCTCATCCAGTCGGTGGTCCAGGCCGGCGACAGCACCCGTCGTACTGACACATCGCCGAAGCCGGCTCGCACCAGAGCCGACCGGATGTCGGCCTCGATCGTGTCCATCGCCGGACAGCCTGAGTACGTCGGCGTGATCACCACCTCGACCCGGCCGTCGTCGTCGACCTCGACCTGGCGGAGCACGCCGAGGTCGTCGATCGTCAGGACCGGCACCTCGGGGTCCGGCACCACGGCCACCGCCTCGCGGGCCCGAACGGCGTCGTCGGTCCCACCGACACAAACGCCACCGTCAGCCGGCCTGCTCGTCGCTGCATCCGTCACCACGTCGCCCCCGGGTGCGATCGGGCCACGTGCTGCATCTCGGCGAGCAGATAGCCCATCTGCTCGGTGTGAATCCCCTTGCGTCCGCCGCTGTAGCGGGTCGTCGGCTCGGGCTCGGACAGCGTCGCCTCACCCAGCACGCCCCGCACGTAGCCGAGCACCGGCTCCCGCAGCGATGCGGGGTCGACGCCGACCGCGTGCTCGACGAGCCGGGCGTCGAGCTCGTCGCCGGAGAACAGCTCGTCGACATACGGCCAGACACCGTCGAGGCCGGCCTGCATCCGGCCGTGCGACTCATCGGTGCCGTCGCCGAGCCGGAGCGTCCACTGGGTGGCGTGGTCGCGGTGGTAGGCGACCTCCTTGACCGCCTTGGCCGCGATCGCGGCGAGCGTCGCATCGGCCGATGTCACCAGCCGGTCGTAGAGCTCATGCTGGTACGCCGACACGACCAGCAGCCTGGCGATCGTGAACCCGAAGTCGCCGTTGTCGCGCTCCACGAGCTGGACGTTGACGAAGTCGCGCTCGTCACGGAAGTACGCGAACGCGTCCTCGTCGCGGCCGGCGCCCTCGACCTCGCCGGCATAACTCAGCAGCGACCGCGCCTGACCCAACTCGTCGAGGGTGATGTTGGCCAGCGCGACATCCTCCTCGAGCTGGGGGGCGGCCGCGATCCACTCACCGAGCCGTTGGGCGAAGACCAGAGCATCGTCGCCCAGCCGCAGCGCATAGACCGCGAGGTCGGGCATCGTCACAGGTGCTGCACACCCTCCGGCACGTGGTAGAACGTCGGATGCCGGTAGACCTTGTCGCCGGCCGGGTCGAAGAACGCGTCCTTCTCGTCGGGACTGCTGGCGGTGATGTCGCCGGCGGAAACCACCCAGATCGACACACCCTCCTGCCGCCTGGTGTAGAGGTCGCGCGCATTGCGCAGCGCCATCTGCGCGTCGGGCGCATGCAGGCTGCCGACGTGGACGTGGTTGAGCCCGCGCTTGGCCCGGACGAACACCTCCCACAGCGGCCAGTCGGCCCGCTCCGCGGTCATGCCGCGGTTGTCGCCGTACGGCGACTGGCGTGCTTGGCGGCGTAGGCCGCTGCCGCCTCCCGGACCCAGGCACCTTCTTCGTGGGCACGCCGGCGATGCGCCATCCGCTGCGCGTTGCACGGACCGTTGCCCTTGATCACCTCGAAGAGCTCACTGAAGTCGATCTCGCCGAAGTCGTAGTGACCGCGGTCCTCGTTCCACTGCAGGTCCAGATCAGGAAGGGTGAGCTCGAGCGCCTGCGCCTGCGGGACCGTCATGTCGACGAACCGCTGCCGGAGGTCGTCGTTGCTGAACCGCTTCACCCCCCACTTCATCGACTGCTCGGAGTGGGTCGAATCCGCGTCTGACGGACCGAACATCATCAGGCTCGGCCACCACCAGCGGTCGACGGCGTCCTGGGCCATCGCATGCTGTGCAGCAGTACCGTGCGAGAGCGTGTCGAGGATCTCGAACCCCTGACGCTGGTGGAAGGACTCCTCCTTGCAGATCCGGATCATCGCCCGCGCGTAGGGACCGTAGGAGCAGCGACACAGGGGCACCTGGTTGACGATCGCCGCGCCGTCGACGAGCCAGCCGATCGCGCCCATGTCGGCCCACGTGAGGGTGGGGTAGTTGAAGATCGAGGAGTACTTCTGCCGACCGTCGATCAGCATGTCGATCAGATCTGCGCGGTCGATGCCCAGCGTCTCGGCCGCTGCGTAGAGGTACAGGCCG
>JAICMS010000045.1 GCA_025929075.1 Propionibacteriales bacterium
AGGCGGCACGGTATCGGTCAACCGGTCGGCCCGTCAGGCTTTCGCCCGTTCGGCGCGGCGCTGCGTCAGGCGGTGAGAGAGACGGTTAGCGGCGGCTCCGTCCGCTGACGGATCTCGTCCTCGCTGACCTCAGGCGCCAGCTCGCGCAATATGAGCCCATCGTCGGTCACATCGATCACGCCCAGGTCGGTGATGATCCGCTGCACGACGCCTTTGCCGGTGTAGGGCAGCGAGCACTCGGTGACGATCTTGTACGAGCCGTCGCGGGCTGTGTGCTCCATCAGCACGATCACTCGCTTCGCGCCGTGGACCAGGTCCATCGCGCCACCCATGCCTTTGACCATCTTGCCGGGGATCATCCAGTTCGCGATGTCTCCGTGGGCGGACACCTGCATCGCGCCGAGGATGGCCGCATCGATCTTGCCGCCGCGGATCATCCCGAACGATGTCGCCGAGTCGAAGAACGCCGCCCCCGGCCGTAGCGTCACGGTCTCCTTGCCGGCGTTGATGAGGTCGGCGTCCTCGTCGCCCTCGACCGGGTAGGCGCCCACACCGAGGATGCCGTTCTCCGACTGCAGCACGATCTCGACGTCGTCCGGGACATAGTTCGGCACCATCGTCGGCAGCCCGATCCCCAAGTTGACGTAGGCGCCGTCCTCCAGCTCCGATGCCGCCCGGGCCGCCATCTGCTCACGCGTCCAGGGCATCAGCTCTGCGCTCCCTTCGACCGGACCGTGCGCTTCTCGATCCGCTTCTCGTCGACCTGCTCCGGCGTCAGCGGCAGCACCCGCTGGACGAAGACCCCCGGCAGGTGCACGGCGTTGGGCTCCAGCTCGCCCGGCTCGACGAGGTGCTCGACCTCGGCGATCGTCACCCGACCGGCCATCGCGCACAGCGGGTTGAAGTTCCGCGCCGACATCCGGAAGATCAGGTTGCCGTGCCGGTCGCCCTTCCAGGCCCGGACCAGCCCGAAGTCGGTCACGATCGCCCGCTCGAGCACGAACGCCCGCGACCCGTCAGGCGTCTCGAACTCGCGCGTCTCCTTGGCCGGGCTCGACGTCACCACGTTGCCGCTGTCGTCGTACCGCCACGGGAGCCCACCCTCCGCAACCTGCGTGCCGACGCCGGTCGCGGTGTAGAACGCCGGGATTCCGGAGCCACCCGCACGCAGTCGCTCGGCCAGCGTCCCTTGCGGGGTCAGCTCGACCTCGAGCTCGCCATGCAGATACTGGCGCTCGAACTCCTTGTTCTCCCCGACGTACGACGACACCATCCGCTTGATGCGCTTGTTGCGCAGGAGCACACCGAGGCCCCACTCGTCCACGCCGCAGTTGTTGGACACGGCCTCGAGATCGGTCGCGCCGGACTCGAGGATCGCCTGGATCAGCACGCTCGGCACCCCGCACAGCCCGAACCCGCCGACCGCCAACGACGAGCCGCTGGCCACGTCGGCGACCGCCTCAGCGGCGGTTGCCACGACCTTGTCCACGAACCCTCCTGACCGCTGACCCGGCGGACGCCCGAACACCGGCAACCTACTCCATCGCCTCCGACTCTCCGGATTCGTCCGACCGCACCGTCGGCCACCCCTCCGCGGCCGACATCGGCCAGTCAACGCGTCGGTACGCTCAAGGAATGGCCCGCCCGCCTCGTCGATCCCGGACAGGATCTGACGGCGACTCGTCCCGCGCACAACAGGTCAGGCTGCACATCGTGACCGGCAAGGGCGGCACCGGCAAGACCACCGTGGCGGCCGCGCTCGCACTCGCGCTGGCGGCCGGCGGCAAGCGGGTGCTGCTCTGCGAGGTCGAAGGCAGACAAGGGATCGCTTCGGTCTTCGACGTCGCGCCGTTGCCGTACGACGAGCGGCGGGTCGCCGTAGCCCCCGACGGCGGCCAGGTCTGGGCCCTGGCCATCGACGCAGAGGCCGCCTTCCTGGAGTACCTGCAGATCTTCTACCACCTGGGCAGGGCCGGGAAGCTGCTGGACAAGTTCGGCGTCGTCGACTTCGCCACGACGATCGCGCCCGGCGCCCGCGACGTACTGCTCACGGGCAAGGTCTACGAAGCGGCTCGCCGGCGCAAACACGAACGGCCCGTCTACGACGCCATCGTCCTCGACGCGCCCCCCACCGGCCGGGTCGGCCGCTTCCTCAACGTCAACAGCGACGTGGCCGGGATCGCCAAGGTCGGCCCGATCCGCAACCAGGCCACCTCGATCATGGACTTCCTCCGGTCGCCTCAGACCCGCGTGCAACTCGTTTCGTCACTCGAGGAGATGCCCGTGCAAGAGGTGCTCGACTCCTACGACGAGATGCATGACATCGGGCTGGCGGTCGGCGGGATCGTGGTCAACTTCGCCCGCGAGTCCGAGCTCACCAAGACCGAGCTCGCCAACGCTCGCAACGGCCGCCTCGACCTGCAGCGGATCGGCTCGGCCCTCAAGGAGGCCGGCATCAACGGCGGTGACTCCGCCCTGGCGGCGCTGGAGGACGAGGCTCGCCAGCATGCCGAACGGGTCGCCATCGAGGCCAAGCAGCGGCGTCGGCTCCAGGACACCGGCTGCCCGATCGTCGAGCTGCCCGAGGTTTCCGAAGGAGTCGACCTCGGAACCCTCTACGACTTCGCGGACCGGCTCCGCGACTGCGAGGCGATCAGCTGATGCGCCTCGATACAGCAGCGAGTACGCCGGCACCCGCGACGGTGATCCGCTGATGGCCCGTGGCGACGAGCAGGGCCGGCGCAGGAGGAGCGGTGATCAGGCGCCGGGCCGCGGGGTCCGGTTCCGGATCGGGCCGTTCACCGGTCGGCTGTCCGACGTAACACCGCTCGACATCGACGCCCTGCTCGACGACCACAGCGTCCACATCGTCGTCTGCTGCGGGTCCGGCGGCGTCGGTAAGACGACCACCTCAGCGGCGTTGGGCGTGCGAGCTGCCGAACGCGGCCGGCGGGTCGTCGTACTGACCATCGACCCCGCCCGCCGACTCGCCCAGTCGCTCGGGCTGGAGCAGCTCGACAACACGCCTCGCCCGGTGCGCGGTGTCGACACGTCAACCGGCGGCGGGCTCGACGCGATGATGCTCGACATGAAGCGGACCTTCGACGAGGTCGTCGAGGCGCATGCCAGCCCGGACAAGGCCGAGCAGATCTTCGCCAACCCCTTCTACCAGGCGTTGTCGAGCTCGTTCGCCGGTACGCAGGAGTACATGGCGATGGAAAAGCTCAGCCAGCTGCGCACTCACCTCTCGGGCGAACCGGGGCGCGACGGCCGCTGGGACCTCATCGTCGTCGACACGCCGCCCTCCCGGTCGGCGCTCGACTTCCTTGACGCGCCGGAGCGGTTGTCGTCCTTCCTCGACGGGCGGCTGATCCGGATCCTGCTGGCACCGGCTCGCGGGCCGGCGCGCGTCTTCACTGCCGGCATCTCCGTCGTCACCGGCGTGCTGAGCAAAATCCTCGGCGGCCAGATGCTGCGGGATGTGCAGACGTTCGTGTCGGCGTTCGACGCACTGTTCGGTGGCTTCCGGGCGCGGGCCGAGCAGACCTACCAGGTGCTCAAGGCACCGCAAACGGCCTTCGTTGTGGTCGCTTCACCGGATATTGACGCGCTGCGGGAGGCGGCCTTTTTCGTCGAACGGCTCGAAGCGGAGGGCATGCCGCTCGCCGGCCTCGTGCTCAACCGGGTCACCGACGGTGCCACCGGCGGCATCTCGGCACAGGCGGCGCTCGCGGGTGCCGAACGCCTGGACGACGAGCGCCTCACCGCGGCGCTGCTCCGGCTGCACGCCCGGCGGCTGGAGCGGGCGGCTCGCGAGCGGGCAGTACGGCGGAGGTTTGCGGGGGCTCATCCGGGCGTCCGGACGGCGACGATCCCTGCCTTGCCGACTGACGTGCACGACCTCGAGGCGCTGCGCGAGATCGGCGACCTACTCATCGCCTGACTGGCGGCGCATTCGTCCGACCGCCAGCGGCCCGGCGCCAGCCGGACGCACCGAGGAGGAAGACGGGTCAGCCGACGGCGCGGCCCGCCACGACGGCAGGCACCGCGGTGTGCTGCTCGCGAGCGGCCTCCAGCAGCCGCCGCCACGAGCGAACGTTCGGGCGGCGGCGGAGCAGGGCCCGACGCTCGCGCTCGGTCATGCCCCCCCACACGCCCCACTCGATGTTGTTGTCGAGCGCCTCAGCGAGGCACTCGGTGCGTACGGGGCATTGCCCGCACACCACCTTCGCGCGGTTCTGTGCTGCGCCGCGGACGAAGAGCTCGTCCGGGCGCCCGCTTCGACATGATGCGGATTCAGCCCACTGCTCGTTCCAAGTCATGACAGTCCCCTACCGAGAGACAACGTGTGTGCGGGGGTTGCCATGTCTGGCCACCACAGGCAGCGATAACGCTAGAGAAAACTACGCCCGCTGGGCAGACCTGATCGGCTCAACCTTTTTAGTCCGTTCGGGCTAGCCGCCGGTGGGCCGTTCATGCCACGAACGGTGCAGGGAGAACCTGGTCCCCGACCTGGGCTCCACCCACGCGACCTCCGCGTTGACCAGCGGTTTTGCGCTGACTCCCAGCGGTTCCCGTACGCTGAAAGGCATGCTTCGGCTCGTCCGACCGGCTCGCCACGAGGGCGGGCTGGTCCACCAGTTCATCGTGATCATCGGTCTCAGCGTGCTGTCGGGGGTGCTGATGGCCGGCCTCGCGCTGCCGTGGGTCGGCTTGGCCACGCAGGCGACCGACAAGAGCGCCCAGGCGATGCAGAACTTCCCGCTCAAGCTGCACTTCAAGCCGTTGAGCGAACGCACCGTCGTACTCGACGACCAGGGCAACCAGCTGGCGACGTTCTACGACGAGAACCGCGTCTACGTCAATCTCGCCAATATCTCCGAGAACATGCAGAAGGCGATCATCTCGATCGAGGATGCCCGCTTCTATCAGCACGGCCCGATCGATATCCAGGGCACGGTCCGCGCGCTCCTCGTCAACTCGGCTAACAACGCGACGGTTCAAGGCGGTTCGACGCTGACCCAGCAACTGGTCAAGATGACGTTGCTCGAGGACGCGACGACCAAGAAGGAGCAGCGAGCCGCGACGGCCGACAGCTACGCCCGCAAGTTCCTCGAGCTCCGCTACGCCGTTTGGGTCGAGGACCACTACACCAAGGACCAGATCCTCGAGCACTACCTCAACACCGCGTACTTCGGCGATGGCGCGTACGGCGTTCAGGCGGCCGCCCATCACTACTTCAACACCACCGCCGACAAGCTCAACCTCCAGCAGGCTGCCCTGCTCGCCGGCCTGGTGAAGAGCCCGTCGAGCTACGACCCCACTAACAGCCGGCTGTCGGCGCTCGACCGGCGCAACACCGTGCTCGAGCGGATGCTGCAGCTCCACGTCATCACCCGGCACCAGGCCCGCGACGCGCTCAACAGCGACCTCGGCCTGCACGTCACCAGCATCCCCAACGGCTGCGTCGCCTCCGCGGCGCCATGGTTCTGCAACTACCTGCTCAGCTACCTGCTGCAGGACCCAGCGCTCGGCTCGACTGCCGACGAGCGCAAGCAGCTGGTGTACGGCGGCGGGCTGACCATAAAGTCCACCCTCGACCCGCGTTTCGAGCATGCCGCCTACAAGGCCGTCCGCGACCACGTCCTCCCGAAGGACCCCGCGATCGGCGCCTTGGCGATGGTGCAGCCCGGCACCGGCGCGGTCAGAGCGCTAGCGCAGTCACGGCCGATGGGCAACCACAAGCCCCTGGGACAGACCGCGCTGAACTTCACCGTCCCGAAGAAGTACGGAGGGGCAGCAGGCTTCCAGCCCGGGTCGACATTCAAGGCGTTCGTGCTCTCAACGGCGATCAACAAAGGCATCCCGCTGACCACCCATTTCTACTCGCCGAACCCGAAGACGGTCAGTGAGCACGACTATCGGACGTGCAGCGGCCAGCCCTACGGCACCGCCAAGTGGACGGTTCACAACGAGGGCGAGGCCGGCACCTTCAACATCTGGACCGGCACGGCCGCGTCCGTCAACACGTTCTACATCCAGCTGGAGCAGATGACCGGCCTGTGCGAGCCGTTCCACCTGGCCAACGACATGGGCATGAACCTCCCGCCGGGTGACCAGGCGCCCAGCCTCACGCTCGGCGTGGCCGACGAGAGCCCGCTAGCGATGGCAAGCGCCTACGCGACGTTCGCCAACCGCGGCGTCTACTGCCCGCCCACGCCGGTCGCCCAGATCCTCAACCGCGACGGCAATCCCATCCCGCTGCCCAAGGAGGCCTGCAAGCGGGTGCTGCGACCGGCCGTGGCCGACGGCGTGAACGCCGTCCTGCAAGGAGTCATGAAGCCCGGCGGAACCGGTTCGATGCTGGCGCTCAACCAGCCGGCAGCAGGCAAGACGGGTACCACCGACAATGCCAAGTCGGTCTGGTTCATCGGCTACACACCCAACATGGCCGCGGCCTCCGTGGTCGCCGGTGTGACGCCGACCCTGAAGCCGCACACGGTCACCGGGCTGACCCTGCACGGCGTCTTCGTGAGCTTCGCCTCCGGTGGCGGGACCGCGGGGCCGATCTGGTACCAGGCCATGCACGCGATCGAGCACTTGCTGCCCAACCCGAGCTTCGTCAAGCCCGACCCGAAGATCGTCGCCGGGCAACCGGTCCAGATCCCGTCCTTCTATGGGCAGAGCCCTCAGGTCGCCGCCCGGGCGCTCACCAAGCTCGGCTTCCGGCCGCAGATCGCCTCTACGGTCAGTTCCAGTGCACCGCAGGGCACAGTGGCCTACACGACGCCGTCGGGTCACGGGTTCAGCGGCCAGACCATCCTCATCTACATCTCCAGCGGCTACGTGCCACCACCACCGCCTCCTCCGAGCCAGCCACCACCGCCACCCCCGCCGACCCAACCACCAGGTGGTGGCGGTGGAGGAGGTAACGGCGGCGGAGGTGGAGGCCACGGCGGCGGAGGTGGAGGCCACGGCGGCGGAGGTGGCGGCGGCGGCCACGGCCACTAGCCACGCCCCCCGTCCGGAGAAACTGCCGAGACGGCGCTAACGCACCGGTGTTGCCGGCGTGTCGGTGCAGTAGCGCCTTCTCGGCAAGCGGAGTTGGTGACCAGCGAGCGGTCAGCTGAGCTGACGACGTACCTCCGCTGACACCACGCTGCCATCAGCGCGGCCGCGGGTTTGAGGCGTCAGCGCGCTCATGACCCTGCCCATGGCCCGCATCCCCTCGCCGCCCACGCCAAGCTCGGCGATGGTGCTGGCCACCAGGTCGCGAACCTGCTCCTGTGACAGCGGCTCGGGCAGGAACTCAGCGATGATCTCTCCCTCCGCGCGCTCCTTTGCGGCGAGCTCGTCGCGGCCTGCGTCGCTGAACGCCTCGGCGGCCTCCCGGCGCTTCTTGCGCTCTGTCGTGAGCACCGCCGTCACCTCGTCATCGCTGAGCTCGCGCGCCGTCTTGCCAGCAACCTCAGCGTTGGTGATCGCGGTGATCACCATCCGCAGCGTCGAGGACCGGAGCTCGTTACGAGCCTTCATCGAGGCGGTGAGCTCGGTGCGGAGTCGTTCCTTGATGGTCGGCATGCCACCAGTCTCGCGGATGGGCGGTTTGCGTGTGAAACGCTTAGTCCCATGCGGCCCGTGGTGACGACGCTCGTCGGCGTCGGAGCGGTGGGGGTCGGTGGGTTCGCCTATGCCGCGGGCTACGAAGTCCGGGCCTTCAGGCTGCGTAGGGCCGAGATCCCGTGCCTGCCCACCGGCCGCGGTCCGGTCAAGGTGCTGCACGTCTCCGACATCCACATGATGCCGTCACAGCGGGGGAAGCAGCGCTGGTTGCGCTCGCTGGCCGACCTCGGACCCGACCTAGTGGTCAACACCGGCGACAACATCAGCCACCGGGACGCGGTCTCGGCAGTGACAGGCGCGCTGGGCGACCTGCTGGACCTGCCCGGCGTCTTCGTGCTCGGTTCCAACGACTACTGGGGGCCGGTCATGAAGAACCCGCTGCGCTACTTCCAGCGCAACGGTGGCCGCAAGCGACTGCAGGGACCGCAGCTGCCGTGGCGGATGCTGCGCGACGCGTTCAGCGAGGCGGGCTGGCAGGACCTGACGAACCGCCGCGGCGAGGCAACGGTCGCCGGAGTGCGGATTGCATTCACCGGCGTCGACGATCCGCATCTGGGGTACGACGACCTGCTTGCCGTCTCGGGACCGGCCGACCCGACAGCCGACGTTCGACTCGGCATCAGCCACGCGCCGTACCTGCGGGTGCTCGACGCCTACACCGCCGCCGGCAACGAGGCGATCTTCGCTGGGCACACCCATGGCGGCCAGGTGCGGGTGCCCGGCATCGGTGCGCTGGTGACGAACTGCGACATCGACACCCGCCGCTCACGAGGTCTGCACCGGCACCGGGTCGACGAGCGGGAGGCGTGGCTGCATGTGTCGGCCGGGTGCGGCACGTCGCCATACGCTCCCTATCGCTTCTGCTGCTATCCGGAGGCGACGCTGGTGACCCTCACTGCCCGGCCGGCGGCGGGTGTGGGCCGGCAGCGCGGTTCGGGGGGCGAAACCCCGGCACGGTAGACTCGCTGCCCTTCGGGCTGTGGCGCAGTTTGGTAGCGCGCGTCGTTCGGGACGACGAGGCCGCAGGTTCAAATCCTGTCAGCCCGACTGCGTGTGTCCCCAAGAAATCGTGGACAAACGGAGCTCACAAGCGGCTTCGCCCGAAGCGGCAAGCGAAAGCCCCGGCGAGGTGGCCTGGGAGGACACCGCCCCGCCGGGGCTGTCAGTTCGATCGATGTGACTCGACCGGTTGGTGCAGTCGACTACAGCTGCGGCGGCGCCTGGTCGTACTGCAGGTAGATCGTCGCACCGTTGTAGGCGCTGTTGGTCAACGCGAAGTCGTACGACGACGGCGGCTGCGAGTCGGTGCCGACGATCGTCGCCCAGCCCTTGAACGGGCCATGCCCGTACTGCGTGATGTCTGACTTCGGCTCACCCACCCAGACGTCATAGGTGGAGCGGCCGGTCGGGAACGCGGCGGCGAGGTTGTCGATCTTCTGACCCGAGATGCAGCCGCGGTCGCCCGGCTTGCCCGGGTCGCCGTGCTTCACCACAGCGGTCGTGCCGGTGCCGTCCCAGATCAAGCCGCAGCCGGGCCCGTCATGGTTGAACTTGTTGACGCTGAACTTGATGATGTGCGGCGGGCTGTCGGCGGTCGGGTTGTCCCAACCACCAGCGGCCATCACGGCACCTGCCGCGCCGACCACACCAACACCGGCGGCGACGCCGGCAGCAGCCAATCTGGACATGCGGATTCTCATGCTTGGACCCCTTTAGCATGTACGAACGGCTGAACGGTCGCTCAGCCACTCGGTCACCCTACGCTGGGCCGATCGGCCCCCCAATAGTCATTTCGGCCGATGGGGACGAACCACCCAATGTCAGGTCTGTGACCCAGCTAATCGCCTGAAATAGCTTGGCTCGGGGCCGCCATTTCGGCGGCGATAAGCTCCGCGACCTGAATCGCGTTGAGGGCTGCGCCCTTCCTGAGGTTGTCACCGCATACGAAGAACTCGAGTGTGTTCGGGAAATCCAGCGCCTGCCGGATCCGCCCCACAAAGGTCGGGTCGGAGCCCACTACGTCGGCCGGCGTCGGGAACTCCCCCCGCTCCGGCTCGTCGATCACCACCACGCTCGGCGCCTCGATCAGCGCTCGCCGCGCCTCCGCCACGTCGACGCGATGAGCGAAGACCGCGTGCACAGCCAGTGAGTGTGTGGTGAGCACGGGCACCCGGACGCAGGTAGCGGAGATCTTCAGGTCAGGCAGCCCAAGGACCTTGCGAGTCTCGTTCCTGACCTTCAACTCCTCCGTCGACCACCCTCCCTCGGCGACCGAGCCTGCCATCGGCACGACGTTGAGCGCGAGCGGCGCTGGGAACGGCGAGTCAGTCCCGAGCTTTGTGGCAACCAGCCCCCGTACGTCGCCCGGCGACTGGCCGAGGCTGCGGTTGCCCGACACGACTTCGACCTCGTCGTACAGCCGATCGATGCCGGCCTGGCCCATGCCCGACGCCGCCTGGTACGACGCGACGACGAGCTCACGCAGCTCCCACCGCGCGTGCAGAGCACCCAGGGCGTCGATCATCGTCAGCGTCGTGCAGTTGGGGTTGGCGACGATGCCGCGCGGCCGGTTGCGGACAGCCCAGGCGTTGACCTCCGGTACGACGAGTGGCACGTCAGCTGCCATGCGGAACTCGCTGGAGTTGTCGACTGCCACGGCGCCTCGGCCGACCGCGACCGGGACCCAAGCGCGGGCGGCCGCCTCCGGCACGTCGAAGACGGCGATGTCGACCCCGTCGAACGCGTCGTCGGTGAGCTCTCGTACGGCGACGTCTTCGCCGCGACAGCGCAGCACTCGGCCGGCCGACCGGCTCGATGCCAGCAGCCGGATCTCGCCCCAGACGTCGGCCCGGGTCGACAGCAGGTCGAGCATCACCGAGCCCACAGCGCCGGTGGCGCCGACCACGGCGAGCGTCGGGCGGCGGGGAATCATCGCCCCGTGCCCCCGTAAACGACCGCCTCCACCTCGGCGGCGTCGAGGTCGAAGGCGTGGTGGGCCGAGGCGACGGCCGCATCGACCTGGTCCTCGTCGACGATGACCGAGATCCGGATCTCCGACGTGGAGATCATCTCGACGTTCACGCCGGCAGCGGCCAGGGCGGCGAAGAACCGGGCGGTGACGCCGGGATGGGTGCGCATGCCGGCGCCGACCAGGGACACCTTGCCGACCCTGTCGTCGTACAGCAGCTGCTCGAACCCGACCTCGGGCTGCAGTCGGGCGAGTGCCTCCATCGCGGTCTGCCCGTCGACACGCGGCAGGGTGAAGGAGATATCGGTGCTGGTGCCGCCGGGAGCGGGGATGTTCTGCACGATCATGTCGATGTTGATGCCGGCGTCGGCGAGCGCCTCGAAGAGCCGGGCCGCCTCGCCGACCTTGTCGGGCACACCGGCCACCGTGATCTTGGACTCGCTGCGGTCATGCGCCACGCCTGTGACGATGGCCTGCTCCACTGGCTCCACCTCGCTGCGGTTGTCGACCCAGGTGCCGGGCCGGTCGGAGAACGACGAGCGGACGTGGATCGGGATGTCGTGGGTACGCGCGTACTCGACCGAGCGCAAGTGCAGCACCTTGGCGCCGCAGGCGCACATCTCCAGCATCTCTTCGTACGACGCGTGGTCGATCCGCCGGGCCGCCGGGACGATGCGCGGGTCGGCGGTGAAGATGCCGTCCACATCGGTGTAGATCTCGCAAACATCGGCCGCCAACGCCGCGGCGAGGGCGACGGCTGTCGTGTCGGACGCGCCACGGCCGAGGGTGGTGACGTCCTTGGTGTCCATCGAGACGCCCTGGAAGCCGGCAACGATGGCCACGTCGCCGGCGGCGAGGGCGGACTCGATCCGGCCCGGCGTGATGTCGATGATCTTGGCCCGACCGTGGGCGGAGTCGGTGATCACGCCGGCCTGGCTGCCGGTGAACGACCTCGCCGTCTGACCGAGATTGGCGATCGCCATCGCGAGCAGCGCCATCGAGATGCGCTCACCGGCGGTCAGCAGCATGTCGAGCTCACGGGCGGGGGGCAATGGGCTGATCTGTTCGGCAAGGTCGCGCAGCTCGTCGGTAGTGTCGCCCATCGCGGAGACCACGACGCAGACGTCGTGCCCGAGCTTCTTGGTGGCGACGATCCGCTGGGCCACCCGCTTGACGCCTTGCGCATCGGCAAGCGAGGAGCCGCCGTACTTCTGCACCACGACGCCCACGTCAAGGCTCCTTCATGGCGGGTGCGGATCGGATCAGACGTGCAGGCTCAGTGTAGTGAGCCAGCACCGCCATTCGTCCGACCCGCGACGCGAGAAATCCGCGACCCCAGCCGGACGGATCGCCGTACCAGCGGGGCGCCGAAGCGCCGATGCGCCGGAAGCGGACCCGGGCTAGATGTCGTCAGCGGCGGCCACCCGCGCCGCCTCGGCCTCACCGATCTCATCGGCGTCGAGGCGGTCGTGGCTGATCACCGACTGCAGCGCTCGCAGGGTGGCACTGGCCTCGGGCCCCCAGCTGGAGACGTAGGAGAACTGCCACCACCACAGCGCCTCGGCGGTGCTCCCCGCCCGGTGGTGCTGCAGTCCGTGGGCGACGCTGGCCGCCATGTCGGCGATGTCGTCGGAGAGCCGGGAGCGGACGAGCTCCGGCGGGTCGACGTACGGGTCGAAGACCTCGGTGAAGTCGTCGGCCCCTTCCAACAGCAGCGCCAGCCGCTGGCGCAGCGCGTCGAGGTCGGGGTCGGGGCCGGCGTCGGGCTCGAACCGCTCGGTCGGGACGAAGTCCTCATGTACGCCGAGGCGCGCGCCGGCCAGCAACAGCTGGCTGACCTCGAGCAGCAGCAGAGGGACCGCGGTGCCGCGGTCGCCGTCGCTGGCGATCTCGCGGATGGCGAGCAGGAAGCTCTCCGCTTGGTCCGCGATGCTTTGCGCCAGGTCTTCCACGTCGCTGGAGACCTCCACGTCGCTGGAGACCTCCATCGTCGTACCGTCAATCGACCCACCGTCAGTCGTCAACGGACCGTCTCCCTTCGAAGGCGCGGCCGAGAGTGATCTCGTCCGCGTACTCCAAATCTCCCCCAACCGGTAGGCCACTCGCAAGCCGGGTAACCCGGACATTGAGCGGCTTGAGCATGCGGGTGAGGTACGTCGCCGTGGCCTCGCCTTCGAGGTTGGGATCGGTCGCCAGGATGACCTCGGTGATGTCGCCGTTCGCGAGCCGCTGCATGAGCTCCTTGACGCGCAGCTCGTCGGGACCGATGCCCTCGATCGGGCTGATCGCGCCACCGAGCACGTGGTAGCGGCCGCGGAACTCCCGGGTGCGTTCAATCGCCACGACGTCCTTGGGCTCCTCGACGACACAGATCGCGGTGGTGTCGCGGCGCGGGTCGCGACAGATCCGGCACTGCTCTTCTTCGGCGACGTTGCCGCAGATCGCGCAGAAGTGGACCTTGGCCTTGACCTCGACGAGGACGCCGGCAAGACGGCGTACGTCGACGGCATCGGCATTGAGCAGATGGAAGGCGATCCGCTGGGCGCTCTTCGGCCCGATCCCGGGCAGCCTGCCGAGCTCGTCGATCAGGTCCTGGACGATCCCCTCGTACACCGCCGCCCTCCTCTCGCCTTGCCGCGAATTGCGGGAAAGTGGCGGACAAATGGGACGAGCGCGCCAGTTTCCCGCACTTCGCGGGGGTGGGTGACCAGCCAACCACGCCGGACCGTCACGCCGCCGCACCGGGGACGACTCTGCCGCTATGTGGCGGCACTGCGGTGTTCGGTCGGGAGGGGAGATGAGGGCGGCTGGAAGCTGGCCGGGTCCGTGGGGTCAGCTGGTGGGCTTCTCGTCGATGAGATGGGCGCCGAGTTCGCGGGCGAGCAGTTCCTGCGAGGTGAGCGCCGGGTCGTCGACCACCTCGTCATCGGCTCGCGGCAACGAGTCGTCGGCACTGCCCTGCGTCGGCGCGGGGGTGGCAGCCGGGCGCGCGCCTTCTTCGGACCTGCCGCCCGCGCCGCCGTTGGGGTCGCGGCCTTCGCGCGAGGGTCCGGCGGCGGCGCGGCCGCCTTCGGGCTGGTCCGCCGCCGCGGAAGCTATCGGCCCATCGCCGCCCCCGGCCTGGATCTCTTCGACTCCCGGGAGGGTGCCGGCGCCAGCCCGCTCCGCCCCGGCACTGAGCTCGGCGTCGGAGCCGTTGCCCTGCGCTTTGCCTCGTCCAACGGTCGCGGTTGCGGTCGAGCCGCCGCCCGCGGCCTCTCCCACGACCGCGGCACTGTCGCTCGGCCCGCCCTGGCTTGCCCCCGTCGTCGATCCGTCGTGCGACCCATTCGGTCCGATCCCACCCTCGGCCCCGCTGGCCGCCACGGGGCTCGAGCCCAGCCGGTCGGACTCGCCGCCAGCCGGCGCACCTGTCGACGTACCTGCCGGAGAGCCGGCCGCCCGAGGACCACCGCCGGCGCCCACCGTCGTGGCACCGTCGATGATCGCTTCGACCTGCCACGCCACACCGAGCTCCTCGACGAGCGCCTCCTGCAGCACCCGGCTGGCGTCTCCGCTCTGGAAGTTCTTGCACGGCCCGGGCCCGGCGAACGCGATCGTCAGGATGTTGCCCTCGAGGTCTTTGACCTGGGCGTTCTGGCTCAGCAGCATCCAGGCGTACTTCTTCTTGGCCTTTACCCGCTCGAGCACTCCCGGCCAGAGGCGGCGTACGTCGACCAGTCCGAGTTGGCCCGGCGCAGTCGCCTCCCGAGCGGTTGAGCCGCCGTCGTCGCTCTGGCGTGCACCCGCCGGCGTTTCGAAAGATTGGCTCGACGACTCCGGCTCTGCTTCCACCGTCGACTCGGCCGGCGCGGGGTCGGCCACCTGCTCAGGCGGCTCGACAGCCGCCGCCTTGCTCCTGCCGCTGCTCGCACCGCTGCTCCGGGCACGACGTGACGGCTCGGTCTTCGGTGACTCCGGCGGCGACTCCGGCGATGGCACTGGCGCGGACGTCGAGGGCTGCCCGGTCGACGTACCGGCAGCGTCACCCACCACAGACAGCCGACGCTCGATCCGCTCGATCCGCGCGCCGAGTCCCTCGGCTGTGTCGTCGATGCCCGGCAGCAGGATGCGGGCGCACATCATCTCCAGCAGCAGCCGTGGGGCAGTCGCGCCACGCATCTCGGTGAGACCCGCGCTGACGATGTCGGCCGCCCGGGTCAGCGCGGCCCGACCCAGGCGAGCGGACTGACCGGCGAGGCGATCAGCCTGGTCGTCAGGGATATCGAGCAGACCACGTGGTGCGGCGTCGGGTACGGCGGCGACCACGACGAGATCACGCAGCCGCTGGAGCAGGTCCTCGGCGAAGCGACGCGGGTCCTGCCCCGACTCGATCACCTTGTCGACGACGCCGAACACCGTCGCCCCGTCGTCGGCCGCCAACGCGTCGACGGTCTCGTCGAGCAGGCTGTCGGGGGTGTAGCCGAGGAGCGCAGTGGCGAGCGAATAAGTGACCCCGTCGGAGCCCGACCCGCCGATCAGCTGGTCGAGCACCGACAGGCTGTCGCGGACCGACCCTCCACCGGCCCGTACGACGAGCGGCACGACGGTCGGCTCGATGGTCACGCCCTCCCGCCGGCACAACTCGAGCACGTAGTCGCCGAGCACCTTCGGTGGGACCAGGCGGAACGGGTAGTGGTGGGTTCGCGACTTGATGGTGCCGATGACCTTGTCGGGTTCGGTCGTGGCGAAGATGAAGCGCAGGTGGGCGGGCGGCTCCTCGACCAACTTGAGCAGGGCGTTGAAGCCCTGCGTGCTGACCATGTGGGCCTCGTCGATGATGTAGACCTTGTAGCGCGCCTTCATCGGCCCGAACATGGCCTTCTCGCGGAGGTCCCTGGTGTCGTCGACCCCGCCGTGGCTCGCGGCGTCGATCTCGATCACGTCGATCGAACCCGGGCCGCCTGTGGCCAGCTCGACGCACGACTCGCAGCTGCCACAGGGTGTCGACGTCGGACCCTTTTCGCAGTTGAGCGCGCGGGCCATGATCCGGGCGCTGGTCGTCTTGCCGCAGCCTCGCGGCCCGGAGAAGAGATAGGCGTGGTGGACGCGGTTGTTGTCGAGGGCGTTGGACAGCGGTTGGGTGACGTGGTCCTGGCCGATGACGTCCTCGAACGAGTCCGGCCGGTAGCGCCGGTACAGGGCCAGGGGAGCATCCACGCCACGACCTTAGCGCCGGCTCACGACACCGGCCCCGGCTCGCGCACAGTCCGGCGACCAGCGTGCCTAGCTTTGCTCTCAGGTGCTTCCCCGGCTGCCTGCCCTCAGGTGCTTGCCCCGTTTACGGGGAGGGCTCCCCGTTAACGGGGGAAACTTGCCCCGGCGACCAGGTGTCTGCCCCGTCGACTCAGGGAAAGGCTCGACGAAAGACCCCTCGTGCACCCAGCAGAGCTCACTGACCCTTGCTGCCTTCCGGCCCTGGGGGAGTTGGGCGAGATGCCGCCGCACGAGGGGCTGTGTCGCAGTGTACGTCGACGGGCCGGCCGCCATCGCCCCCCTGACCTCTGGCCCCGGTGCCCCACGCCGTCGGTCGGCCAGGTCCGCACGACGAGCCATCACCTGGCTCCCTGGCGATCGCTGCACACCGCTCGACCAGCGCGATCACACCTTCACATCACGCGTCACACTGCCTTTCGGCACGACGACGGCGAGCCGGTAGCCTCTCCAGCGGAGGATTCGCATAGTGGCCTAGTGCGCACGCTTGGAAAGCGTGTTGGGTGCAAGCCCACGCGGGTTCGAATCCCGCATCCTCCGCTGAGGGCCACCTCCTGTACGAAGGCTCCGACACGACGACCAAAGGTCGCGACGTACGTCAAGTTGATAAGCAAGAGGGGCCGGCGCTCGCGCGCCGGCCCCGCGTGATCGGGCCAGGGCAGATAGCTG